>CAZWOB010000016.1:7798-39684 GCA_964635295.1 uncultured bacterium
AGCAAGTGGCAGAACTCTATTTTATGGATGTTTTGCAAGCGGTCAAAGATTACTATACAGCTGTCACAACGCCGGAAGAGAAAAATAAGCAGATGATCGCTGATTTTGCGGCAACTGTGCGGCTATATCCCTATATGCGGGGGCTGAGGGAGCAGTTCAAAGCTGATCCTTCATCCATTCAGGAGAATGTTGAGGTACAGTCATTGCATGGTGATGAAGCCCTGACCGCTTCCGTTTCTCTTGAGGAACAGTGGAAAGTGCAGCAGCGCCCCTACAGCGGCGACCGCAGCACTCCAGACCTTCCCATGGATGAAGAAGAGGCGTTCAGCCTTAAAGCAGGGGAATGGACATCCGTTAAAAAACGCGCTAACGGCAACCTCTCGTTCTTCAGAGTGGAAGAGCATAAAAATGAGGTGGACAGCGCAGGCGTGATGGAGAAAGTGATGCGCGCCCAAAGGGAGATGTCCTTTGAAGCGCAAGACGTGTATATGAAGAAACTGGTTGCTGAAATGCGTGAAAAGAATGCGCTTTCATTGGAGTACTTGAACCCTGCTCAGGAACCAGAGGAGTGATCTCGTGCATGAACTCGCCCCGGTAACACCTGTCAACTTCTTTCAACTAAGCGCTGACGTGTGTTGCCTGAGCGAGGGAAAAGACCCGTTTCCGATCACGAGCAAGAACCGGGGAGAGTTCCTTCTCCCCGATACAGCTATCCTTTGCGAAGAAGAGAACTTTGCCGAAGTCAGCATGGGATGGCGTAAATCGGGCCTCGCCTTTTACTTTAAAGTTGACCACCCCATCGAGCGCTGCTACTATCCCGAAGTCTATCGCGGAGACAGTGTCGAGGTGTTTATCGATACCCGAGATGTGAAAACGTCAGGGTATAACACACGGTTCTGCCACCACTTCTTTTTCCTCCCGGAATCGATGGAAGGGGTGCAGGCCGGGGAGATCACCCATTTCCGGACCGATGACCGGCATGAGCTCTGCGATCCTGAGCTATTGAAGGTGAAAGCTAACAAGAAAAGCAAAGGGTATGAACTGATGGCCTGGGTACCAAGAGAATGTCTGACAGGATATGACCCGGCACAGTTTCAACGGATCGGGTTTACCTATCGCGTGAACCGCAACTACTGGGCATCTCAACATTTCTCCGTCACAACTGACGATTATCGGTTAGAAGAACAGCCTTCGCTATGGAGCCAACTGAGGATGATTTCATGAGAACAGGATTATACGACCGCCATGTTGCTCTGGGAGCGAAAATGGTGGATTTTGCCGGCTGGGAGATGCCCGTTCAGTACAGTGGCGTGATACAGGAGCATATCGCCGTCAGGGAAAATGTCGGGATCTTCGATGTCTCCCATATGGGGAGGGTGCTCATTAAGGGGCCGGAAGCGGAAAAATTGATGGATTATCTCTCCACCAACCGCATTGCAGGGAAGAAAGACTTCTCTGCCACCTACACGGTCTGGTGCGACCAATCGGGAGGGTGTGTCGATGACCTGATCGTCTATAAAGAGGGAGAAGATAGATTTTTTATCATCGTCAATGCCGGCAATCGCGACAAGGACCTCAACCATTTGAAAAAAGTGGCAGAGGGCTTCGATGTGACAATTGAAGAACGGTATCAGGATGGTATCCTCGCTGTCCAGGGGCCGAACGCCCGTCCATTGATGACCAGGCTGTTTCCTGAGGCGGAAAACGTCAGGCCGATGCGTTTCGCTTCTGTGGAATTTGAAGGGCATCAGGTGATCCTTTCCGGTACGGGATACACGGGCTCCGGAGGGTTTGAGCTCTATGGGCCAATGGAGGCGATTATTTCCCTATGGGGCTGGGCGTTGGAAGAGGGAAAGGCATTCGGCATTCAGCCGATCGGCCTGGGCGCTCGCGACACGCTCCGCTTGGAAATGGGCTTTCCGCTCTATGGCCATGAGTTGAGCGACGATATTTTTCCGACAGAGTCTGTCGCCTCGTGGACAGTGAAGCTCGACAAAGAGGACTTCCTCGGCAAGGAGGCTCTGGAAAAATTTGAGTCCCAGGGAAAGAAACGTCAGGAAAGTGGTGTGGTCCTTAAAGGAAGGGGAATCGCACGAGAAGGCTACAGAGTTTTCAAAGGGGAACGGCAGATTGGAGAAGTCACATCCGGAACGATGTCCCCAAGCCTAAAACAAGCAATCGCGATGATTTTAGTTGATGGGAAACTTGAACAAGGTGAAAATATCGAAATTGACATCAGGGGAAAGCGCGTCCAAGCTGAAGTTGTCCCCTTACCATTTTGGAGGAAAGAACCATGAAGTATACTGAATCACATGAATGGATCGATTTGGAAGACAATATTGGAACTGTCGGAGTGACCGACTACGCGCAAAAAGAGCTGGGCGATATTGTCTATGTTGAACTTCCTGAGGTCGGCACGGAAGTGAACGCTGGCGATGAGGTCGCTGTGCTGGAATCGACGAAAGCTGCGGCGGACATCTACGCGCCCGTGGGCGGAACAATTGTCGAGGTCAACAAAGCGCTGAACGATAAGCCTGAAGAGATCAATCAATCGCCGATGGAAGACGGCTGGCTGTTCAAGATCGAAATACAAAAGATGGAAGAGCTTGATCAGCTGATGAACGAATCTGAGTATTTGGAGACGGTGCAGTAACGATGGATTTTGTTTCCAATACAGGGGAACAGGCAAAGGAGATGCTTCAGGCGATCGGCGTGGAGAATATCAATTCCTTGCTGACGGCTATTCCTGAAGCCATCCAGCTCGATCCTCCAGTAAAAGATGACGGCCTTTCAGAGTATGAGGGGATGCGCCACATGGAAGCCCTTGCAGCGAAAAACACGTTTCCCTCTTTTGACCATTATCTCGGCGCCGGAGCTTATGACCATCACACTCCTGCCTATCTTTCAGCGATCTGTCAAAAATCAGAATTCCTGACCGCCTACACTCCCTATCAGGCGGAAGCCTCTCAGGGGATGCTGCAGACCATCTTTGAGTTCCAGTCAGCAGTCTGCGCCTTGACAGGTATGGATGTTTCCAATGCTTCTGTGTACGATGCGGCCAACGCCTGTGCTGAAGCCGTGCTGATGGCCAAGCGCCAGCAGAAAAAGCGGCGCAAGGTGTTGATCGGGGCCTCTTTGCATCCCCATTACCGTGGAGTGGTTGACCAATATTTGGAGAGCCAGGATGTGGATCTGGTGACAGTTCCCTTTCGTTCAGACGGCACGCTGGACATCGATTTTCTGGAAGAGGCTGTTGATGAGGACACGGTTTGCGTTCTTTTGCAATATCCTAATTTCTTCGGCGTGATCGATCAGATGGAAGAGGTGTCCGCACGCGTTAAAAAACATGAAGCCCTGTTTATCTTATGCGCCAACCCCCTTGTTTATGGCCTTTACCAGTCAGCTGGTGAGCTGGGAGCTGATATCGCTGTTGGCGACATGCAGCCCTTTGGCCTTCCATTGCAGTTTGGAGGTCCTTATGTCGGTTATATCGCCTGTCGTCAGGGGCTGGTCAGGCAGATGCCCGGCCGGATTGTCGGCGAGACGTTCGATACCGAAGGAAGAAGGGGATTTGTCCTCACCTTGCAGGCAAGGGAACAGCATATCCGCCGGGAAAAGGCAACCTCGAACATCTGTTCGAATCAGGCGCTGGCAGCCTTGGCAACGCTTTTGGGCGTCCTTTGGTATGGCCCTGAAGGTGTGAAGAAACTGGCGCTGACAAATTATCAGAGAAGCGCCTATCTCAAAGAGAAACTTACGGCGATTCCCGGGATATCGGCTTATTCGAACGCGCCCCACCTCAACGAGTTTGTCATCCGGACGGAAGGGCCGTTGGACGCGTTGATCGAGCGGTGCGAAAAGGAGAAAATCGTTCCAGGGCTCCCTTTGGAGCGTTATTTCCCCAATATGAAAAACCATCTTCTCGTCTGCGCTACGGAAAAGAAAAGTAAAGAGCAATTGGACCGTTTGATCGAGGTGGCTGGACGTGGTTAAAACGCTATTCGAAAAATCACAAAAAGGGCAGAAGGCGTACAGCCTTCCTAAAGAGGATGAGGCATTTACCTCTTTTCAACCCCCTCAGGAATATCTCAGAGAGACCCCCATCCCATTGCCGGAAGTATCTGAGATCGATCTCACGCGACACTATTCCGGACTTGCTCAACGCAACATGGGGATCGATACCCACTTCTATCCGTTGGGCAGCTGCACGATGAAGCTCAATCCACGCGTCAACGAGTGGGCGGCAGCTTTGCCCGGTTTTACGCGGACCCACCCTTTGGCGCCTGATGAAATGGTACAGGGTAATTTACAATTGATCGATGAGACGCTCGCTTTCCTTTGCGATCTCTGCGGAATGGAGGCCGGTTCCCTCAACCAAAACGCCGGTGCGCAAGGCGAATTTGTCGGCATACGCATGATCGCCGCGTACCATCGGGAGAAAGGGGAGTCGCACCGCAATGAGCTGTTGATCCCAGACAGCGCGCACGGCACGAATCCTGCGACTGCTGTGATGGCTGGGTTTAAGACTGTTTCGATCCCTACCGATGAGAACGGCGACATCGATCTTGAAAAATTAAAAGCAGCTTGTTCGGAAAATACAGCGGGGCTGATGTTGACCAACCCTAATACTGTCGGCCTTTTCAGTCCGGTCATCATGCAGATCGCTCAGATTGTGCATGAAGCGGGCGGGCTTCTTTATTACGACGGGGCCAACCTCAATCCGATGATGGGGATCGTCCGTCCCGGAGATATGGGCTTCGATGTCATGCACATCAACCTGCACAAGACTTTTTCCACTCCTCATGGCGGAGGAGGGCCGGGATCGGGACCTGTGCTGTGCAAAAAACGGCTGGAGCCTTACCTGCCTGTTCCCCGCGTTCGCGAAGAACAGGATGGCTACGGGATTGAATGGAGCAATGGAACATCGATCGGAGAGATCTCCTCATTTCATGGGAACTTTGCGATCTACCTGCGCGCTTATCTCTACATGAAGCTTCATGGCGTTTATGGATTGCGCAGGATTGCGGAGATGGCCGTGCTCAACGCCAACTATCTCAAAGCGCGTCTTGGGCATCTGTTCACGATCCCTTATTCTCAGCCCTGCATGCACGAGTTTGTCGTGCAGGCGGACAACTATCTTGATAAAGGGGTCAAGGCGCTTGACATTGCCAAACGGTTGCTTGACTACGGAATTCATGCTCCGACAATATATTTTCCGTTGATTGTGAAGGAGTGCATGTTGATCGAACCTACGGAATCGGAATCGCTAGCGACATTGGATCATTTTGTTGAGGTGATGGAAAAGATCGTTGAGGAGATTCATTCCGATCCGGAATTGGTGAAGAGCGCTCCTCACAGTATGCCGGCAACGCGGTTGGACGAGGTAAAAGCGGCCAAAGAGCCTATCTTGAAAGCATCCTCTGAACAGTGTGCTTGCTGTTGATTGTTGAAGATAGTGCGTATATTTGTTCCGTCATTATTCAAATTTGACGGCTGCGCGATCGGTTAATGGCGGTCTCCCAGGATAGTTAAATGTGAAATGATACTCATTTGATCGTCCATCGATAAGTCGTCTAGCAAGTTATTATCCAATAGTGCTGATTCCAACTGTTCCTTTAACTGTTTGCCATCTATTCCTCCTCGATTGCTCCCAACCGAGTCGATAGAGTTCATAATGATTTGGGCACTATCTTCCGGCGTTTTTGCCTTCTTAGCTCCTTCAATCATGTTATTAATTTTATTTTTAATCCCGTTTGGAAGTCTGCTCGACCCTGCAATCACGCCAGATCGTTTTGTATGCCCCTTCCATACATGGGCTTTTTGGAATTTTGCTCCTTGTGAGCTTGATGCAGGCAGTTGATCTTCTCCAATTGAACTCGCACGGCGACGTCCTGGTGTTTGGGGGTCTTTTGCAACTTGATGACGATCCAGGGTTAAATTTCCTTGATCCAGACCTGTTAGTGCTCCACTTAGACCAGCTATTCTAACTGCGCCTTTATCAACAGGAGGTTTCGAAGAAACATCCCCAACTCCACTAGTACTCCCGGTCTGTGCAGGTTTTTCTGTCTTTCCTGGCTGTTCTGTGACATTCTTGTTCAATGCATCCAGACTACGATGGCCTCCTAGAGAAAAGGAAGCTTGATTACCTTCAATGCCCATTGGTTCCTTCCTTGATTAAAAACATAACCTATCATTAATTATAACAATTTATAATTATTTTATCAATATTGTTTTTTAATTTAATGATTTTATAAAGAGAAAATAAAGATGTAGACTGATCATAATTTGAAAATGAGCACTTTTGTCTCGCAAGAACAATGAACAAATAGCAATTTACGGATCGTTTCATAAACGCCCGCTCGCTGTACTCGCTCAAGACGCGGAGACGCAAAGAGAACCTTTAGAGTTAGTTAATGGGAAGACTTGACAATGTCCCTGATGATTTTGAGATGGTGTCGCGTATGAATATCATTAAACCTGAGCCATTGCTTAACGGTCATCATACCGAATAAGGGGTGAGGGAAACCGTAAAGACTTTGTTCAATGACAGCCCTCTTCTTTTCAACTTCATTCTTCAGGTCCTCAACTAGCTGGAGTTTCTTTTCCAATTGCTGCTTTGATCGTATTTCAGGGATGATCTCTTTAGGAGATTTCCCTCTTCCACGTGGAATATAACCTGTCCATAAGATGAGATAGAGGATCCAGCCCGTCTTTTCTGAGCGATCACTTGTTCTCGTGTAGTTGCTCAATATTTGGCCGAGAACAAACTCATTGGCAAGGAGGATGTGCTCCAGCTGCTGACCCACCGACCAAGAGGATACAGATGGAGCCTTTAGGTCGAAATATTCAAAGGCTTCTTTAATGCTATCCATTCATGATCGCTTCGACCTCATCTACCTCCTTGGGTGTTTCCCCAGACAGGTTAATGGGGTCTCCTTCAGTCACCACGATGTTGTCTTCGAGCCTGACTGCGATTCCCCGCCATTTGGGGTCGACAGTCTCGTCATCTTTTTTGATGTAGATGCCGGGCTCGATGGTGATTACCATCCCAGGTTCAAGTTTTACCTGTTTGTATGCTCCCTGATCCTTTTCCCCGCAGACATCGTGAACGTCCATTCCCAGGAAATGTCCAATGGAATGGGGGAAGAACTGCCGATAGGTTTTTGCTTCGACAAGCTTGTCGACATTTCCTTTCATGATCCCCAATTCAACAAGTGATGCTGTCAGGAGTCGCGCGCAGTGGTCATGAATCTCCTCGATCGTTGCGCCTGAACGAGTTGCTTCTATCCCCGTTTTTTGTACGTTGAGGACGATTTCGTAGATCGCTCGCTGTTCCGGAGTGAACCTTCCGGAAACAGGCCAGGTACGGGTGACATCGGCTCCTTGGTAGCCATATTCGCAGGCGGCATCGATTAAAACCAGGTCGCCGGGCTGTGCATAGGCGTTGTTGGCGACATAGTGTAAAATAGTTCCATTGGCCCCTGATGCGACAATGGATGGATAGGCAACTCTCGGGGCTCCGCCTCGGGTAAATGCTGACTCGAGGCTGGCGCGGATCTCACCTTCGTTTCTTCCGCGAGCGTGTTTGGGATCCCTTTCCATCATCTCTCGTGTCAGTTTTCCGTCCACCATTGCAGAGACGTGCCCTTTCCAGGTGATGATGTTTGCCTGTTTGAGCAGGGCGATCTCATAGGGCGTTTTGACCAGGCGCAGCTTATGCACGCGATCGCTTACATCGACACACTCGACTCCTGTAGACTTCAGTATAGTCTGGATTTTTTCGTTTAGGGCAGTGTTGGCAACGGCAGGGATAAAAAAGACTTTTTTCGCTTCTTTGCATACCGCTTCGATTGTGGCAGTCAGTTCGTCAGACGGGTGTGCGTGAGTGGCTTCGTAGTTTTTTTTGGCTCCTTCAGTTCCGGCGCGGTAGCCGGTCCATTGCTCTTTTTCGGGATCTCTAGGGCGGACAATGAGAGTGTATCTGCTGTATTCGATGATGGCGGCTGCATCCGGTTCGTCGAATCCAGTGAGATAGTAAAAGTCGCTTTCCTGCCGGAAGGGGAATTCAACGTCAAGGTTGCGGGTGAACTCCTTTCCGCCGGCGACAAGCAATGGAGCGTTAGAGGGGAGGTTGGCCATGAGCTCTTCACGTCGTTGTCGGTAGATTTTCGGGCGGTAGCGATCGGGACCGTTCCAGGGAAATTCACTGACAAAATGATCGACTTTTCTTACTAGTTCAGGGGATCCGGGAAGGGATTCTCTCAGGATGGGAAGGGATTCTACTCTGGATTTTTCTTCAACAGTTGCTGCCATGATCGCCTCAATAGGTAAATAATAATTTTAATCTATCGAGGGTTGATGAAATTGTCAATATTTTGAAAATATGATCATCATGTTTGTCTTGGAAACATTTCGTTTGATTTGTCATTCAATGTTTTATCATCAGCAAGAGGTGATGTTGGGGATAGTGGAGAGGATGCACGAGGTTCAATTTGGCCTGTTGAGCGAGTGATACTTCGGATTCTTTGCTGTACGCTTTTTGGAGACTCGGAAAGCGCTCTTAATCTTGCAGGGTCTCCTCCCCCCTCATCGTTAAACGTGCGGTCGGATAATAGGTATCCAATATAAGTAAGGGGTGTTCCTCCTTCCTCTATCCCTTGGGCAAATGGTTCACGGTAGTTGCTATAAGAATTCCCTCCATTTCTGACTTTCAGTAAATCACCTGAGATCGGTGTATCTTTTCTAGGTAGATAATCTCTTTGTGCAAGTCTCGCTACGGGAGACAGTGAAAGTCCGGCGGTTACTGCAACAGCTGCTTCTATGCTTCCAACTTGGTAGAGAGCTGAACCTACACGGTTGTATTGTTCGATTTTGGCGAAGACTTCTTTTCGACTTCGACTGTTATGGATGATATCGTTTGCAATTTGTAGTCCTGCTTCGTTGTTAAAAGTTGCTGCACTTTTGAAGCCGTATTCAGGGGCTGTTTTCAGACCGGGGATGGTTTTACCTGTTTTCTGACCGTCAGCACCTTTTTCAGCCTTAGGATCATTAGGAACATTAGGGTTTTCGTATGCGTCCCAATCCAGGTTTTCTTGTAGAGCGGAAGAGCGACTATGCAAGACGGCAAAAAGTTCATATTCCCGATTATCCAGATCTGGTGGTGTATGACCATTGGCCAACGCTACAGCGGAAGTATAGGATTGGCACATTGCGGAAAATACTGGTTCATATGCTTTCTGATCACCCTTGGGATCTTTTCTAGTAAGATACTCATTCAAACTTCCCGTAAGTTTAGCAAGCCTTGTGGTGCTGTCCTGCATGTCCTTAATGATATCGGCTATTTCTGATGATATGCTTTTAACCTGTTCTTCAAGTTTGCCAATTTGATCATCAAGACCTCCAATATTGCTGTTCAATACTCGCCTTGCTTCTTCTAAACTGCCTTTGCCGTAGTTAGTAATATGCAGATCTCTTGTCTTTTCAAGGCTTTCTTTCTGTCCTGTAAGTCGCACCACATCTCTTTTAACTTGGGCACTCCATTCGCCTACTGCTTCTTGATCGTTTTTATCTATATCGTCTGGGACCGTTCCATCTCTTTCGAAGGCTTCCAATTGTTCAGTAAGGGTGGATAGCTCGTTAAGTTTCTCTATTGCATCTTCCATTCCTTTTTGGTCTGTGATAAATGTACTTTTCTGATCTTTCAAGCTCCTGATTTCTCCACGGAGCTCCATTGCTTGGGATCTTATATGTTCAATTTTAGCTCTTTTTACCTGTGTATACTTCATTTCCGAACTTATTGCACTTTGGGTAACTTTAACAGCATCTTGAGGACTCATTTCCGATGTGACCCTATCCCCTGCCAGGCGGTCAATTTGTTCTCTCAATTCTGCTTTTACTCCCGGAGGTAGTTTTGCATCATTCAATACTCTAGTGGCTTCCGCTTTTACAGCTGCAGCATTTGTTTGTTTTGTTGCTGGGTCCAGGCGTCCTAAAGCTTTAGCCAGATCAGATAATCCCTCAGAAAATCGAGCTGCGGCTTTTTTCGGGTTCCCTTCATGTTTACTTACTTTTCTGTCGAGCTCATCCGTTGCTTTTTGGACAGATCTATCGGTAATTTTCCCTTGGGCTTCAGCAGTTGCTCTCGCGCCTAAATGTGCAGCGGTCGCCATAATATCTCCATGAAATTCAGAAGGAATGGTCGTTAATATACCACTATCTAATATACTTCCAAGTACCTGTTCTTGAACTTCACGGGCATCTAAACCTTCTGTTGCGATCGAACTTCCAAGAGATGCAATTCCATCTTTTAATATTTGTGCTTTCTCAGCTCCATTACCTTCTGATTTGGCTTTTGCGATGAATTGATCAATATTGCCTCTGATTCTACCTGAAGATGATTGAGGAGCCGTGCTGGATGAGGAGGCTTCTCTCGAGAGGTCAACACCGGAAGAGCGGGATCCCATTGATGGTGTTCCGGTACGTTGTCTCCTTAAAAATGGCGAGGATCTTGAGGAGGAAGGAATGTTTGGTGCTCTGGTCCAGGTAGTCGACCCTGTCCGACTAGAAGATGCATCTTGACTATCGGAAGGTGGTGTTGGCAAAGGTTTAGAAGGGGGGCTAGAGTCGCCAGGGGCCTTAGCATCCCGTTCCATGCCGATCTGTTGTTCGATCTTTTCAAACATTTTGCCGACCATATCAGGCATTTTTCTCGTCGTATCCGCGGGTTTGTTTAATAATAATAGGCTTCCTGATTCAAGCACGCCACGTGACATAGTACTGGCTGCACCAGTGTGAAAACTACTAATTAATTCCTTTTCGGAAAGATCTTGCAAACGCTCCCCGTTTATGTTTCTAAGCTCAGGGTTTTGTTTGGCTACTGCCTTCATATGTTTGATGATCTGTTGCTGTCTCGCAACCGGATCTGATGGAGGCGGGCCGAATTTTGGCAGAGGTGCAGGAGTTTCAGTTGTGGGGGCAGCAGGTGCATGGTCTGCTGGCACCTCAGGCATTCCTTGGTATCTATTTTCCATCGAAGAGCTTTGCGTACCAGCATCTCCGCCAGGGCGTGGAAGCTTTCCAGCTATCGACTCAAGTAGAGCGGTTCCTTTTGATCCAAGGGCATCGACTATTGTCGGGTTCTTGAGAACATTGAGCTCAGCTGAGGTCAATTGATATGCCTGGGCTTTACTCTCAGAAATATGAGGGGGCCTACCGGAACTATAGTCATGAGAAATCCCCATTCTTTCCAAAAGGCCGGCAGCGCGTTCTTTATGTGTTTGAGTCTGCGGCTGCTTTACTCCAGTTCTCTCGGCAATATTACCCGCGCGAACAGCGCCTTTTCCTTCAGGTGGTTGTTCTGTGGCTGAATGTCTATCGCTTACTGAACCTGGAACCAATGATTGATGATTAGCTCCGCCATGGATCGCTTGCTCGCTGACTCCCTTTAATTTTCCAGAATCTACTGCGTCTTTTTTTAGGTCTCCTCCTGTGGTGGCATCTGTTGGCTGCTGACCATATACTGGACCGGTTCCGCCTGAAGCGGCGTTATAATCATGACTCATCTCTCAACCCTCATTATTTTCTTAATTATCATTACCTAGTAATATTATAACAATTTTTTGCAGTCATTATCAATAAATAAATTTAACTTCGAGATGATAAAAAATTATGTTTTATAATTAAAAGATTGTAAAGATGCGAAAATTAGAGGTATTTGGTCTTTTTTAAGAACTGTTGAAGATGCCTCCCCAGCTCTGATTCCCGCAATTCTGAGAAACATTCATAGTAATATTGGAGATTTTCTTTGATTTTCTGGTTGAACTGATAGAGGGTGTCCCCAAAAAGGTGATGAAGGCCTAGCTGGATCTCTTCAAAGGATAAGCGCCATTTTTTTATCCAGGCAGGATCCATTGATCGGGGAAGAATCGAGTAGGCTTCTTCCAAAGCGACTTGGCTGTTTTCCATGAGGTCTTCAATCTCGACCTCTTCATCAGGTATCCAACCCCAGGCAATCGCGAGATCGACAAGCATGCGCACAAAACGCTCCTGATATTCAGGGGTATAGGAAGGGGGCTCGAGCAAGACGATGAGGTGATCAGGTGATAAGAAGGTCAAGGCGGCGGAAGCTGCGACCGGGTCGTTCGCCTTGAAAACCCTGTCCTTGTTCGTCTTAGCCCCACCGATCCAGAGGTCGCTGAATAGAAAGATCTGCGTCAGGCATAAAAGCGTGATGGAGAGATAGATGGTGACGTCGTCAGGGTTGGTAAACCCAAGGACCGCGCAAACGGCGCCGACAATGTAGCAAAGCACCCGCATGCGGTTGCTCCATTTGACCCGCTTTTCGAAGCGCTCTTCCGCGGCTTTTCTCTTCGATTTGATCTCGGTCAGCTGCTTGGTCAGCGCAGTTTTGATCGACGCGCATAATTTTTTAAGGACGGCGATCTCTTTCTGATCGTTCTGATGGTGCAGCTGGTAAAGGGTGCTGTCAATGACATAGAGATTGAGAAGCTTCTCTTCATCTTTCCCGGATTCAAGCAGTTCCCGGATCTTTTCCCCTACACTGATCTGGGTTTTTTTGATCAGGCCTAACGTTTGAGGGGCGTTCAGCGTTGAAGGTTTATGGGGAGGAACAGGGGAATGTTGCTGCGTTTGCCGTAGGTAAGCGATGATCTCTTTGCAAAAGTTCTCAATGCTTTCGTCAGGACTTGGCAATGGGCGACGCCTCTTGTTCGATCACCGCAGCTTTTGCCTCTTCTGTTTCTTCTCCCCCCGAGGGGTTGGCGAGTTTGATCCCTGTAAATCCGGAAAAAGCCATCGACATCAGTCCGGTCGCGATAAACGTGATGCCCATCCCTTTAATCGCAGGTACTACGTTCGAGACCGCAAGCTTTTCCCGAATCGCTGCGATCAGGGCGATCGCCAGCCACCAACCAAGGCCAGAGCCGAAGACGTAGACAAGGTTGGGGAAAAAGGGGTAGTTTCTTGTCACGGCGAACAGGCAGGCGCCCAGGATCGCGCAGTTGACCGTGATCAACGGAAGGTACATCCCCAGGGACATGTAGAGCGCCGGAGAGACTTTTTCAATCACGATCTCCACAACTTGCACGAAAGCGGCGATCACGGAGATGAAGAGAAGGAATTCCAGGAAGTTCAAGTCGATGCCGGAGGCGTCGATGCCGAACACGCTTAGCCATGAGAGCGCGCCGGTCCCGGTGACGAAGCGGTGGACAAACCAGTTGAGGGTGCCTGCCATTGTCAAGACAAAGACAACAGCGACTCCCAGCCCGTTGGCGGTTTTCAGTCGGGACGAGCATGCCAGGTAGGTGCACATGCCCAGGAAGTTCGCCAGGAGGAAGTTTTCAATAAACACAGCCTGAATGAGCAGTCCAAAAAGGTTGATCGGTTCGTAGTTTGCCATCCACATATGATGATTCCTTCAACGTTACGGGTGATCTTCACCGCTGATGATGTTATATATCCAAATAAATCCTCCCAAAATAAAGAAAGCGGCCGGAGGACTGACCATTAATGCAAAATTTTCATATCCAAAAGGAGCGTCTGTTGTGGCGTACCAGCTCTGGGGAACGATCTGATGGCCGAGCAGCTGCCCGAAGCCGAAGAACTCCCGTATGGCGCCGACGGCGCAGATCACGATCATGTAGCCGGCTCCTGCTCCAAGTCCGTCCATAAAGGCGGGAAAGGGGGTGACGTTTTTCGCCATGCTCTCCGCTCTTCCCATTACAAGGCAGTTCGTGATGATCAGACCGACAAAGACGCTCATCACTTTGGAGAGGGGAAACATGTACGCTTTCAAAAATTGGTCGATGATCGTGACAAAAACGGAAATGATCGCAAGCTGCGTGATCATCCGGACGCTGTCCGGAGTGACATTACGCAACAGGGAGACGAAAAAGGAGGAACAGGCGGTGACAAAGGTCACAGACAGCCCCATCGTGATCGCGACCGACAACCGATTGGTGATCCCAAGCGCGGAACAGATTCCGAGAATGGCAACGAGAATCTGGTTGCTGTGCCAGAGTTGTTCTTTGAAATAGCTGACAGCTGTGGGTTTAGACATCTATTGCGTCTCCGTTTTATCGTGAATTTTAATAAAGAACGGCCGATAAGCGGCAAGGACGTCCCGATAGGCGTTCGTCACGCCGTTGCCTGTCAGCGTCGCTCCTGGCATGCCGTCCACGGCCGCCTCCGCTTTGGGAGAGGTTCCCAGAACTTCTGCAACTTTCCCTTTGACGACAGTGATCCCGACAGGAGCTGTCTTCTGGTTGATCTGCCCTTCCGAATTTGGTTGGAAGATCTTCTTGCCGTAGAACTCTTTTTGCCATGACTCTTCAGCAATGTTCGCGCCGAGTCCTGGTGTTTCTTTTTGTTCGTACCATGAGATGCCGATCACTGTCTCTCCGTCAGGTTCGACGGCGAGGTAGCCGTAGATGGCGTCCCAGAGCCCAAAGCCGTTCACAGGGATCACATACCCGATCGGCTGGGGATCTTCTCCCTTTCCATTGGTCGGGTTGGGGAGAATCTTGTAGATCAATTTTTCCGGTTGCCTGTAGTAACCGGACTTTTTGTAGTCGGCCAGATACTTCTCCTCGTCGATCCCCGCTTCTTTGAATGTTTCGGTTTTTCCTTTGCCATCGACCAAGGTAGGAATGAAGCGGTGCTTGTAGACGTCGAGGATCTCATTGCTGGTGGCGATGTCTTCTTCGGTGCCGGCAACCAGCCTGCCGTCTCCGGCGTATTTGGCGGGCACGTACTCCCCTTTGTCGTTTTGGATCTGAAAATAGCCTTCGTGGGTGAATACTCTGGCCGCGATCATCATCTGTTCACTTCTGTCAAGTTCCTGGGCAACTTCCTGAGGAACCCTCAAAGCGCTTGCCAGGACTGCCAGGACAAGGGCGCATACGAAACTGAGAATAACGACAAAGCCAATGACCTGAAGGTCTGAAGGCCCTCGATTAGGCTGCGGCTGCTGTTCTGACACGGCTCGTTCTCCTTTTTCTGTAATAGATAGCGGCGTAATAGTCGAATAGAGGGGCAAAGACATTGCCCATCAATATCGCAAGCATGACTCCCTCTGGAAAGGCGGGGTTGATCACTCGGATCACAACGGTTACAAGGCCGCAAAAGAGTCCATAGACCCATTTTGCCGCGTACATATCAGGGGAGGAAACGGGGTCGGTCGCCATAAAGACGGCTCCAAAGGCTAGTCCTCCAAGGATCAGATGTTTGTACGCGGGAAATCCGAACTGCGCGGGGGCCCATGCTCCGTGGTCAGCGCCCAAATAAGTGGAGGCCAGCTGGAAGATGGAGGCTGTGAGGAATGCGCCGAGGAACATGCCGGCCATCGTCCTCCAGGACCCGATCCCTGTCCAGATCAGGAAAAGAGCTCCTAAAAGACAGCAGAAAGCGGATGTGGAGCCCATGCTTCCCAGCATATCGCCGAAGAAAAAGCTCCAGTCCCCATTGTGTCCGAACCCGTAGTTCAGGCTCGAGAAATGATAGGCGTCTTCGTAATAGCCGGGAGAAAGTCCCAGGCCTCCTTCGGCAAAGGGGGTTGTGACAAAGCTTTGCATCTGCTCTTTGGTCAGTTCACCCAAAGAGGCGGTTTGCTCGGAGGCAGATGTCCACTTAGCGAATTGGGCTTTTATCGTTTCGAATGTCCCGACCTTGTCGCTTAGATTGTTTGTAGCGATGGCGTCGACATGCACCCGTTTGATTTCGGGAGGCACATTGAATTTGGCCAGCATGGTCGCCTGGGAGTAGCCGTCAAGCGGGCCGAGGCCGCTGTCCTGGTTCATTTTCAACAGGCTGTCGCGGACGGTCGCGGGGTTGCTACCCACCCAGACGTTGCCGGACATTTTTCCAGGGTACGCAAAAAAGAGGAAGGCGCGGCATGCGAGGGCGGGGTTGACGATATTCATTCCGGATCCGCCGAACACCTCTTTGGCAAAGATCACGCCGACGGCGACTCCGACTGCCACCATCCACCACGGGATCGTGGGAGGGAGGATCAACGCATAGAGGATACCGGTCACGAGGAACCCTTCGGAGATCTCATGTCCCCTGACCACAGCAAAGAGCGCTTCGATCATTCCTCCGACGGCGTATGAGATCAGGATGACCGGGAACAGGATGGTAAATCCTGTTCCAAGGATTTTCATCCACAGGTTGTCTTTGCTCACAAATGCCAGATAATCGGCTGCGGAGGCGGTGCTGGCGAGGTAGGCGTCCATGAGCTTGAAGTTTCCGCTTGAGTAGACGACCGCTTGAAGCCCCGTATTCCAAAAGGCCCACAGGATGCAGGGGATCAACGCGACGACGACCATGATCATCCATCGCTTAATATCAATGGCGTCCCGTATATGAGGCCCTCCTTTGGTATTGAAGGGAGCTTCGTAAAAAAACGTGTCTCCCGCGGTGACCAGGGGGCGTAAAAAATGCAGCGGTTTTCCTTTTTCGACAAAGGAAAGCTGATAATCCATAAGTTTTCTTAGCATTGTGCTTAGTCCAATCGTGCAATCATTTCTAAATGCTAGGCTAGCAAAAGCGTAGGAAAACTCAAAGAAAAAAGTGTATGTCTATGATGTATTTAAAAAAAATAAGGGCTATACATAAAGGGGGAAAAGAGGATAAAATCCCGTTAATATTTCTTCCGCAGACGGGCCGAATGAAGAAAAAGCTTCTGATCCTAACTCCTCTTCTCCTTCTCGCAACGCTGGCGCTGACCTGGCACTACCTGTTCGGTAGCCTGCTGACATATTCCGCTAACCAGTACACAATCAATCGGTTCGGGGTCCCTCTGTCCTATGAGGGGATCTCTAAAGAAGGGGATGCCTGGATCATTAAATCTCTTAAGATCAACAGACAAGATGTTACCCTGACAGCAAACCAGTTGCAGATGACTTTTGAGTGGCATCCGTTTCAACAGTGGGTCTCCGTTCATCTGGTCGTCGACGATTCAGAAATTGCCATCGGGGACAAGACCGCAGACCTGGGCTCGTTGTTTGCCGACCTGCTGCCGAAGGAGCTTCCCTTCTGGATGATGAACGTGCAGAGTTCCTGTGAAATCCAAAATGGGCGCGCTTCCTGGAATGTGGACGGGAAAAATAGGGAGTCGGCCGCTTTTCGACTGGCCGCTTCAAGCAGGGAAGACGGGCAGAACCTCACCTTATCTGTCTGGCTGGATGAGAACGACAGGGAAAAAAACGCGTTCCGCCTCGATCTGGCAAAAAGGAGTGATGACGGGATTTCGACAGGGCTGAACTTCCACCAGGTCGGATGCGGAAAAATCGCCAGAGGGTTCGAGGCGGCAGGACATCCATTAAAGGGGTGGGAGATCGTCAGCGGAATGATCGACGGGAATGTCGAGATGACATGGCCGGCAGACCAGGCTCCTTATGCTGTTGGAAAAGCCCATCTCATCGATCTCGTCTTTGACCATCCCGAAAAAAAGATCACCGGAGAAGTGCGCGACGCCATACTCGACCTCCATATGAGCCATGTAAAAGGAGCGCTTCCTTCGCTGGAGGGGAAGGTGGAGTTCCTTGAGGGGACTTCACTCGCTTTCCACCGGGAGGGAAAGCCCTTTTGGAAGATCGAGAACCTTGGCGGCGGCATCTACTTCCGGCCTGAACGCACAGTGATCATCGATATGGAAAGCGAGTGTTTTCATGAACTTTGCGATTTCCGTTTGTCTCTGGAAGGAGAGGGGCGCCTGGTCGATAAGAGGAACGCTGCGCTTGATGTGGCCGTCCGCCTTTTTTCGGAAACTGGCGGTGAAACTGTCGTCCGGTTTATTGCTGAACAATTAGGGCCAAAGAAACATCAGGCGGAACTGCAGATCGAAAATGTAGGCCCTCATGAGTTCGCTTTTGTTCAGGAGGTGTTGGCGCGCTACTCTTCCGACTGGAGTTCTTTCAAGGTTCAAAGCGGTTCGATGAACGCTTCCGGACTTGCGTCGATGATCGGATGGCAATTGACCGATCTCGATATCCGGGACGTGAAAGTCGAAGGGCTGGGTGTTGACGCTCCCACGCTGGAACTTTCCGCCAACGTCGAAAAAGTGACAGGCGATTTCACCATCCATTTATTGGAAGACGACCCCCTGAAAACGATCAACGCCGATTTCAATATTTCCGATGGCCGTTTGATCTCCCAGACTCTTTCGGGGAGGTTGTGCTGTCTGAACGATATCCGCACAGAGCTTCGAGTGCGGGAGGGCGTGGTGCAGCAGTCCGAAATGCGCGGTGAGTTCGCAGGGCTCAAAGGAATAGTGGGGATCGACTGGACGGCAAAAGATAAAGTTGTCAAGGTAGATTTCTCGGGGCCTTCGGAAAGGATCGCCCCTTTTCTTCCAGTGCATTTCCGCACCCATTTCCTTCAAACGTTTTCTTCGGAAAATCTGGATATCCAGGCGGGAGTGTCGCTGAAAAACGACCGACTGATGGTTGAGGGGGAGGCGCGGCTCGCCGAACAGATCTTCGCATTCGGATTTCATCTGGAAAAGAGTTCGGAAAAGTTATGGCGCAGTTGGCCGGCCGATCATCTGGCAGCCTCTTACTGGGAAAATGTCGGCGCAGAGGTGATGAAAACGGTCCTTCCGCCAATCGCGTCGCCAGCTGTCCTTTATGAAGCGAATTGGATTCGGGCGGAGACAGGGATCGCGGGCCTTGTTCTGAGAAAAGGCTGGTTCCAGGCAATGGATATGGACCTTGAGCGTTTCGCGGCGCCGTTTCTCTTTCCAAAAGAGCAGATGCGTTTGTCTGGGACAGGGAGTTTTAAGGGCGGGTTCGATCAGAATATACTGACTGTGGAATACGATGCCAGGGATGTTGTGATGGAGAACAACTTCCTCAAGATCACTGCGGGAAAGATCGGCGGCGGCAAGCACTCCTTAGCTGCCCACTATTTTGATTTCAGAGAAGGGACCCATTACGGGGCCATCCCTCTTCGTGGTGCGACTTATACGGAAAAAAATACCGGGCTTCTTTTTACTCCTGTCGACATGCAAGTGACGATGGAGGGGAAAAAAGTGCATTTGACACAGATAGAGACAGAATGCTGCGGTCTGCGCATGGCCGGTGATATCGATATCGACTTTCACGAACCTGATGATGATGTCTTCGATCTCGAGATCAGAGTGAGGAATGTAAAAGGGGGCTTAAAAAGCATCCAACAGATCTTTGCTCAGTTTGATCCCGATTTATGGCTCTTGCAAATGCCGATGGATGGAAACGTCGAGCTGATGGACGAAGGGGCATATTTCAAACTCTCCTTTGTGCCCGAGGATTTTGCATTGGAAGCGATTCTTAAAGGGCAGATCCGGGAGGGGAGCATCTATGTCGATCCTTTGGGCCGCACAGGGCTTAACGGCCTGCAATTGAACTTCGGTTATGACCATATCAACCGCTTGTTTCAGATTTCCAATCTTCGCGGCGATATTCAGGTTGAAAATATCGCAACGGGTTATCAGCTGTACGGCGATCATATCAAGTTCGATGATTTGGCAGAGGCGCGGTCTTCATTCGATTTTTGGATCGGCGACCAATCAAGGGACCTTGTGCGTTTTGTGGGTAAGACGCAGATGGAGCGGGACAATGATGAGCATTCTATTATCTCTGTTCATATTGACCATCGTCTGACGCATCTGGGAAATATTCACCCTTCCAGCTTTTTGTTAAAACTCAAGGATTGGACAGTTGTCGATCGTTTTCAAATAGGGATGAACGTCGACCTTGATGCGTTGTTCGCCGACCTTCGTGAGATCAGCCGTTCCAGTGCTGGGGAGACACTTGGAAAACTGAGTAAAGAGGTCCAATCTGTCCGACAGGCGGCTGGAGAGCTGGATGTCCAGCTCAATTACACGTTCGCGTCAAATCAACTAGTCTACCGCATCGATGGAAAAGGGATAGAAGTCGACCAGTTGAAGGCCGATAAAGTTTATGTGTCGGGAAGTAAGATCAATACCCGTTGGGTGATCGATAAATTCCAATGGGACGAGAAGATCGGTTCGGGAGAGCTTACCCCGGAAGGGGAAGGGTGGAGGATCGATCGTTTCAGATTTAAAAATAAAGATATCGTCTCGCTGAATTTAGATGGCCATATTGCTCCTTATAAAAAACGGTTGGACGCCCGCGTCAGTGAAATGCAGATCGACCTGGCCCAGATGTCAGGTACGCCGGAAATTGAACTGTTCAAAAGTGAGAACGATCCCCATGGGAAGTTGACCGGACATGGAAACCTCAATATTGAATGGGGACAGGGGCACCACCCGTGGAAACTGGAAGCAATCCTGGATGTCGGCCTCTCTCAGTGGGATGTCAAGGGGATCCGCTTCGAAGATGCTTGCAACACCTCCTGTCATTTTGTTTCCGATCAGGGAATGACAATGCGGAAACTGCAGACCAAGGTGCTGGACCATGAGAGCGGCGCGGTGCTGGCGCAAGTTGACATGGAGAAGATCCGATACGATTTCTCTTCCGGAGAGGTCTTGTTCGATGAGCTCTCATTTGAAGCGCCGGCCCATCAACTTCCCCGGTTTTCTGAACAGTTGGAGCGTAGTTTTCCAAAATTTGTCACTCCTGGAATGGCCGAGACAATTTGCAACTGCAAGTTGGAGGGTGTGTTTAAAGGTGTGATGCAATACGAGATGACGCCCCCTTATACCGCTGTGAGGCTTGAGCTTGAAGACGGTGTCTACAATTTTTTGAACACCCCTCATAAAATTTCCCGGTTTGTCATGGATTACGATCCATTTGAGTTTACCGTGGTCTCCGGCTACCAGCTTGCCGGGAAAGATGTATGGCTGTACGCCCGCTCTTCCTCGCCCTCATTGGCTCATGGGGAACTGGTGCTTACTGACCAAAGTCCTCAGCAGATCTATCAGCAAAATTCCAAAGAAGCGCTATATCTGGACTGGGAGAACGATCCGGACTCCGGGATCAGCTTCACTCGCATTGAAGGGAGGTATCAGGGGCTTCAGGTGCAGCTGGAAAGAGACCCGACACAGCCTCCCTCCAAAGAAGCGCTGTTTCTCGTAGGATCTGTCGGGATTCATGGACAGCATGCCAAGGGATTTTTCCCTCAGCAGATGGCTGAAAAATTCATCACGTGGAAGGTTGGAGAGGGGTATCAGCTGCAAGGGAAGTGGCGCTTTTTGAAAAACCATTCCGAAAGCTATGGGGACAAGCTCCACTTTGTCGGCATGTTAAAAGGAAGCGACTTCCATATCAAAGGGTATCAGTTCGATTCACTTCAAGCGCATCTGGAGTATACACCGACGGCGATTCGGATCAATGACCTGGTCGTGAACGATCCATGCGGAAAACTCTCTTCAGATCGGATAGACATACTGAAGACGGATCTAGGGACCTGGGCATTTGCCATGCCGCTGATGACCGTGCATCAATTCCGTCCCTGCTTGCTTCAGGAGGAGGGAATGCCTCGTCCGAACGTTCGTAAACCGATGGTCGTTCAAGAACTGATCCTGGAAAGGACGCAAGGGAATTTGTCGGATTCCCGCACAATGATCGGAAGGGGCAGTTTGTATTTCACCAACCGTTCAAAGAAGCTGCTGCAAAATACCATTTTCCAAATTCCTTCTGACATCCTCTCCCGTATCGGCCTCGACCCCGCCGTGCTCACACCAGTGTCAGGGACTGTTCAATACGAAGTCCACGACGGCAAGGTCTACCTGACACGCTTCAAGGATATGTACAGCGATGCTAAACTTTCGAAGTTCTACCTTGCTTCCTCCTATCCTTCAACTGTGGACTTCGATGGCGGGCTCAACGTCCAGGTGAGGATGAAACAGTACAACCTCATTTTTAAGCTCGCCGAGCTGTTCACGTTCAATATTCAGGGAAATCTGATCAAACCCGTGTATTCGGTTCAGAAACATCACGGCGATGTTTCTGTAAACAATTAATAATTATCGTTTTAATCGTTTAAATTAAAATTAATTGATTACATTGTCGACTTGCGTTATTCAGATGTTTATTCATTGTGTATTTTGGACACGTCATTTTTGCCTGTTTTACGAGAAACGATTGTAAAAGTTAAACCAACCGTTTGAGAGGAGGTAATGATGTCAAAAAAAATCTTAATATTTGCTGCTGTGGGACTTGCGATGTTCTCAGGAAGCAGTTTATTTGCAGATAATTGCTGTATCAGGCAATTAGACGCCAACGGAAATGGAATCTATGAAGAGGGAGAGGTAGATCCATGCAGAGAGTACCGTTGCGGCCCTGCGAGATGCACATATCCTGTGACCAAGTTCAAAAAGAAAACGTACTGTACGAAGCGCTGTGTAAAAGAACCTTACACAGTGAGAAAAAAATGCGTTCGGTACAAGCCTGAATATTATACCAAAACGTACTGCCGAAAAGTTCCAGAGGTGTATTACACATGCGAAACACGGTACCGCAACCGTTGGGTGAAAGACGAGCATTGCTGCTATGAGCCCTACACTGTATGCAAGACAGAGTGTGTAAACCTGAACGAATGCTCTGCATGCGATGATGGCGGATGCCCTTCAGGCGGATGCCCAACTGGTGGATGTTCTGCAAACGCAGGCAACAATCATCACCGAGATCCAGTAAGTAATGAAGGAACACGTCGTTCCAGACACTACTAATTTCAATAGAGGCCGGGCAACCGGCCTCTTATCTTTCTTGTTTTAAATCAAATAATTCATATATTCATGTATAAAACAACGGAGGATGACTCATGGCCGAAAACAGTTGGTTCTTGATTTTATTTGAAGGGATCATTTTTTTGATCCTTGGAATTTTTGCTATTTCTCAACCCTTTCTGATGACGTTAAGCGTCGAGTTTTTTATCGGAGTCTTGCTGCTTGCGGTCGGACTTGCCCAAATTGTCCGGGGACTGACGAATCGAAGCGATTCCCGTTTGTGGACCACTTTGTTTGGCGGTGTATTGGCTCTGGTCGCAGGAGGTCTTCTGCTTGCATACCCGATGACGGGTGCATTGACGATGACGTTTTTGATCACGGTATTTCTCGTTCTGGATGGGATCACGAAAATCGTTAATTCAGTCCAATACCGACCGATCGTGGGTTGGGGATGGCTGCTGTTCAGCGGATTTCTTTCCCTTGTTCTTGCCGGGCTTATTTACAGCGGCTGGCCGACATCTGCCGGATGGTTGATCGGACTTTATCTTGGTGTGTACCTGGTTTTCCTGGGGACCTCATTGATCGTCTTGTCATTTTATTTAAAGAAACATTCGGTGTAAGGGGTTTAGATAAAATTTCTTAAGATGAACAACCGCACACACGCAAGATGGCCGAAGCGGCTCCTGTGCCTGGCTTTGGCCATTGTCTTTGTCTTTTTTTCCGCACGCGTCTATTATCGTCTGACCGATGATTTTCGTTTGGTCCATATCACTCACAACCTTCCGTTTTATCTGGATGCCGAAACGGTTGTTACCGCTCAGGACAAAGAACTGCTCGATAAGATCTCGAAGCAGCCGTTTACCTATATAGGAAAGGGGGCGCAATCCTACGCATTTCTCAGCGAAGATGGTGAGCATGTATTGAAATTTTTCAAGTTCAAACACTTGAAGCCGCATTGGCTCGTTCAATATCTGCCAAATATCGGACCTTTTAAGGAGGTGAAGGAAAAAAGCATCGCTAGGAAGAAACGACAGTTCCACAGTGTGTTCGACGGTTATCAGTTAGCTTATAACCGGCATCGGAAGGAATCGGGCCTTTTGTATATCCATCTCAGTTCGACAAATGAGATCGGTCAGTCTGTTGAATTGTTCGATAAAATCGGACGTCGGCATATCCTGGATATGGACGCGAACATCTTTGTTGTTCAGGAGCGGGTAGTTGTCAATCGCCATGCGATGAAAGAAGCGCTGAATAATGGAGATCTTGCCCTTGCAAAATTGCGGATTCATCAAATTGTGAACCATTATTTAGCAGAGTATGACAAGGGAATTTACGATAGGGACCACGGTGTACTGCATAACATGGGGTTCATCGGAGACCGGACGATTCGGTTGGATGTGGGAAAACTCAGCCGAGCGCCCAGGATGAAAGAACAGGAGAATTGGGAGCCGGACTTGAAAATCGTCGCGTTGAAATATCATCATTGGATGAAGGACAAGTATCCCGAGTATTATGACGAGGTGATCTCCTCGTTGGAACAGGAATTGGCAAAAGCGTTTGGAAAACCTTATCAAATCTCTGAGTAGGGCTTTTTGGAAGTCTCTCTATCCTCCCCACTGCCTCCACTGTGAACGCTATCTTCATGACGGCAAAGTTTTTTGCGGCCAATGTCAATCACTGCTTGAGCTGATCGACCCTCATGGGAGGTGCCGCTACTGTTTTACCGTTGACGGGGTCTTGCCAAAATGGAAAATTTGCGGATCTTGTCGAAAGAAACCGCATCCGCTTCAGGGTTATGGAGCGGCGTTTGAGAACTTGGGGCCTGCGCGCGACCTTTTGCAGCAGTTCCGGTCGGGACGCTCCTACCTGTCCGATAGCTTAGGCAGCTTTCTTTTTTTACAGTTCAACAGATTGGGATGGCCTGTCCCTGATATGATTATTCCTGTAGCGGGAAGCTTGTCCCAGTGGCTCCATCGAGGCTATCATCCTTCATCTTTGCTTGCCAAAGAGATGGGGGCGTTTCTGAACTGTCATGTTTCAGACAATTTGAGAAGAAGCTCTTATCATACTGAGGAGCCGCGGTTCAGGTTGAAAAGAACTCAAATCTATCGGGACAAGATCGTCCTTCTCATCGATGATGGGGCCGGCTGCAGCCGGACAATTGAAGCGGCAGCTCAAGCGGTCCGTTCGGAAATGCCCGCAAAAATCTACGCGATGAGCGTAGCCGGGTAAAACCTGCGATTGTGTCCTAATCTCGTCCATCAAGCGAATTTTAGCAATCCATCTGAGAAATTTACCTCCCTCGGTAAGCTCTATGAGCTTACTCTTCGGAACGTAAATTCACATCTGAACCACTAAAATCACGTGATGAACAAGATATAGGTCACAATCACAGGTAAAACCTGTTGAATCTATTCACTAAATGCGGAAAAATAAGTGAATTATGGTAGATATTCTCGCTCTCGGAGCTCACCCAGATGATGTAGAGTTTGCCTGCGGGGCAATCCTGGCGAAACTGGCAGACGAAGGAAAATCGATCTGCATCGCAGACATGACCCTTGGACAGAAGGGGAGCCACGGAACCCCGGAAATCAGGCGGAAGGAAGGGGAGGCTGCGGCGAAAGTGATCGGCGCGGAGCGGGTTTTTCTCGATTTTATCGATTGCGAGATGACCGATAGCTATGAAGGAAGGCTGAAGCTTGTCAAACTGTTCCGAGAAGTGAAGCCCAAGCTGGTGATCGCTCCGATGTGGAAGGGGGAACAGAATCATCCGGACCATCTGGCTACCGGCCTTCTTGCGCGGCACGCCTGCCGCTACTCGCGGTTTCGCAATATTCTCCCAGAGCTTCCCATCCATTGGGTTGAAGGGATCTTACACTATCCGCCCCCGACCACAGAGGCCGTTGACTTTATTGTTGACGTCACGCCCTACATCGATACATGGATGGAAATGATCCGTTGCCATGAGTCTCAGTTGAATACGTTCCCTTATGATGAATGGAACCGGCGGATCGCCTCAAAGCTTGGCGTTTTGATCAATGCGGACTATGCCCAGGGGCTGGTCAAGGGAAACCCGATTGTGATCGATGATCTGATGGCGATCGCCAGGGGAGCGCGGGAAATTTGAAAGTCGGCATTGTGTGTTACCCTTCGATGGGAGGAAGCGGAGTGGTCGCAACCGAACTTGGCCATGTGCTAGCTTCCAAGGGGCACGAGGTGCATTTCATCACCTATGAAGTGCCGTTCCGGTTGCGGATCGATGAAAAAAATGTTTTCTTTCATCAAGTGGAAATCAATCGCTACGATCTATTTAAATATCCCGATTATGCGCTGCCCCTTGCGGTAAAGATCGCCTCTGTCTCAAAAAAATACAATCTCGACGTGATCCATGCACATTATGCGATCCCTCATGCGACGAGCGCGTTTCTGGCAAAACAGATTCTAGGAACTGTAAGCCCAAAAGTGATCACGACCTTGCACGGGACTGATATCACTTTGGTCGGGAGAGACCCTGCGTATTTTGAAATCGTGAAATATAGCATCGAGCATAGCGATGCTGTCACCTGTGTTTCGGAAAGTTTGAGAAGGGATACTGTTGAATGGTTCGGTATTGAGCGTCCTATTGAAGTGATCCACAATTTTTTCATTCCCAGACGGGGCTGCATAGGGAAACAGCCGGTCAGAGAGAACTATGTTTCTGGCGATGAGAAATTGATCATCCATGCATCGAATTTCAGAAGCGTCAAACGACCAGAAGACGTTGTTCTGGTGTTTCAAAGGATCAGGGAAAAAGTTCCTTCCAAGCTATTGCTGATGGGGTCCGGAGAGGGGATCGAGACTGTGAGGCATCTCGTTAAGAAGCTACGGCTTGAAAATGAGGTGTTTTTCAAAGGAAAAGAGAGAAATATCGATCCCTATGTTTCCAGCTCTGATCTTTTCCTTTTACCAAGCTCTCAGGAGAGTTTCGGACTCGCAGCGCTGGAAGCGATGTCTTATGGGGTCCCTGTGATTGCGACAAGGGTTGGCGGTCTTCCAGAGTTGATCGAGCATGGCAAGTCGGGTTACTTGACACCGGTCGGTCATGTGGAAACGATGGCGGATACGGCAATCGATCTTCTTTCGAACCCTGAGCTCTATCAAAAAATCAGCGAACAGAGCCAGCAGCGGGCGCGTGAGAAATTTTGTATTTCGGAAATTTATCCTAAGTACATCTCTTTGTACGAGAATGTTCACAAAGAAAACTAGGACACAGGTTTAAGCGTTGATGTTGCGTTCGACCATGTTGATCTGGCGGCGAAGGATGTCGTTTTCTGCCACCTTTTTTTCAATCGATTTACATGCATGCAAGATTGTTGAATGTGTCTTTCCGAATGAATCGCTCAGTGTCTGAAGGGTTCCATTGATCATTTTACACGCCAGATACATCGCCACCTGTCGAGGCAGGGCGATCTGCTTTGTCCGTGAAGATCCCTTTAAATCACTGACCCTTACCTGGAAAACCGCCGCCACACTTTTAAGGATCTCTTCCACAGAGATTTTTGTCTTCGGAGCGTGATGAAGCATCTCCCTCAATGTTGACTCCACAAGTTCTTCGGTAATGTTGAGATTGAGAAGCTTGCAATGGGCGCTTAGACGGTTGATCGCCCCTTCCAATTGGCGCACGTTGTTATAAATGTGCTCGGCGATGAAAAATGCGACATTGTTTGGGAGGTCCAGGCCCTTTTGCTGCGCTTTATGCTGAAGGATCGCAACGCGGGTCTCAAGCTCGGGAACGCCGAGCTGGGCGACAAGGCCCCACTCCATTCTGGCAACCATTCGCTCTGAAAGGTTCAGCTGGCTTGGAGGTTTATCACTTGTGATCACGATCTGCTTGTTTTGATTGATCAGCGTTTCGAACGTGTTGCAGAATTCCTCCTCAAAGTTCAGCCTGTTTTGTAAAAACTGGATGTCGTCGACGAGGAGAACGTCGACCTGAGATCTGTAAAACCGCTTCATCTGGTCGACGGATTTGTTACGCAGGCTGTCGACCAGGTCATTGATAAAAGCCTCGGTCGTGATGCATTGGATCCGCAATTTTTTATTGCGTTCCCTGATATAGTGGCCGATACTGTGAAGAATATGGGTTTTTCCAAGACCTACGCCGCCATGGATAAAGAGAGGATTGTAGGATTGTCCGGGACGGGCAGCTACTCCCATTGCCGCTGATTTGACGAACTGGTTGGCCGGCCCTTCGATGAACAGCTCAAAGCGGTAATTGTGGTTGAGCTTGACATCGTGGCTTTTGAAGGCCTCGGTTTTAGAAGGGGGCAAAGTGGGAATAGCCTCGGAAGCAGCTTTTTTTGCGGTACGTCTGGCGATGACGAAATGGATTTCAGGTTCTCCCTTGGAGTTGACAGGTAAGAAAGCGCAGAGTTCTGCTTTGTAATTGGTCAAAAGATATTCTTTAACAAAAATGTTGGGGATCTCAAGAGTGATCGATTCAGGGGAGGATTCCAGGACTTTGATCGGCTCAAACCAGTTTCCAAACGCAGTGGCGGAGCACTGCTTCTGGACATATTCTAAAAATTTTGTCCATTGGTTTGAAGTGTCGCAAGGATTGCAAATTGTCATATGTTTCGAGCCTTATTAAGTTATGAACAACGTTTCCACAGCCTATTCTGGGGCTATTCCAACGTGAAAAGTTATCATGATGAATCGATAGCCTGCAAGCAATTTATCCTCAAAAAATCTTTCCTTTTGATAACTCATTGAGTTTCAAAAAGTGGAGCCGGAAGAAAAAAAATATCTCGGCCCTTTTGTGCAGTATTAAGTGAAAATGTCTGACTTTCAGTTAGATAGATGATTTCTCTACAAGAATCCTACCATATAATAAATTGCTTTTCAAAACGTTATACCGAATTCGTCTGATAAATAATGATTGGAAATGTGTTTACGTTGAGGATATGAATCAGCTATACTGAGATTCACTGTTACTTTTTTTGGGAATATGAACGGCATTAATCGAAAGCTTGTGATCTCTATCGTGGCGGGTCTGTTCGTTGCAGTAGCCCTTGTATGGTTGATCTTACGTGCGTTCTCTGGTGGATATACACCAAGCGTTCCTACCTATTACATAGCTCGCGACAGCACCTGGTATCCGATCGACCTAAGAGGTAAAGAGAAGAACATGGTCGGGTTTGCCAATGACCTGATTCAAGAAATTGCTGATTCGCAGGGATTTAAGGTTCAAGTCTTTGAGGTTGGCCGAAGCGGGCTTTATGATGGACTTGAAACAGGGCGTTATGAAGGAGTGTTCTCCTCTTTAGACCCGAATCCTGTCAACCGCCAGAAGTATTTGTTCTCTGAACCTTTTTACCGTCTTGGCCCGGTGTTGGTTGTTCCCGAAGATTCAAAAGTTTCTACGATGGAAGATCTGAACGGGAAGATTGTGGGAGTCGAAAGCGGTGCGCTTCAGGTGTTCAATATTACCGAGCCTCCCAATATTGTGATCATTCCTTATGATACCGTTTCCACTGCTCTTGAGAAACTGGACGCGAACGTCATCGACGCCGTGATTATGGATGTCCTGAGGGCGTATGTATTTACTGAAGGTTTTTACGCCGGCAGGTTAAAGGTGGCGACATCCCCCTTGACTGACAAAGGGCTTAGGCTTTTAGGGCGCGACCAGCCGAGCTCTCTTCTTTTGATCAGCCAGTTCAACGAGGGACTGCAAGAATTAATGGAGAGCGGACGTTATTACGAGCTGATAAAAAAATGGGGGTTGACTCGAACGGTGTTACCCAAAGATGAGGTGGAGCAGGAAGAATGAGGTGGACGTTTTTTCAATTCTTTTCAATCGCTGTCTTTTGTCTCTTTATGTCTGCGACCTTGTTTGTCGCAGTTGTCAGTTTTTCCAGAGAATCCAAAGCTTCCCTGTTGTCCCTTGCAAAAATTAACAAAGTGCGTTTTGAGGAAACAGCCTCGCGATGAGCTTGTTTCTGGCAATGCTGCCCGTTTATCTGTTAGGTAATTTACACTGTCTGGGGATGTGCGGACCTCTGGTCATTTTTCTAGGGAAGCATCCTTACCGCTATGCCTATTTTGTTGGGAGGCTGCTCACTTTTTCCCTCGCAGGACTTGCCGCTGGCGAGCTGGGATCTGTTTTTCATATCTGGTTGAGAACGTACCATTTATCTTCTCTCGTAAGTATCAGTTTTGGTTTGATCATGGTGTTCTGCGGGGGAGTTGTCCTTGCAGGAAAAGGGGTTCCCGGGAATCGATGGATTGGTCAACTCCTGTCGCCGATCAGCAATCGCCTTTCTCTTCTTTTGTTAAAACAGAGTTTTTATGCAACGTTTTTGTTTGGTTGTGCAACGATATTGTTGCCATGCGGGCAGACTTTAATCGTATTCTCGGCATGCGCATTATCGCAAAGTGGATCGACAGGTTTGATCAATGGATTTGCATTTGCTTTATTGACGACTCCGTCTCTTTGGCTTGCGATGCATGCGTCGCATTTGGTCAGTCGCTGGAAAGAGGCAGGCAATCAAATACTGGGAGCTTGCGCAATGGTGGTAGGTGCACTTGCTGTCCTGAGAGGAGCGGCAGAGTTGGATTGGATTTCCCATTTCATTCTTAATGAGAGGTTTCATATCGCTCTTTATTGAACGAATTCGTTGCTCATCATCTCTCTGACAGTGATGTCCGGATATTGCTTTAAGAATGACTGCTTTCGTTTCGGCGTCATCCCATGTGTGACCACTTGAAGGCACTGCTCAAAAGGTTTCAGGGAAAAATCGGGGAAATAGTGGCCGAAGAAAGCTGTTGAGTATCTTTCGGCTAGTGTTAGACGTCCGCCTGGATTGATTACGCGGTGGGTGCGCGCCTTGATCAGTCCTGCTGTCTTATGTTCGACCTGCGTTCCTACAGCGACGATGATGTAGCCGTGAGGCACGATGATCGGCTTCCAGTTTCCTTGAGATGTCAGTACCTCAAGTCCGGGAATAGAGCCCGGAGGCATTAAGCTGAGTGCATTGCTGTCTTTGTGCGGGGCGGCCCACAGGGCTTCTGCGTGATCTGTGGGCTTCAGTGTGGGGTAATGGGTCAGGCGAAGCAAACTGTCCCTGGCGCTTAGCGATTGATCGACTTCTGCGTGGGCGCGTCCAAGATATTCGTACAGGACCTTGAGCAGGCTTTTTGTATATTCGAACATATAGGACTGATAATCGCTGATCGTTTTAGCAAATGTTGGAGATGCTTTGACTGGCCATCGATCGAACCCGATCGGAACATAGTATGATTCTTTGATATCTGCCTGTTTGGCATTGGGGGCGAACTCCATTCCCTGATGAAGGTAGCCCTGAGTTCCAAGATACCCTTGCCAGTCCAGGATTTTTTGATCAAACGTTTGGCGGTAATACCCTTTCATCTCCTGATAGACTTTGTCGATCAAGTGGGTGAGAGGCTGCGCGTGAATGGCTGCAAAGCCTTCCTGTCTGAGTGCGTCGCCGTACTGTTTGACCAATTGTTTTCTTGCCTCTCCTTTCAATTCGGAAAGCTGGTCGAGATTGATCAGGGGAATGGTCGCGTCAGAATTGAGGGGCCTTGATTGAGGGGCGACAATGCGGGAAAATTTTGGGGTAATTTTGACCATTTCAATAATGGGATCGTGAAATGAGCGCCGCATGCTGTTGCGGATAAAGCCCAGGCCCTTCTTAAAAGAATTGGGGCCGGCTTGAGCTGGCGCATTTCCTGGAGGAGTGTGGTAATTATTCATTTTGAAGTTCCTCAAGTTTCTTCAAAATTCTCTCAGCGTGCCCCTTCGCGCGGACGTTTTTAAAGGATGCCGCCACTTTGCCTTCCGGATCAATGAGGAATGTGCTGCGGATCAGTCCTTCGTACACCTTACCGTAATTCTTTTTTTCCCCCCAAGCGCCGTACGATTGGATGCATGTTTTATCAGTATCGCTTAGCAAGTCGATCGTCAAGCTGTGTTGATCGATAAATTTTTGATGGGAGGAGACGCTGTCAGGGCTTACTCCTATAATCCTTGCGTTGAGTTTTTCAAAACCTTTCTTTAAATGGGTGAAATCGCACGCTTCGGTCGTGCAGCCCGGTGTGTTGTCTTTGGGATAGAAATAAAGCACAACCCACTGTCCCTTGAGTGAGTTCAGGGATACCGGTTTACCCTCTTGATTTTCCAGAGTGAAGTCGGGGGCTTTTCTCATGCCATCGTGCTCCCTTTGATATTTTCATACTG
>CAZWOB010000017.1:0-27526 GCA_964635295.1 uncultured bacterium
ATTCCATCCCATAAGAAAAGTCAGACTTAGCCTGACGTACCAAAGTCACAAAGAATGGAATATTGGGGTACAGTTCACCGACATAGGTAACACTTTGATTCACTCACATGGGTAACACTTTTTAACAAGGCCATTAACGCTCTACAAGAAAGCAATGGGGTGGAGGCAAAGAAAAGAGGAATATCATCTAGGTAAATGGCGGGAAATGGGGGACTTTATCTCATTCCCCTCCACGATTCTTTGATAGAGAGCAACCCCTAAGACATTGACAATCAAGAAGAAACCAATAATTCCTATATGGATCAGAGCTTCCGCAATCAATAATGACAACTTAAGACATGATCCGGGAACGTAATAATTTCGCAATACAGCCTGATCGACGATAAAAATAAGCTTAAAGATCAGAAAGAAGTTCAAAGCAGCGTAAAATAAGCCTGCTGAAATACTTAGTATTTGACGATAGGGTTTCATGGTTCTCTTTTTTTTATTTAAGAGCCAATATAACCAATAAAATTTAAAATATCATAAAGATAAAATTAATATCTGATAGATGTGATAGCTCCCGCTAAATCGATTGATTTAGCGGGAGAGAGAATTCCTAGAAACCAAAACTTAGACCTGCAAAGAGGCCGTGGCTTCCCCAAGTACGGGTCGAAGCAGAGTCGGAATGGGCCACCTCTTCAATGTCGGATGCGTCACCCGAAAATGTGCGGTGGTTTGGAATATTGTGCCATTCACTGAACTCGTATCCCACGCGCATCGAAAGCGAACATCCGCATAGCTCTGGCTCAATCGCAAATCCAACACCGACGCTGTAACCGGGAACAAAGTGACACTTGGACTTACCTGAGTAATTGATCTGCTCCTCGAAATCGGCTTCGGTGGCAAGGATCACCGATTGGTTATTGTGATATTTATTTTCACCGACGAGAAGAGAGGCGTTAAATCTACCGATGAAACTCAAGCAGTCGTTGAATTGGTATTTGTAATGGGAGCCAAAACGGAGGCCGACGCCCCAGTACTCCGATTTCCAGTCGACTGTTCCTGTGTCACCGTTAAAGGCGACTTCCGGATCTGTGAGGTCAAGTTCGAATTTTTGCTCGAGGTAGATCCCCGCTGCCCCAAAAAACGGACGGAAATGATGGTCCTTCCCGCAAGAGATGTCAGAACCGAGGACCACTTCACCTTCCTGATAATAATTGTTCCAGTCGACCGCGATGTCGGTAAACCCTCCAGCAGTCTGGAGAAGTTCCATATGCATAATTGTCGTGCCGACAGTATTGTCCGTCCCTTGCTGAATGGCATCGTCACCACAACCGCTGAGGTAGACATATCCAAGATAAATCCCTAAGGAATCGCTGCCGCAAGGCTGTATTCCCAGCCAAGCGCGCACGCCTGGTTCATAGTCAAGGCAAAGCGTTTCATAGGAAACATCAATGACATCCTGTGTTTCGGAGTTAACTTCCGTACGGGTAAATGCCCAATTGAACTCGTCGAGGCAAAACTTGCGGTACAAAAACTCACCGCCAAATTCTACTGAACATTGACTTTCGTAACGGGGAACGTAGATGCAAGGATCGCAGCTGCTGGCCGAGTAGGAAGGGGCTGAACAGCATCCAGGCATATATGGTTGCGACTCGCGAAAATTTGAAGGGCGTTGGTAGGAACCGCAGCAACTGCCGGCATCAGCGCTGGCAGAGTATAACAAACAGGATACTAAAACTGGTAGTGACAGGAACCATTTTTTCATCACTCTAACTCCGTAAATCTAATGAATAAGATTCTAGGTTTATCATGTGAAATGCTTTGAATCAAAGCTATTTTTCCATTCTTAGCAAAAAATCCCTCACTACCTGGGGCATGATCCAGCTTCCGTCCTTACTACCGATAAACCCGGTCTCCAACAAACTGGTGAACTGCAAAGACCCGGTCAATTCTCCTATCTCTACTGTATCATGGGCGATTTCGACGAGCATCGACTGGACCTCCGAAGGTTCATTCGTGAGAACTTCAGACCAGGTATGCTCGATATGAAGCATCATGTCCTCGCAAAGCTCCTCAAAGCCTAATTTGAACTGTTCCTCATCTTTCCCGATCAGGTCCATCAGAGTCACGTAAGCGAAGGGCGACCCTTTGGTCAATGCCTTGAACAACTGTTTTTCTTCCAAAGACAATAACGTTGTAGAGAGAAGATTATCCTCCTCTTCATCTGTCAGATATCCCTGATTAACCAGATTGCTTCGACAAAATGAAAACCTGTCGGTCAACTCTTCCCAGAATTCAGAAGATGCCTGACAGCTTTGATGAACGACGAGGACGATTGATTTTCCCTGGCGATGCAATTGCTGGGCAATTTCCAGAATTTCCATCACAGTTTGCCGTTTCACCCACGATAGATCTGAAACAGTGAATAAATCAAATTGATCAAGGACAATGCACTCCGCCTCTGCACACTGCGCAATTAACGCCTCTTTGTTCGTTTTGAGCCACTCCAGCTCCGCCCGTACGATTTCCTCTTCGCTTTCAACAAGATTGGGATCGCAGGAATCGCAGACCAGCTGTAAAAGATCGCACTTTTTATATTTTTTTCCCGACAAGGCTATTTTGAGCTGTTCAGTAGTCCAACAACCGCATGTTCCCTGAAAAACTGCGAATTGATGAACCTCAAGCTGGCAATAAAGTTCAAAAGCCGCTTCAAGGGGGCAATTGCGAAGACTGCGCATAAGCTTGCTGGCCTCCTCCACACTGTCCCCGAAATTTCCCGGGTCTTTCTCCACTTCCGCAGGACAATATCCCCTTGGTAAAGAGACAAAAAAATTGTCGATCCAGGTCGCCCGTTTATAAGTATCGATATGAGTGGGATAGGGGACCCAAAGATTCTGGAAAGGTTGGCCGTCAAGGCCAAAATCTTCTGCCGCTTCGTTCAGATCCTTAAGAAAAAAATCGGGGGAGCGGTTCATGTCCCCCATCACGATGTTGACGGCATCCGGATCGAAATTGATCAAAATATCTTCCGCCCATTCCCTTCGTGCAGGGCTGGACGCAACAGGACCGCCGGGAACATGGGATTGAATGAAACGGTAGATTTCTCCGGTTTTTTTTTCCTGCAGGGTCAATGTCAGATAGGTATTGCGGGGACGGATGTGAAAACAGTCCGAGAGAAGAGAAATATAATTGAAACGGTTTTTGTCATAGATAAAAACATCCCCATTTTCCAGATCGTCGGGGAGGGCGGTCACAATAACCATATTGTCCGGCAATCGGCGTTTAAGCTCATGAAAGACTTCTGTTCCCACTTCCTGCAGCGCCATTAGAGATCGGGGAGTGCGGGGATGATAGACCATGTCGAGCACCAGGTCGATCACCATCTCTTCACGGATCGTCAACCTGGAATGCAGATCCCTCGGGACATTTGCCGTCGTGATCAAGCTTCCTTTCAACCCCTGATGGTTCGCGTGGATGTGATAGATGTAGCGGGTATTCAGCGTATTCCAAAGCATCACATGGATATCGCCAATAGTGAGTCCGACAGGTAAATGATCGCTTGGGAACTGCCACTTTTCCCCAAGTTCACCGACTGGATAGTGAACTGTCGAACCGTGCTCGATAGCAGGCAGCTTAAGGGGTGCCAATAGAAGTAATAAGAAAATATAGACTTTATTCATGGATAGAAAAAACTGCAAGTTTAAGTATTTTAGTTACTTCTATCAATATTTTCAATCTTTCTACAAACCTGTAAGTATAAAAGAACTTCAAATATACCGATAATGTTTCAAAATTGGGTTTTCAGGCAAGGAGGCGCCCGGAATTTCTATCAGACATGGTCGGCGCCGAAGCAGTTCAACTCGAACGAGTTGGGCGATGCAGGCGGGTAGAAATTCAGTGGCAAGCCGACGAAGTATGAAGCACAATTTTGAAACATTATCGGTATACTCTTAATAAAGTATCCGTGTACGTATCGACCCCTTCAAACCTTGCAATTTTTCTTTCAAAATGTCAGAGGCTGCCTTTTCAATATCCAGCACAACGTACCCAATCTCCTCATTTGTCAACAAATATTGGCTCTGGACGTTGATATCCTCGTCAGCGACAGCCGCATTGATCTTCTGGATCATTCCCGGCGTGTTCTTGTGGATGTTTAAAATGCGATGGGTGTTTTCATGTTTGGGCAGTGAGAGAGAGGGAAAGTTCACAGCGCCCTCGGTGCTCCCCCAGTCGCTGTACTGCACAAGCTTGCGGCTCACTTCCCATCCGATCTTAGTCTGTGCCTCCTCTGTCGACCCTCCAATATGGGGGGTGATGATCACCTTTGGGTTCCCTCTCAAAGGGCTGTCAAATTCGACAGCGGCACTTTCAGGTTCCTTTGGGAAGACGTCAAGCGCCGCTCCCGCTAGATGACCGCTGTCCAAAAACTGTTTGAGGGCGTCTATATCAACTGTCGTCCCTCTGCTGGCGTTGATCACATACCCACCCGGCTTCATCACCTCCATCCGCTCAGCGTTCAGCAGGTTTTTTGTCTGCTCCGTTTCCGGTACATGAAGGGTGACGATATCCGATTTTTGCAAAAGCTCCTCCAGACTTTGCGCCGGCTGCGCATTTCCAAGCGGGAGTTTGCTGACGATATCATAGTAGATCACCTGCATCCCCAACGCTTCGGCTAAAATCGACACCTGGGAACCGATATGTCCGTACCCCACAATCCCGATCACTTTCCCTCGGACTTCATGGCTGCCGAGTGCGGTCTTTTTCCATTTCCCCTCATGGGCCAGATGGCTTTTTTCAAAGATATGGCGCATCAGCATAATGGTCCATCCGATCACAAGTTCTGCGACTGAACGGGTATTCGCATGGGGAGCGTTGAAAACCGGGATTCCAAGCCGGGCTGCGTCCTTCAAAGACACCTGATTCGTCCCGATGCAGAAGCATCCGATCGCGAATAGTTTGGAGGCTTCCCGCAATATCTCAAGGTTCAATTGCGTTCGTGAACGGATTCCCAATATGAACGCGTCGCTTAATGCGCTTTTCAGGTCACGGCCCTCCAGGGCCTTTGTGAACAATTCGACGTTTTGATAGCCCTGATCGTTAAAAAACTGGACAGAACTTTGATCAATCCCTTCCAATAGGACAATTTTGATCTTGTCCTTATCCAATGACAGCATCGAGCACCTCTTCTAATTCCTCAACATTTTTCGATTTTTTCACCCCAAAGGCCGCAATGTCCGAACATTCGATATGTTCCGTATACAGTACGAACTCGTCAACAATCCCTTGTTCATACACACGGTAGTCTGACATGGCATCTCCGACAATAATGCGGGGCCTGCTCCAGCCAGGAGAGGCAGAAGCCACTCCCTCGGCCTTGGACCTGCTCAAGGCATCATTGGGATCGATCCCCAAAAAATCCCCCTGACTGCTCCATAATAACTTAACAGCCATGACATGCTCTTCATCAATACCCAATCGTCCGCACACTGGAAGAAGGGATTCGTACAGCCCTCCGCTGACAACCCAAACGTCGTTTCCCGCCGACCTCAACTTCTCAAGCAGTTCAGGCATACCTACCGTGATCATTTCCAGAGCTTTATGACCAAACGCGACCACATTGTCCCGATGAGGCTGGGCAAGCTCCAACCGTTTGGCCAACGACTCTGAAAAGGGGATGGTCCCATTGAGCCCTTCCTGTGTGATCTCGTGTATCTGCTCCTTGATTTCAGGTCTGCCCTCTAACTGCTCTTTCAGGATCCATTCAAGGCTCTCGCAACTCACTAAAGTCGAATCGAAATCAAAAATAACTGTAGCCATACACAAACGCTACCAAAATTCGAATTTTCTTGTTATACCGATAATGTTTCAAAATTGGGTTTTCAGGCAAGGAGGCACCCGGAATTTCTATCAGACATGGTCGGCGCCGAAGCAGTTCAACTCGAACGAGTTGGGCGATGCAGGCGGGTAGAAATTCAGTGGCAAGCCGACGAAGTATGAAGCACAATTTTGAAACATTAGTCAGATAGGTTCATTATCCTGCCCGGACAAACTGGGGATCGTTGCTGATGTCGCAGGCTTTTTAAAAAGAGAATGCGGATTTATTCTGGAATTCGGAGACGTAACGACCGGATTTTTTTTTATGCGGACTGAATTTGTCCCTCAATCAGGCGCACAATCTTGGAGTCAAGCTGATTGGCGCAACGGCAAATTACGTTTCTGAGGTCCTTGATGAAGGCCCGATCATCGAACAGGAAGTGACGCGGGTCGACCACACAGCCTCACCTGAAGAACTTGTGACTACCGGTCAGGACATTGAGCACCGCGTATTCCTGAATGGAGCGAAAACAGTCGTCTTCCGCTGAACCGACTACTTAACCGTGTTGTCCGGAATCGGATCTTCTTGGAGCGGATGGTCCTTCATGTAGAAATCGCGGTTCTTATCGATATTCTGAGGCGCTGTTTCCTCGTAATATTCGATTTCCCTTTTGGGAATATCTCCATAAGCTTCTTTCTGCTCTTCCAAATTTTTGATCTGATCTTGAGACAACTCTGCTGTCAAAAATGAGAACGGAAGCAACATTGTGAATACAAAAGGTATGTATTTCATGACACCCTCCTTTTCCATCATTATAACAAAAATCATCTTTTTATATTAAAACACTAACGTTTAGTGATTTGAGAAATCCACTGACGAATTTCAGGCAACTCCTTCCGATGATCGAACTCATGAATTTTAGGATACTCCCGGTAGTCGATCCTCAGGCCTGCCGCCTTCAGTTTTTCCACCTGGTCGTGCATCACATCGACAGACAGATTATAGTCTTTGGTCCCGTGGGTCACAAGCCAGCGCCCTCTTTCAGCAATCACCGCCCGTTTCTGATTGATCAGTGCAGGAAGGTCCTCGATCCGTCCACTGATGGCGATATAACCGGCCAACAAATGGGGATAGCGCAATCCAAATTCAAAAACGAGGGCGGCTCCCTGAGAAAACCCCATGAGAAGGATCCTGGAAGCCGGATATCCCGCATTGATCAGCTGATCGATAACCGGCGCGAGGTACATCAACGCTCTTTGCCGGCTTTCAGCGGACTCCCCATACCAGCGGAAATTCGCATACTCCCTCATTGGCCCGTTGAGAAAAAGATAGTTAAGCTCAGGTAGGTCGAAAATGGTCTCCAGGCCGCTGAAGTTTTCCGATGAACCACCGCTTCCATGCAGGGCCACAAGCACCCACTTGGACCCCTTTTTTACTGAGGGGATCCAGGCCCCTCCGTTCGGTACTTTCTTGATGTCAAACATTCTTCTACTAAATCAGGTACACTCCCGGTTGGCAAGAGAAAATGATTGGTGTATAAAATAAGCATGCACCTATTTCTCATCCTTCCTCTTGCCCTTCTCGTCAGTTTCATCTATTTAACTGTGATGACCGCTGCTGTTATTTACATGCAGCCCGATTACTTTATAAAAAAGCGGACAACACGGCCCGTAAAAGAAACCCACAAATGGGCGTGGTTGATTGTGAAGGTGTTTAAAAACGTGATCGGCCTCTTCCTCATTCTCGCCGGCATCATCATGCTCGTGACTCCCGGGCAGGGCTTGCTGACGATACTGATCGGCCTTTTCTTTATGGACTTTCCCGGGAAGCGGAAGCTCGAAATTTCCCTTGTGCGCAAGCCGGCAATCCACAAATCCATGAATTGGCTTAGAAAAAAAGCCGGCAGCCCCCCGATAGAGATCCCATGAATCAACTTCTTTGGCTCAACGCCCTTACTGCTATCGGGATGTCGACCTGTGTTTTCACAGGGCAAATTAAAATGATCTGGAATATTTGGGGAATGGAGCTGATCTTTCCCGCCTCCAACATTGTTTTTGCTCTGCTGACATTTCCCGTTACCGACCTCATCGCCGACGTCTTCGGTAAAAAAGAAGCGAACCGCACGGTTTGGATCGGCTTTATCAGCCAGCTTTTGACCATTTCCATTATCGAACTCTGTATGCTTCTTCCAGGGGAGTCTTCTGCCCTGGCACCTTTCCACGTGGGAGGCTGGCTGGTCTTCATCGGTTCATCGATCGCGTATTTGGTTGCGCAATTCTGGGATGTTTATATCTTCCACTGGATCAAGGAAAACTGGACAGGGGACAAGCACCTATGGATCAGAAACAACGTTTCCACTTGCAGCAGCCAGTTGATCAACAGCACCATCTTCCTTTTTTTTGTCTTTGGTTGGGAGGGGTTGACGGGGATGCTGGCGGCATCGATGGCTGTCAAATGGACCATTGCCCTGATCGACACTCCCTTTGTCTACCTCGGAAGAGGTCTGCTAAAATCTCAAATCTCTTATAATCAGAGTTATATATAAAATTCTATTTTTTTGTATAATAGAGTTTGAGGAGGTAGGTTCATGTATGCGATCAAAGATTTTCGTCAGGAAACAGCAGAACCCGTTACTCTTACGTCGAAGGCTCTTCTATGGGCGCAATTTGTCCATGAAGTGATTTTCAAGGAGCCCGGGGCATGCATCAAGCACATCTGGTATCGATTGCGCTATACCTTCAATCCTTCATCTTATCCTTTAAATCCTTTGCATATTGAGAACCCGGCCCATTCGGATCAAGTAGCGAAAGTGATCATCTGCCTGCATGGGAGCGGTGGACACAAATCCTGCTTCATCCCATTGGCAAATACCTTAAAAGCAGAAGGCTTTAAAAATATCTACACCGTCGATCTCATTCAAACTGACGATGACCCCATCCCCACGTCCTCATTGGAAATGAAGATCTCAAAACTGGAGCGGGCCTATCTTGAAAAAGGGTATAAGGGTATTGAATTGACACTGGTCGGCCACTCATTGGGAGCCTTGGCTAGTGTTAAGTATGCCTGGAGAAGGTGGGATCCATCCACACAGCCGTCCATTTCATTCATTGCGTCATTGGGAGGAAGGTTGTCCTATCTGAAATCGCCGCTGTCGTGGTTTTGCGAAGACGTGAGGCCTGAAATAGAGAAAACCTTCGAGAAGATCAAAGCCTCTCCTGACAAGGCCCGTATTCTCGCATTTTGGGGAGAAAACGACGCGCTCGTCCCCAGAAAGTCCGCTCATTTATTTGAAAACCGTGAAAGAGAGATCACCATTGAACACGACGGCCACAGCGGAATTGTGTTTTCGCCAACTGTCCATCAAAAGATATTAGAATGGGTTAAAACATAAATCGCAAATCGCTTTCTCATCCGTTTTACTTCCCGCTCGTGCTCCTCGATCACCTGAAAACCCGCGCTGGTAAAGATCGCTTCCAGTTCCTCCTTCGAATAGTATTTAAAATAGCGTTCCACCCCTTTGTCCAAGGGATCTTCCATCCCTTCCCCAGCTCCTAAAAGCATGCTGATGACCACCTTCCCCTCTGGGATGAGATGCTCTCCGATTATTCCCAATACTTCTTCAAATTCCTTCTGAGGGACATGGATCAGAGAAGACACGGCGAGGACGATTTGAAATCGGTCTTTTCGATCGAGATGATCAAGCGTGCCTTCAACAACCTTCAATCCCTTTCCCCTACAGCGCCTGACCATTTCCGGGGCAGGATCAAGGCAGGTGACTGCAAATCCAGCCTGCTTCATTTCCTGCGCCAGCGTTCCCGGCCCCGACCCGACATCGAGCAATGAACCCGGGGTCTCCACAAGACGCCCAACGAGTTCTTGTATCAACGGGTTAAAGGGAATTTTCTCAAAATCATCGGCAAAATGGTCATAGTACTGTTGAGTGGAATCCATTGACAACCTGCGTAATTTTTAAAAAAAGACAGCTATGTTACCCTTTTTTTATAATCTTTTAAAGGGAGCGCATGAAGCAGGAAGAACAAGTCAATCTGGTACGCCTACTGATCCACTTCTCAGCCCCGCTTGCCTCTGTCATTCTCATGATATTCGGCAGTGCGTTTTTCACGACGTTTATCAGCGTGTATTTAGATAGTTATGGTTACGGCAAGAGTGAAATCGGATACATTCAATCCGCGTTTTTTCTCGGCATGCTCGTTGGAGCTTTCCAAATGGAGCGGCTCATTAAACGGGTTGGACACATTCAGGCGCTAGCGGTCTTCGGAAGCTTGCTAACCTGCATGACCCTTGCGATGGCACTTTATCACGACTTCGCCACATGGATGTTTTTGCGCTTTTTATCGGGATTATCGATGGCGGCTCTCTATATCGTCATCGAAAGCTGGATGTTGGAAGAGAGCAGTTTAACGACGCGAGGAGCCATCCTATCCGTCTATATGATCTGTCTGACAAGCGCCCAATCGGCCAGCCAACAGGTTCTGCAGCTGGTCGAGATCCAAAGTTATTCCCCCTTTTTAATTTCCGCGATCTTTAGTTCATTAAGCGTCATTCCTGTCGGTCTTTCAACAAACCGCGTCATCATTCCAACAGGGTATGAACCGGTGAGTTTCTCCGATATTGTCAAAACCTCTCCCTTTGGAATTACAGGTTGCTTTATCGCAGGGATCATCATGAGCACCATCTACAGTTTCTTCCCGATCTTTTCGGAAACGATCAGCATTCCAAGCGCCAATCTGATGTCGATCACAATCGCCGGCGGAGTCTTCCTGCAGTGGCCGATCGGAAAACTCTCCGATTACTTTGAGAGAAGACGGACGATCCTGATCGTTTTAGCGATTACCTTGGCTCTTTCGATCATCGCACTGAACAGTCAATTTTTCCCGGCTTACGGGACTTTGATTTTATTCTTTTTCCTGGGAGGATTCGCCTTCACTATTTATCCACTGAGCGTGACCCAGGTTTGCGACCATTTCGACCCGGCGGTCATTACAACGGCGATGTCGCTGCTCCTCATCGCCTTTGGCCTCGGCTCCGTCGGAGGCCCGATTACAACAGCCTATCTGGTCGCTGAATTCGGGATCAGCTCGATATTCATCTACTTTTCCCTCTTACTCGCCAGCCTCCTTGTCGTTGGAGCGATAACAAGCATTCAACGGCCGATCGTTCCTCTGGAAGAGCAGACGGACTTTATCCCTGTCCCAACGGCAACGCCGGTCGCCTATGAAATGGATCCCCGCGGCGACGAGGAAACGGACCAGAGTATCGGATCCCTGTAATCTATTCAAACTCCGGAGTGGAGTCCTCATAAGGAGAGCTTGTCAGCTGCGTGATTCTCTTTGTCTCCATATCAAGTAAAAAGAGGTCTCCGTAAGGCTGGGGATTAAAAAAGAAGCACAGCGGCTTTTCTGTCTTCATCCCCCCTCTGTTGGATGTGAACACAAGGAACTTTCCGTCCGGAGAAAAGCGCGCATGGATATCGACAAACCCTTCGGTCAGCACTTGCACCTCTCGCGTTTTCAGGTCGAGCATCTTTAAACGATACCGTTTTTTATCAATTGTGGATGAAAAGACGACACGCTCTCCATGTACAGTAGGAAAAACATGGTCCTCATCATCTTCTGCCAACCGTTCAAGTTTACCCTCTTTCAAAAGGTGCAGTTGCTTCCTACCGCCAAATTCCTGCCGGCTGAAAACAATGGAGTCTCCCGCGCTGGATGGATGAGCGTTCCGTGCCGCCTTTAAATGGCCGGTCAAATTTTTGTACGGACAAAGGGCGACCAAATGGCTCTCGGTACTTTGAAAAGGAACCCCTTCGGTCGTCACGGTATTCCCGTCTGCAGTTCGAGCCAGCCCAAAGACAAATTGATCGCTCTTGAATATCTCATGCGAACACCGTTTGACACTGTTCATCTCTTCAATATAAGTCGTGTCCTTACCCTCGACTATAGGAAAAAACCCACGGATGACACGGAGGGGAATTCCTTTAACAGCCCCCTCGTCAACAACAAAGGACTGCGCTTTTCCGCTTTCAGAATAAAAATAGAAAGTATTGTTAGACAAAGGCCTTGGCGCGATACAGTTTCCATCCCTCTTCAGAACGGTTCGGATTTGTGACCCGTCGCATGAAATGCGTCTGATCTTCCAATATTTTTTCCCCTTTTCTGAATACAATAGAGCTCCGTCGTCCTGAAAAGCCGGATAAGCAGAAGCTTTGTCGGATATTTTATCCAATGCTCCTAAATTAAAGTGATAACGGTATAGCTTTGGCAGGCCGTCATGGTTCGAGTAAAAAACCACGAACTTCCCGTCCGGGGAATACTCAGGAGTTCCTTCCCAGTGCCCCCCTTCAATGCCGAGCAATCGCTTGCAAGTCTCCGGACGTCCGATCCGCATCCGGTAAAGCTGTCCTGCATGGAAGTTCTCATCGGGCTGCGGCCCCATGTATTCTGCCTGGTTGTCCCGATTGCTGGAAAAAACCAATTCTTTACCATCGGGTGAAACAGCAAAAGAAAAACAGTTTCCCATCCCTTTTGTTATCTGCTCCGCATCAGGCATCATGATCCGCGCCCCCTCCCATTTGGCGCGATAGATCTGGACCGTTCCGTCATAATCGCTGCAAAAATACAGGTATCCGTCCTGGCTAAAACGGGCATGATCTTCAAACAAAGGGTGATCGGTCAGTTTTACCCTATCGCCATCCGAGAGGTAAAACAGGTGGTGGCTTCCATTCTCACTGCCAGAGTAGACAACCCCTTTGCCATCGGGAGCTGGGATAGGATGCTGATCAAAACCGTCAGTTCCTGTGACCCTTTCAACCCCTCCGTCTTGATATTGATAAACCGATAAATTTTCTGGACGCAATGATGAGAGATGTATCATGATTAAACTCCTTTCCAACCTTGAATAAACGTATGAATTGATTGATCTGTTATTTTTCTCACTCTTTCCTTTCCTTGTTCAGCTGTCTCTCCTTGCAGCAGCGTCAAAGCACCGACAAACAAGCATCGGATCATATCCAACGCAGTTTCGATCTCTTCCTTCGTTTGAATCTGAGGGCTATTGAGGTTCTTCAGTGCATGAACAAACAGACCTTCGACTTTTTGAAACGGCTCAGGAACCTCAATATCCTCTTTTCCAAAACAAATCAGCGTGAACACAGCGTCTGAATGGGGATGCAAACAGTGGAACTCAACGCTCTCGAGAACAATCTGCTTCAAATAGTCGTTTGGAGGAAGTTTCCGAGAAACCTTTTGTAGATGGTCGAGCATCTGTTCACTCAGCCGCTTGCACAACTCCCAGACAAGAGCTGTTTTACCGGGGAAAAATTCATAAATCTTGGATTGGCTATATTCGATTTGCTCAGCGAGCTGCCGCATTGTCAACCCTTCAACCCCAACTTTAGCGAGGAGATCTAAAGCCTGGTCCACAATTAATTGCTTTAATTGCTCCCGTTCTCTTTTTTTTCTTTCTTTGATGCCCATTTGAAACCTATGACAAATAACAATGTTCTATTTTAGAACGTTGTTCTATTTTTTGTCAACAGTGATCAAAAGGATACAATCGCAGGTTAAAAAAGACTCTTCATCATTTCGATACGATCATGAATACTTTTCTGGTCAATCTCTTGCTTGTGAATTTCCAATGCGGGTTCATAAACAGCATTGAAATGCCGAACGATCGTTTGTTGATAAACAGGATGTCGGTTGATTTTAGCGACTTTGATCAACATATCCATGAGCCTGATGACGACGGAGCAATGTTCGATTGCGTATTGTCTGATAGGATTGAGCGCTGCCGCCATATAACCTTCAAAGCTGAACTCATGGCTGACGATGAGCAACGCCCCTTCCTTGCTGTAGTGCCTTGATGCGGGAAATTGTTTATTCACCAAAAGAGCGATCGTTTCCCCAATGTAATCGATACAGTTATTGGCCACGATCAAATCATTCACACCAGGGGATAGAGCTCTAAGGACCATTTCGACCAATGTATCGAGACTGCATTCCAAATCATTAATGGGAACCCTCTTTTCTCCCAAAATAAAACTGCTTCGGATAGTGGCTGCCGCATCCTCTACCGGCTCATTTTGCCCCTCTATAAAAGCTAGTGGTTCGCCGGTCACCACAAAGTCTCCTGGTCGTGTCGGCAGATGGATGGTTATCTTAGTTTTTTCCGCGAGCTTTTTGAGAAGTTCCTTGTCAATCATTTGCAGATAACCCGCATTTCTTGCAGAAACTTTGTACTCTAAGTCGGTTCTCTCATGGTAGCTTCCCTCCTCAGGAACGGAATCCATGTCGATCTTTTCCATTCCATCAATGATCTGTTTCAAATCTTCAAAAACCTCATAGACCACTGTGCCGACCTGTATTTGCCTGACAAGGAAGTGGATGTACAAAATTAGCAGGACAATCGTTGAAACAGTTAAAAGAGCGCCTACCATAATCGAGAGTCTGGGAACGCTGCCGACATCTCCATTTATCGTGATCGTATACACGTGATAGATCATATAGATGTAGACTGCCGAGAACCAACCGATTACGAACTTACTGAATGAGCGGATCTTAAACACCCTCAGGACATGGGCCCCATACTGATTCGCCAGAACTGTAAAGATCAACAATGTGATCGATAGGATTGTGGTCATCGCGGTGATGATCGCAGCGCAAACGCTGGAAAAAAGGGTTCTGACCCCTTCAGACTCCACCTGCCACCCATACCCGTAATAGGGATCATCCCATTGCCAGATCCTGGAATCGATAAAATTCATACCAACTCCCAGAAGCAGCCCTCCAATGATCATCAAACAAGGGATAAACCAGAGGCTGCGCTTGAGTATGTCAATAAGGGTTTTCAGACGGTTCAGCATATCAAGGAATCCTTTTATAAAATTTCCTTTTTACAAAAAAAATATATTTCCTCGAAACAGAATACACCTATTCATTTTTTATAATTGATAAATCAAAAAGAATAACATTAATAAATATTCTATAAATTTACAGAATATTTAAACAAAACTTAATCAATATTAAGATTTCCAAGTTAAAATAATGGCAAATAATAAAAAACATAACATAGGAAAATTAAATTTATGGCTATATTATCAGAAGTTCTTGCCGTTACCGCAAGATATGGAAGACCCATGGGAAAAGAATTAGGAGCAGCAACTCTTAGGAGCTCTTCTTCTGTCGGTACAATGTCAAGAAGAGACGCGCCGCGTCTTAGAATAAATCAATTAAACAGACGTTACCATTCAACCACCTCCAGAGTAGCAGAAACATCTCAAAGAGTAAATGAAGCTGGAGACCACGTCATGTTCATCACCGGTGCTACTGGAGAGTTTGCGCCCGGGCTGATAGCAAGAGCATTACGCAGAAACATTCAACTTATCGCTTGCTCTCGAAGAGAAAAGCAGTCACCCGATCCGACAAGATTGCAATGGGTACAGATAAAAGAAGATGACTGCACGAACCCCGACGCCTGGACAGAACAGTACTACCAGCTGGCAAAACAAGCAAAAAGGGTTTCTGTGGTCAACCTGATAGGCGCAGCAGTTCCACCTCCAGGAAAAACTCTGGAAGACGTCAACGTCAGACCCGTATTAGCTATCCATAAAGGTCTACAGGAATTTGCCTCTGATCAACAAGATAAAAAAGTGACAATGGTACATATGTCTTCGATCTGCGCCTCAGTGATGGGAGATGCTCATTACTATTCAGCAATGCGTAAACATGTGGATGAAGAGCTAACAACAGATACGGATCGCATATCTGCAGTCGTTTTTAGACCTGGTCTGGTTTTCAACGATTTACAGGAAAACAACATGGTCAATATGGGACACCCTTATTCGCCTGAACAATTTGCGACTCTTCCTATTCATCCGGTGATCGGAAGTGGAGAACAGATCCAACAGCCGGTCTATTGGGGAGATTTGTCAGACGCGGTCATCAATGCAACATACACTTCCAGAGATGCGATCATTGAAGCTGTCGGTCCGGAATCGATGACCCAGGCAGAAATGTTTGAGTTTTTTGTGCGTTTGAGAGGCGGTACGTTCCGCAAGGTCAGGATCCCCTATGAATTTGGTGCAGTGATGGCAAAACATTTCCCCATGGGAAGAATCGCTCCCTACTCGATTGCGGCATTTGAAAAGCTGGATGACCCGAATGATAAGCCTTATCCTACGGAACCTTTTGAAGAATTCGTTGGACATTCTTTGACATCGATGACTGACGCTTACTATAGAGTTGACTCAGGAGACGGGCCGATTATTTTAGCAAGGCCACCGATCATGAGACACGCGAAACAGATTGCTCAAAAATTATTAAGCGACGGTGAAGCTAGAAGAGATGTGCTGTCGGTCACTTGGAAATACGGAATACCAATTATCCAGGACAGCTTAGCAGCGGTTTTTTCACCTAAAGAATAATTTCTAACGAGTAAGTTAAAGCCAATCTCGAGTAATAGGGATTGGCTTTTTTTTACTGATGACTTTCGGCAAAAATCCCTTCCAAAAGACGATCAAAATTCCTCTCAGAAAGTCTTAACGACTCTTCGTAAGGGACAATTTTAACAGAAACTGGAGGTCTTTTAGGCAGTTGGGAAGGGAGAACGCCTATTCTGCTTGAGAAGGAGTTTTGAGCTTGAGAATACACACGTGGCGCACCAGCCATTCCTCTAAAAAGAGCTTGTCCGTATCGCATAAAAGCAGACTCTAAGATGATCATAAATTAAACCTTATTTAGTATCATTTATAATGAAATTATAATAACATATTCAATATTTTTTGTAAAGAATACTTAAAGATAATAATTAGTTAATTTAAAGAAAAAAGGAATTCAAAAAATGAATGGATGGGGGGGGGTGAGAAGAAGCCCAACCTGGCACGGTTGGGCGAAGCAAGCTGGCTTACATCCAAACTCTATTATTTTGAAAGGATATCTTCGATAATCCTATCAAAGTTCCGGTCGGAGATACGTTGCATTTCTTCGTAGGACACAATTCGGACTGGAGGCATCTGTGTGGGCTGTCTCCAAGGATTTAAATACTGCATTCTTGATAACCATCCGGCACTGCTTCTTGCTGCGCCCTGAAACATCCATCGGTTAGCAAATGCACCTGCAGCTCTGCAAGCTCCTGAATTCATTAAACCAGTAACAAGAAAAGACATTGTAGCCTCCAAAAACTATTGTTATTTCTATTACATAATGTTTATACAATAAATCAATCTTTTTATAAAGAAAAAATAAAGATAAATATCATTAAATAATTAATTACGACTTAAACCAAAAAACCCCTCTAAACCATTCAGTTTAGAAGGGTTGAACGTATGCCTGGAACAGGAGTCGAACCCGCGACCTCCGCATTACGAATGCGCTGCTCTACCAACTGAGCTATCCAGGCAGATAAAAAAGACATTATAAACCAACACCGGATTTTTTAACCAACCGATCAATTATGAAGCTATCCTAGTCCGAGCAAGACCTTTTAGTTGGATGGCTTCGTGCGTAGACATCTCCACCCACTCCTGGTCCATCAGCACAACCTGCAAGATGAGCCGCATCAACAAGCCACGCTTCCCCATCTTAACAAGCGGCTGCTGCGGGCAATGAATAACTCCACCTCGCTCGGAAGGAAAATACAGAGCGCCGTTCTCGGGATAATCCACAGCAACTAAAGTCTCCTCATCAGGAATTGCATTGCGGCCATTGAGCAGTTTCGTGCAATCAGGCAAAGGAGATGGATAGATGTTGCGGGCAAACAAAAGCCCCGCTGCTTCAAAATCACTGTAAATTTCCGCAACCAACGTCGAACGGGAACAATAATCCCAATGCCATCCAAGATTACTCGACAAGGGTTCCTCAGAGTGTTTTTTATCAAAATAAACAATAAACCCCCTTAAATCTGCCCGAATCTCATGCTCTCCTACCAACTGTTCCCTCTTAGCAAACTGATCGATCGCGATCAGGAACAATTCGAAGGTTACCTTTTTCAATTCCTTTTCGATCGATTTGAAAAAATAGGGACCAAGATAAAGCCTCTCTTTGAGATCTTTTACCGATCTTTCCGTCAGCTCATGCTCGGCATTAAATTCCAATTTGATGAAATGAAACCTGTCAGGATTCCGGGTAATCAAAATATCCAGCTGTTTTAACTTGTTGCCCGCATAAATTTTCTTTGTATTTTTAGATGTCTTCCAGGAAGAAAGCAGTTTGTCCAACCGCTCTTGAACCGACTGAATTTGGGTTTCGGAAAAGAGATCGGGGATCCGCTCGACAGGCATCGATGGATCACCCGATAAAATCGCGCTAAATAAAACGAAAGCGATAAGGCTGAGAAATGCTGGTTTACCCAACCCCGCCCCTTAAAAAGTGGTTCAGCAATGCGATCACAAACAGCACCACGAAAATAAAGAACAGCACTCTGGCAATGGTCGCCGAGGCTGCGGCAATACCGCCAAAACCAAAAAAACCGGCAACTATGGCCACTAATAAAAAAACTAACGCCCAATAAAGCATAAAAAAACTCCTTGTTAAATGACTGTACTCTCCTGAATCTCTTTCCGAGGATCAATTCCCACGTCTAAATATCCCTGCTCACCTGCGATCACGCCATTGACTACTCCGGGGTCGACGTCTTTACCTTTCACCAGCGCATAGTCCTCGACATCGAATTTGTGGAACACCCCTATGATTTCCAGCTGTCGTATCGCGTCTTTCATCGAAATTCCTCCATACTCCTTTTTTCCAAATGAGGACAAAGAAAGAGGAGCAAAATTCACATCCGCCACGCTTGGGCTCCGTTCCGTATTGACATACTGACTGCGGTGGATCCAAGAGTGCCAGAGAGTCACATGATGGATATAGTCCACGACAAATTGTTCGATCTTCTCCCGATCGCCTGGCAGCGGCCCATTGACATCTCCCGCGACATATCGAAAGCTGCGCACGCCTTCATCTGACGACCGGTACTTCATCCTGGGAGGAAATGTATCCTCCTTTCCTCCAATTTCACTCGCATCACGCCAATGGCCTTCCTTTGGTTCCACGCCTCCCCAAGGTCGGTATTCAGGGGAACGCTTGAACATCCGATGGAAAAATCCATGCACCGGCTTCCAGTCGGCTTTCATCTCGTCCCAGTGTTTATCGAAATACCCTTTCACTGCAGCCTGGAGAATTTTAAAATGATGGTTCTGCGCCCTGGCAAACGCATGCCCGTCATTGATCGGCGAACGAGGCTCAAAACTAAACGGATCAAGCGCCGCGTTAGTGTCGGATATCAAATCCGCGATCCCTTTTACGCTTAACGCCGATACATTGAGAACCGCTTCTTCTTCACCAAAAATGGCAGAAGGCCCCAAATCCAAGCTGATCTTTCGGATAAATTGACAATGCGGCAGAAGGAGGTTCCCTAAAGGATGTCCCACTAAATAATCAAACGCCGCAGTCGCTGCGTGAGCTCCATAAACATGGCCGATCCCAAGGTGGAACGCTGTCTGGCCAAGGACGTGGAACGCGCAATTGGCAATACGCAAGCCCTCTTGGAAATTGGGCTGATCGGGCCGATAAGTTTGAACCGGAGTATAATTTTCGGAATGGGAGGAAGGCTCAAGCGTTTCTCTAAACCTCACTTCTATCCTGTCCATGATCGGATCGCTGTCGCCGTTCTTTTTGAAATAAACTTTCACATCCGCCAGCGACTCGAGCTTATCGAACTCATATCTGCTCCAGTCCACTTCCGCGACATAAAATTCTCCCTCTTCTTTTAAGTAGATGGGGCATATCCCGTTCGTGATCAATTTCCATGTATTTTCAGCAGTCAGCTCGGTTGGCGTGACGTCAAAAGCGTCCATGACATCATCGATTCCATGAGTGTCAAAAAAATCAAGCGCCTCTTTTGCCTTGGCCAGGAAACCTGTCGCTTTTGCTGAGAGCGCCGCTGTCGCAAGATCAAACGTATAGCTGAGCGGCACCTTCTCTTCTTTGTATGGAATATCCAAATGCACTTCACTCAGGTCCTTCTTCAATTTATCCAAGACAAATGTCTCTACCGACTCGGCAACTTCTGTGCGGCCGCGATAAAAGGAGAATTTCCTACAAAGCGCCTCATCCTGTCCCAAGACCGCATGTTCCCGGACCGGCTCCTTTTCCCGGCACAAACGGAAGACCAGGGTGATCTTCTGATCAATCTGAGCAGGCGTCCGGATCTGAACATAGAACCTCCCGTCCTTCTTCGTCTTCCCACGACCCAGATAAACACCATTTTCATCGTAAATGTGTACATGCTGTTTATTGACAACGTTGCCATTTTCATGAAAAAGGGTTCCTTCCACAGAAAATCTCATGGCAGAAACCGAAGTAGAACTACTTGCACTCATTATCATCTCCTAAACTTTACAGATGAATCATGTATAGGAAAACAAGTCATTAATTTGAATTTTTTTTAATTTTTTGCTATAATATTAATGAAAGGAGCGAGGAGATGGGATTTTTTTTACTCCTTTTCACCCACAATATCGATCGATATCCAAAAAAACCTATCAGTATATTGCCTGAGAATGGCAAAAATAACAGGTAGATGGATGATAAAGACCCCTCAAATATCAACGACGCAGCATCGGATGATTTGAGGAAGAAGAAAAAGAAGAAAAAGTTTAAAGGAACTGCCAAACACAAGGTAGCGCCTCCCTCCAACGTGTCCGTAATTACCGATACGGAAATCGATAAAATGCTACAGAAACTGCGGGATATGGACGACGATCTGCAAACCCGTATGGACAAAATCGCCGAACTCAGTGGCATGTCGCCTACAGAGGTCAAACGCTTCATCGAAAATCCCGACAACTTCCCCCCTGAAGAATGGTCGCGAATGCAAAGAAAAAAAGATGACCTGGAAAAGAAAATCTATTCCGGGATCGGGATTGAATATCAAAAAAGAATCATGAAAAAGAAGAAGAACAAGATGCAAAAGGGTAGGCGAGGGAAAACACTCGGCGCCAGAAAAGGGTGGATCCAAATGTGACAGATCAGCTAATTTGTTGGTCTAAATAAATGCAAAGTCTTCCATGGTTAAACGCATCGACATTTTCATGCCTCCGATCAGCCAATACGGAGTGCTCCCATACTTAACGAAAGAACTTCACCAAGCATTTGAAAGGCAGGGGATTAACTGCAAATTACTCATCGCAGAGCGTGAAAATCCCGAGCCCTTTCTCAAGTCGATCTTCAGCGATCCCCCCGATTGTACATTCTCGATCAACGGCCTGCTGCCCGACGACAATGGGCAGTTTTTCTGCGATATGATCAAAATTCCCCACGTCGCTTGCCTGACAGAGAGCTTCACGGAGTTCAGCGTCCTCGCCCAGAACAAGCTCAACATTTTGACATGTCCGGACGCTTTTGGCTGCCGTTACTTCCGCGGTCTGGGATGCGATCAGTCCGTCTTCATGCCACATGGGGTCAGCCCGGCCCTGAAACCCGATCCCTCCCTGATTAAAAAATACGATGTTCTCTTTGTCGGCTCCTGTATCGATTATGAGTACATCCGGGAAGAGTGGAAAAAGAAGTACTCCAAAACGATCTACGAAGCTCTCGAAAACGCTCAGAGGATTACCCTTTCCGATCATTCGACAAATTACATTGAAGCGCTCGTTCAGGCGTTAAATGATGCCTCCCAACAAGAAGAGCTCGACACCAGCAGCTTCAATATGCTCGAAGTGATCCAGGAACTTGAGCTGTTCGTAAAGGGGAAGGACCGCGTCGAGCTGATCCGTTCGATTAAAGACGCTCCCGTCACCGTATTCGGCGGCGCAATCGGCCTGAAAGGGTGGGACCATTACCTTAAAGGCAACAAGAACGTCAAGATCCACTCTCCCATTCCATTTGAAAGCGCTCTGGAAGCGATGAAGATGAGCAAGATCGTCCTCAACAGCAGCCCGGCATCTAAAAATGGGGCGCACGACAGGATTTTCGCCGCCTTAGGGACAGAATCGTTCCTCCTGACAAGTCAGAACACCTTCATGGACCATCACTTCGTCAACGGGCAGGACCTTGCCTACTACATCCATGGCGAATGGAGCGACGTCGATGAGATTGTCTCCTTCTATCTCGAAAATGATGCAGAGAGACAGGCCGCGGCCAAAAGCGGCAGGGACAAAGCGATGCTGGAGCATACCTGGGACCGCCGGGTGCAAGAGCTTTTGAAGCAGCTGCCCCCGCTTATCGAAAAAGCCCGAGCAACACTCGATTAGCCGTGCCTCTCGACTGCAACTCCCTTAAGCAATGGTTTCTAGAACACCAGCGCGACCTTCCCTGGAGAGATTCGCCGTCCCCTTACGAAGTGTGGGTATCGGAAGTGATGCTCCAGCAAACGCAGGTCGCCGTCGTCATTCCCTACTTTCACCGCTGGATGGAAAAATTTCCCACCATCGATGCCCTCGCAAAAGCCGATTTAGAGGAAGTGATCAAGGTATGGGAGGGGCTTGGATACTACTCACGCGCGCGCAACCTCCACGCCGGAGCGCAATTTGTGATGGAACAGTTCAACGGAGAGCTGCCTTCCGACTCCGATCAGCTTAAACAGATCAAAGGGCTCGGCCCTTACACGATCGGAGCGATTCGAAGCTTTGCCTTTCAACAAAAAACGCCGGCCGTCGATGGCAATGTCTTGCGGGTGATCGCGCGCTACCGCATGCTGGACGAAGATATTGCTAAGCAAAAGACGGTCAAAGAGATCAACAACTGGTTGGAAGAACAGCTTCCCGACGAAGAACCCTGGCTGGTCAACGAAGGGCTGATTGAACTTGGAGCCACCGTCTGCAAGCGAAAGCCGGAGTGCGGGCAATGCCCACTGCGCTCCAATTGCCAAAGCTACCGGCATGGACGTCAGCAAGAACTTCCCATCAAGGGGAACAAAGTGGTCTCTATTCCTCTGTACAGGGCCGTTTCCGTCATCCAATGCGATGGGCATTACCTGGTCAGGAAAGGGAAAAAAGGAGAGATAATGCAGGGGCTGCACGAATTTCCCTACTTTGAAACGGATATGGAAGGGTGGCCTCCGGAAAAAACCATACGGGAAGTGGAACGCTCATTCGGCATTGACTGCCGTTTCATTGACCAACTGCCGACTGTCAAACACACGTTTACAAAATACCGGGTAGCATTGACTCCTGCGCTATTTGACACAATCGAGCAGGTGGATGTGGAAGACTATCAGTGGGTGTCGATGAAAGAGCTCAAGAAGCTGGCGTTTTCTTCCGGCCATCGGAAGATACTCGGTTATATTCTCTCAGTTTGAGATATTTGTAATAGGCGGTATGCCCGTTGTAGAGAGAGATCACAAACCCTTCATAACCCCCGAGAATTCCCCGTTTAAGAATGTAGGATTTAAAGAATCCGAATACACCGTGACCGATCGCTTTAGATAAGCTCGACCGCTTCCTCCCGACATATTGTTTGGCGAACAGCTCTGAATAGAGCTGCATTTTTTCCAGAAACTGTCCGATCGAATCGTAGGAGTAGTGTTTGAGGGCCCCTTTGAACGTCTTGATCTTCATTCCATCTGTGACGACGCCTTCATGCACCTGGTCATCGGAAAAACGGGTATGCTTCCGATGGTAGAGCCTCACAACGCTTTCCGGATACCATCCACACCAGCGGATCCATTTGCCATTGAAGTAATTGTTGCGAGGAAGAGAATAGACAAACTGAGTATCCAGCGATTCATTTTGAAGTTCCTGAATGAGCTCAGGGGTTGGAACCTCATCGCTGTCAATCGATAGGATCCAGTCGTTTCTCGCTTTTTCCGACGCCAGGTTATGCGTCGGGCCAAAACCAACGAATGGCTGTTGGTAGAGGGAAACATTGGGATACGCACGGGCGATCTCAAGCGTTTGATCGGTCGATCCCGTATCATAGACCACCACCTCGTCAAATGTCTGGAGGGCGTCCAGGATTTCGCCGAGATGCGCCTGGCTGTTTTTAGTCAGTATTGTCACGCTGATCATATGGAAAAGAGCGTATCAGAATTTAAATATCTAAGCTACGAGATAGGTCTGCCCGAGATCGTACGGTTTGGAAAAGTTCTTAAAATACCGGTTGACGTATTCCAAAGGAGAAGAACTTCCCAACGACTGCACTTTTCCTTTATACTTACTGGAAGACATCAATTTCCTTTTCGGATCTTTCATCTTGTAGCACGTCACAAGGTCAAACCCGAGCTCTTTAGCTCTCTCTTTTGCGTAATTGTAGATTGCGTTTTCCAACGAATAATCTCCGCTGTCTGCGCCCACGAAGTTGGCCTGCTCGACAAAAAGTACCGGTTTGTCATTTTTTCCATCCCACATCAGCTGAATCTGTGTTTCAGCTACTGTGACTCCTTGGTCATCTTTGATCAAAACCGTGTGGATCTTTCCATCGCGGATAAATGCCGATAATCCCGATACGCGCTCTATCCTCCCGCCTAAATGAACGCATGTATGTGTATCATTACCAATGAGAAGGATGTCGGACGGGTCTGTCGCTTCAACGATCGCAAAGTCGGCAAAACGCCTGCTGGCTTCAGGATAAAGATCTTTCACTGCGTAAGTTGTCGCAGGAGTGATCCAAGAATCCCTTATCCCAGGCATCGCTTCAAACACTTTTTTCAATGTAGAGTTTGTCTCTATATCATGACGAAGCTCAGAATAGGTACCGTTGATCAACGACTGAACGATCGCCTTGCTGCCTTCGATCAGGTCTGCACGGTATTTGTGCTTCGTTTCACTAAGCCGTCCGTGATAGGCCACCAATGCCCAAGGAGCGCGCAGCTGTTGAATCCTCGCAAACGCTTCTGCTGGAATTTCCTGAAGGTCGAACACAGCTTTGAACACGTCAGTGACAATTTTTTCGTCGCTTAAATACGCGTACGCTTTCGTGCTTCCTATCTTGTCCAGACTTTGCTCAATTAAGCCTTCATCATTCAGGCTCAGGAGCATATGTAAAATATCCATCGCTGATTCGAAATGACTGCCGCCCTCTTTCTTGAGTTTGAGAAGTCTTTGTTTTTCAGCCTCATTCGTAAAAGTCTTCGCCTGTAAATCAGCAACTTGTTGCTTCAAGTTTTCGATTTGTCCGTTTATTTTAAATATCTGACGTTTTTGCCTCTCTGAATCGTATTCATCTCTTGTCGTTGTTTTTGCCTCAATTTCAGCCCGCTTACCCGCGATCATTTGATCCCTTTCAGCAGCATCTTTTGGCTCGCCCTTTTTTCGTCTTACAGGTTTTGACGCCTCAGCAATCTGGCCATCCAAATCAAAACAGTCGAGAAGAGCTCCAAGCGCCTTTTCCTGATATTCCTGACTCAGTTCACATTCATAAATTTCATGCAATGCCGCAATAAATATTGTCTGCGTTTGTCGATTTCTGAAATAGCGGTTATTTGCCGTTTCCATCACTCTTTCAAGAAGATCTTCATCATCCGTAATGAGGCGAGCGACTAGATAAGGAAGCGCTTGACGGTTGCTGTTCTCGTATTTTTTCTCGGCAATTTCTTTGTATGTCTCAGGATCATTCTTCGCAGTCGTCACGATCAAATGGATCAACGACATGCGGAGCAGCGGATGGCGGGTTTTAACAATCAACTCGAGAATGTCTATAAAATGATCGGTCATCTTGTTCAGCTCTACCTGCTGATGAGCCGAACAAACGAGAAGTTCAGAAAACATCTCGATATACTGCTCAATGATGATTTCCTGTTTTTCAGGATCATCGGTCGGAACTTCTGAGATCACCTTTTCAAGAACCTTTTTCAGAACGGCGATCGCATCTGCATTGCTGACCATCTCGTCAATCGCTTTGACGCATGCGGCTTCTAGGTTTTCTACCGGGCTTTGCTCATTTTTTTCGCTGCTCTGTAATTTTTCGAAGGATTTCGCGATCTTCGATTTCACTTGAGCACTTTTGACATCCAGCCACATGTTGTCTGTACGGTAGAATAGTTTGGGTTCAATAACGGCAACAAGGATCGTTGGAACAGCACAGAAAAAAACCTGCAGACACTTTAAACATTTCAAGAGATCAAAAAGAGCATCCCTGGGCTGCAGTTTCACGCATTTGTAGGCAGCCATAGGGATATAGTGCAACACATCCAATAAATTGAAGATGGGCATGACCAAAGCGATCATACGTCGCATGGTGTGTGCAAATGCTGGACTGAGCTTTGTCCTCTCATTTCGGTAGAAATATTCAATCTTTTTCACACCCCAGTGAGACAAACTGCCTTCAGGGCATTGAAAGACCTTGCGGTGAAATTTCTGATAACTTGAGAGTCCGTCAGTTTTGTATACAGTCATTGAAAAAAACCAATTTTAAATTAAATTTAACGATAACTCTAAACTATTAAATTTATATAAAGATTTAAACATTACTTGAAGTATAATTGTAAAAAAAATAAAATAACCATTTAAAAAGTATAAAAACCTTAGAAAAATGACTGTAAATCTTACCTTAAGCGACAATACCTTTCAACTCTCCCATGATGAGCTGGAAACGCGACTGTTCGCCTTGCGCAATGCGAAGAGATCAACTTTCCTGATCAGACCGGACCTTACAGTCAAAAAATTTAATCTAATCACAAGAGTGATCTGGATCTGCCTGCGGATATTTCCGAATTTTCGGAAAATGGTGTTTCACACAAACATAGAACAAACAAGAGACCTTTTGAGCCAGCTAGCCCCGCAGATCTCGGATTATCATCGATTAACTCTATTGTTAAAAGAAACTTTACAGGTGGTTGAATCAAAACCAGAAAAGAGGCCCTCTCTCTATCGACGCCTGCAAAAAGCGAGCCAGGGACCTTGCAGCGGGATCAACTGGCGCCCAAAATCTAAAAGCTATCTGAAAAAATTACAGGCCGACAGCCCCTCAACTATTGGATTTAATGCTGAAAAACTCTCATGGACGACCCGTGGAGGCAACTGCACAGCGATCGCTCTCGAATTTATCGAGCGTTATTTCAATTCAGATTCCTCGGAAAGCGCGGAGTCTCGTCTAAAACGTATTGCTAAATCCCTTAAATTTGGTGGAAACATCAGGGAAATGAGAGCAAGGCAGGGAGCCTTCAACTGTATCGAAGTGAAAAACTCTTCTGCCATGACGGGAACTGCTGAAAAAGTAGGTGCGCTTCTTAATTTCCACGATTTTAAATTGATAAATCAATCAAATACTTTTGATCTACTGGACGACTTAAGACCAAAATTATCCGGTATTCTGAGTAGCATGGACTGGGGGATTTACTTCATGCGTGATATCAAGCCTGCCAATAACGATAAATTGGAGGAGCATGGGCATTCCATGGTTTTAATAAGAACAAGAGGCGGGGACTTTTTCTTTGATCCGAATAAAGGACTGGAAAAAATTGAAGCTCAAGGTCTTGAAGAAAGAGTATTTGAGCACTTAAAACACAACTACAAGCGTTTTGAAATTTCTCAAGCAACTTTTTTTAAGGTTGTCCGCCCTACTTCTCCTCCTGCAAATCACTCTCGTTCAGATTAAACTTTTTGAGAATATCTTTTCTGATCTGCTCCTCATCGGGAGCATCGCCGAGGGCCTTCCCCATGAACTCTTCATAGTCTCTGTCATACTCGTCAAAGCTGACAATCTCATCACTGCAATGTTCTTCCAGCGCTTTGATCACGCGGTCCACATGCCCTTTGACATCGACAGGCTTTTCCATCCA
>CAZWOB010000017.1:27626-35846 GCA_964635295.1 uncultured bacterium
CCGACCACATCTTCATCGGTCACATCAAATCCTTCGTGGTCCTTAGCGAGAAATGGAGGGATCTTGTCGCCCGTTTTGATCTCTTTCTGCTTTTCTGTCTGTTCTTCTTCAGCCATAGTTGTACCTGTTTTATCGTTCAACCTGATATTAGCAAACTTAAGGGATTGGTCAATAATATTTTTGCTCAGATAGAAAATTCTTGCTAGACTTCTCTTTTTTACCAAGATTTAAGGGTGCTGAGTATCATGGAACAACATCTCGTTGAACAAGAAAGGGAAAATGCCCACCTGTCCATCTCCCGCCGTTTGAGGCGGAACAGGAAAAGTCCGGCAGTCCGCTCCCTCGCAAGAGAAACCCGCCTGCACCCAAGCGATTTTGTTGCGCCGATCTTTCTACTTGAAGGTGAAGGGAATAAAGAGGAAGTGCCCTCAATGCCCGGAGTGTTCAGATACACGGTCGATCAAGCGATCGAAGAGGTCAAAGAGCTCTACGACGCTGGCATCCGTGCAGTCGACCTCTTTCCGGTTGTCCCTCCCGAACGGAAAGATTCCTTCGGCTCAGAAGCGATCCGTCCCGGCAACCTCGTCCTGACAGCGATCGAAAAGATCAAACAGAAAATCCCGGAGATCTGCGTCATGGTCGATGTCGCCCTTGACCCCTATACCGACCACGGACACGACGGGCTGATCAACCCCGAAGGGATCGTAATCAACGATCTCACTGTCAGGTTATTGGCAAAAATGTCCCTCTTGGCGGCGCAGGCCGGGGCCGATGTGGTCGCTCCAAGCGATATGATGGACGGCAGGGTCGCCTACATCAGGCAGAGCCTCGATGAAAAAGGGTATGAGGACACCAGCATCCTTTCTTACGGTGCCAAATACGCCTCTTCCCTCTATGGCCCTTTCAGGGACGGGATCGGATCCTCCCTGAAAATCGGGGATAAGAAAACCTATCAGATGGACCCGGCGAATGTGAGAGAAGCTCTTCTCGAATGCAACATGGACGAATGGGAGGGGGCCGATATGCTGATGGTCAAGCCCGCCCTCGCTTATTTGGACGTGATCACGAAGCTAAGAGAGCAATCGGACCTTCCCATCGCAGCCTATCAGGTCAGCGGTGAGTATGCCATGATCATGGCAGCGGCGGAAAAAGGGTGGCTGGACGCCGATAAGGTATTGATGGAAACGCTTCTATCGATCAAGCGCGCAGGCGCCTCGATCATTTTCACTTACGCAGCCAAACATGCGGCGGCGCTGATCAGTAGGTGATGCAGCGCTCCCTCTGATCTCTGATCTGCCAATACAATCGATTACCAGTCAAAGCGGTAGCCCCCACATCCCTCAACCATGCCGACATCGACCATCGATACCGGTTGCGGCAGGAACAGGGGAGGAACAGGTCAAGAGGAATGGAAATACCCACTCCCTTATCGTGATAGAGATGACCGTTGACGTAGTCCTTTCCGTCGGTATAGGTATACCAGGCGAACAATCGCAGGCCGCTTGGATAGTAGCGGGAAACTTCGGTCCTTACCCCCCAGTCGTTGGCCAAAAACTTCCCCCCCCTCAACTCCAGGTCGAGATCCAGCTCTTCAAAATTGAAATAAGCGCTCAGGAAGTACTGTTTGGGGTAAAAAGGTTCGACGTAAGTGGGCGTATACCCCTCCAGTTTTCTCACCTTATTGGTGAATCCGACCCCTTGATACGTACGTTTTCTCAAGTACGCCCCTTCTGCACCGATAGCAAAGCGCGAGTTGATGGGATAGAAGAGCCATTCTCCGGCTATCCCCCCGTATGCCTCTTCAAACAGCCCGATCGCTGTGCGGAAATAGTGGCCGCATCCCAGATTCCAGCTTTTTTCGACATACGCCTCGTTGACAGATAGCCCATCCTGCTTGTAGTAATTGACGCTGTCGGTACGGACATTGATCAACTGGGAAGGATTGATCTTGTCAATATCGGTCACATCGCAAAGATTGCTGGTGATCGGATATCCGAAAAGAATGGAATAGTACCAGTCGTCCCAAAAATACCCGCACAAACCGAGATGAACCCCGAGGAGATATTTAAACTTCCCTTTAGCGCTGCCAAAAGCGTTGTAGTTTTCCGGATAGATTTCCCAACAGAAGCGCGGTCTATCCTCTTTGTAGATCAAATGCTCGCAACAGGCGGAGGGGCATGAGATTTCGCTTTTCGGACTGACAACAGCCAATTCATAAGGACAGATTTCCCCTTCCCTGTACATCCGTAGAAATTCCATTCGAAAGTGATATTCCTGAACGGGAAGAGCGTCGGTCTGAAGCTCAACGACAACCTGATCAACATTGTTCGGAATGATGCAGGCAAGCAGTTGGCTGATCCGTTCCCGCAACTGGTCCTCGTACCGCCACAAGCAGTTTTCAACTTCCAACCTGAGAATTTTTTGACCGCAGTGATCTGTTGACAGCCAGATCTGAAGAACGTTGATCCCCTGGCACTCAAAGGCGGTGTAGATCTCTTGCGCCAATGCATCGCAAGGACGCAAAGGTCCGATCGGCTCTAATATTTTTGGCGCTCGATAGGGCAGGGGATCGTCAATTTTCGGCATAATCCCCAGGCAGGTCCCCAATGGAAAAAAGGAGGAAAAGGAAAACGCCCACTTTTCCCCGCGGACGTAGCTTGCGGAGCAGTCGATCCTGTCCCAAAGGCGGTATTTTACCCCGAAATTGATTGGGGAAGAAACTGAACGGCCATCCGGGTGAGGCTCCCGGTCCGCTGATTCATAGGGAATCGCATCATATTCTGCGACGAAGGCAAAATCTTTGAGGTATCGATTGCATGACTTCCTGAAAGGGACCCATGTCGCTCCTCCAAACCACCCGTGGATCCGCATATCCCCATAACCAAGGCTCATTTCCAGGTTCCATTTGGGAAACACCTGGGTCAAAACAGCGTAACGCGCCTCGAAAGCCTTAGTCCCGATAAAGTCCTCCCACCCCACCGCAAATCCGGGGAGCGTGTAATCGCTGTCTTCAGGGAACCAGAAGGCAAATTTAACATTGGCCCCCTTATCGGAAAAATCCCCAAATCCGTGCTCGGAAAGCGCAGGATCGTCCACTCCCTGAAAGACGCGATAATTTCCCGATAGCTCCACATGCTTGAAGAGCTGAAAGCGGAGATTGAAGTTTTCATACGGCGGAACCTTCGACCAGCCCGCGCCGATCTCTCCGGCATTGCCCATTCTGGAAGAGGGCATATTCCAATAACCGCCGTAAAGAAGATGGTTGAAATAGACGGGCATCCGATCATTCAACTTGCAGTTGACCCATTCGACGATCATCAGGTCATCCTCCAGATCGCTTTCGTAACCACCCAGCCCAAGCTCCGCCATCAGGACGAGAGGGAGGAGTGAAAAAAACAACCCCCATAATTTGATATTTTTAAATAAAAGATAGACAGGCATATTCAGACGACAAATTCGGTATGAAAAGAATACTGCTACCCAGAGGAAAAAGCAAGAAATGATCAAAATACTGAACTTATTGCTAATTATTTTTTCAATTCACTGCCGACTGAATAGTGAACCTCCCTCCGTCTCTTTCACGTTTCTGATCGCCGATCTCAAGCACAGTGAAGAAGAGGGGATCAAAATCTGCGAACTGCAATCTGGGGTTTTTTCGGCATTTCGGGGTTACGACTGGCTGGTCAATGAACCTGGCGCCGTTCCCAAAAAAGTGATCAGCATGTTACAGCAATTTGGACAATTTGTTTGGGTAAGTCCAGGAGTCGTTCAAGAACTTGCGATCCTCAATGAGATGAAAAATCATGAAATCAATTTTGCTCCAAAGATACAGGAACTCTATCAAGAGAAATCATTCCTCACCGAGGCAGCTCTTCCAGTAGAAGATCCCTACGATCTGGCTAGCTATCCAGTTCTATTGATTGCAAACCGCAATTACTTCAAAGGAAAACTGGAATCATTCAATCATGACTTTCCAAATGTTGTGGTCTTTGATCAGGCATTGTTCCCCTATTTCAGAGATAAAAATAAAATGTCTCAATTATTCAGCGGCGACCCGTTGCTCGAACGGATCAGACCGCGATGGAGACTTTGTGAACGAAAAATGACAATAGATGAGATCAATCAGACACCTGGATATTTTTCCTCCGAATATGTCGTGATCAAACCTCTCCATGCCTTGCTCGGAAGAGGAATTATCTTTGTTGAGCGAAACAAATTACCAGAAATTCTTGAATTTATCTGCCACAAGCCGAAAAAACTGTCGAACCACAAAGATAAGGGCTATCAGTATTGGAGCAATGCTAAAGATACGGAACTGATCATCGAGGAGTTTCATTATTCAGATCCAGTGGCCGTTCCCCACCTTGGGAATAAAGAATATGATCCCACTTTACGCATTGCGTTTATGGTTTGGCATGAACATGGTGAGATTCACATGGATTTTATCGAAGAGCATTGGAAACTACCCTACAAAGCACTTTCTGAAAAAGGGACGTTTAAAGATAAACATAAATCCTATGAGCACATTCCCTACTTTGAACTTGTCGAGCCTGAAAGAAAAGCGGCGATCCAACAGCAGCTGCGCGAAACGATCCCCTTGATTTACGCCAAAATGTTGGGCTGGGAATGATGGGAGATTCTTTCAGATAGTCCGGAAGCGCGGTGACAATGGTTTTTCAACGCTTCATGAATGACTGTGTCATCGCCCCAAATCGTTAACTTCTTTTTTGCCCGCGTCACAGCTGTATAGACCATCTCACGGCCAAACCACTCACTGCCTTTAGGGAGGACCAGGAAGACATGCTCAAACTCGCTTCCCTGACTTTTATGCACTGAAAGGCAAAAGGCATATTCAAAAGCCGGAAGAAGAAGAGCGGGAATCTTACGATCGCCAAAAACCGCATAATCCTCTTTGTTCAAAGAGTAGGGAGTCTCCCCTTTCTTCCGCACAAGGAGTCCGGTTTCTCCATTAAAAAGCTCTCTTTTCGGATGATTTTTCGTGATCATGATCGGAACAACATATTCCTGCTGCTCGTCCGTTTTCTGAAAAGCGATCTGGAGGAGTTGATGATTCAACTGATTCACTCCAAACCTGCCATTCCTAAGTGGAGAAAGGACCCGAAACCGATCAAAAATCTCTTGAGAATGTTCATACGTAAACCTGGAAGGGAGATAAGAAACCAATTCACGTAATAGTTCCGATTCCTGTAGCCTGACACTCTCCGCTCCAGGTTTGATGCGATCGACACATGCAGGAAAATGGTCAACTCTTCCCGAGTTGATCGCTTTTCCAAAAGCAACGAGCTCCTCCAACTCTGCCCTCAGACATTCCTCAAGATGTACAATATGCAATGAATCAAGGGATTTGATGAGATCAGAAAATAGCGAACCCGCCTCAACAGGTGGAAGCTGATCAGGATCTCCCAAAAACATCAGGCGTGCACCTTCTTTAATCGCTGGTAAAAGAGAAGCCATCAACTTAACGTCAATCATGGAACATTCATCCACAATGAGCAGATCATAAGGAAGCGTGGCCCTAGGAGGAAAGGTGTAAGTAGAATCTGGAGACAGATTCAACAGTGCATGCAATGTGGCAGACTCGATCGCATGATCAGAAGAACACCCCAGAGAAGAACGAAGCTTAGCCGCCGCTTTTCCTGTAGGAGCGGTAATAGCAATTCGGAAATCCTTCTCCTTGAAAAGCTTGGAAAAGAGATCGACAATCACACCTGCCGTATGGGTCTTTCCCGTTCCAGGCCCTCCTGAAATAATGCTCAATCTGTTTTGAAAAACCTGCCTGAGAGCCTTCTTTTGTAGTGTATTGAGGGGAATATCGGTAAGCATCCCTTCCAAAACATCTGCATCTACGGAATGTGCAGGGGATTGAGAGAGAAGCGGTAAAAGATAATGAAGAAAGTGCGTTTCGAATACCCAATATTTCTGCAAATAAAATGAGTTTTCAAAAAGACAGATCGGTTGTTCCGGATATACTGTCGAAAAAGTATCTACCTTAACAAAAATTGATTCGGGAAGTTTTTCAGCCCCAGTCGAAACAAGGTCCATGAGATGATAGAGCTTTTCAATAACATCCTCAGAACAGTCTCTCAACCAAATTTCATATGGAGAAGGAGTGATGCCTGAATCAGAAACGTTAACACAAAGGTGCCCCTCTCTGGCTGACTTTGTCAGATGACAAACAAAAGCGGCAGCAGATTCATCCAGCTCTGAAACATCCTCAAGAAGCATTTGCGCAAACTCCAGATCGATCATATGCAGCGCCCCAGCTTCTACAGCCAACTCGATATTAGGAAAACGATGGGGGGATATATTTGACGCCATTTTTAGGCAGACCTCTTAAAAAGACATAGTAAACCCCTCCAAAAATCTCTGAGAAAGGTTTAGACGTCGATATTGTTAGATATTTTTTAAGTGCTTCTGAATAGATTTCGGCCTGTTTGAAATAATCATGATGGGACATTGCAAGATCGAGACAATCTTCTGAATAGTCCTCAAAGGCATTTCCCAACCAGTTACTCTTCCAGTCCAAAACAAAGAATTTTCCGTCACTAGAAAAAACTAAATCAATAAACCCCTTCACAAAGGTGTTAGAAATGTAAGGGTATAAAAATTCAGCTTCAAACTTGAGATGGCCCGGATCGAGGTCCTTAAGCGCTGTACCATTGACAAAAGGGGTTGTAATTGCATGGTAAACGATTTCCGAAAGAACATCGGTCCATTCCTCATAATCCGTTCCCTTCGTGTATGGAGCGACATAAGGGACAGCGTCTTGAAAGGAGCTCCACTCCCTTCCCAAAACGAAAGGGATCTCCTCCAGAAGCTTATGGAGGAGGGTTCCTGTCATGCTTCCAGCAGGAAGAGTCGACGGGGTTTTCTCAGTTTGTTCGAATTGATGGGGTGCCTCCGACTGTTCTGATGAAGATACTTGCGCCATGGCAGAAAACGACGTCATTGTCATCGGCTCGGCATTGACTTCGACCAACTCCGGCGCTGATAATTCTGGGATTTCAACTGTTTCACTTTTTTCCAACTCGAAATTAAAATCGTTCAGAACGTTGTATGAAAGGTATTGATTATCTGAAGACATTTTCAGAAATTGATCAAAGGGAACAGAAAACTTATTCACAAACAGTTCCATCGGTGACAAAATTCCCAGGGAGGGATTGACCTTTGTGTCGATATATGGCAGATAAAGCCGATATTTCGGTCTTGTACAGGCAACATATAAATGTCGCATTTTCTCAGAGTCCGATTCATTGATATAATTGACCAGTTCCTTATTATCCGGATCAAAGATAAACTTTAAATTCCCTTCTGAGATATAGTACAGATCCTTTTTTCGGGATCTTTTAACCAATCCTAACGCAAAGACAATATCATATTCCAATCCTTTACTGGAGTGGATTGTAATAATTTGCACACTGTCCAGACCTATATCAAAACGCCTTTTCAACTCTTCTTCATCAAGCGAAATATCAAATGAAAACCTTTCCAGATATAAAAGGGCTTCAGATGGTGTTCTGGGCTTTTCCAACATAAGTTCAATCACGTGCTGAAAGTCCGCATAAAATTGATCGCCGTTTTCCTCTTTCAGAATCCGTTCTAAAACAGTTTCCGTCCCATCATGCCATCTTGATTCAAGGAGGTTTTCCATACAAACCGACAACCCGTCCGTCTGCCATGTATGTTCCAGTGACCGAAATCTTTCCTGAACCTCCGCATAAACAGAATCCTCTTTAAGTTTGGAAATATCATCACATGACCATCGAATGAAAAGACCCCCCAATGCTATTTTCAAGGCGCTTTCATCGCGATAATGATAAATTCCGTATAATAATTCCCTCATCGATGCGATGACTGGAGATTCGGAAATCGGCTCGACCCTCTGCCTTTGAGAGGGGATATTCCAACGTTTCAAGTATTGACTTGTCCGTTTAGCCTGATGTCTGTCCGCTACTAACACCGCAAATGAACCGAGATTAATTCCCGGCTCTTTTCTCAACCGTTGAATTTCCTGCACAAGAAAAGGGAAAAATGCTTCTTCTTCGCTTTTTATTAAATTGAATGTTTTCGATTGGTGTATGCAGATATGCAGAGCAGACCGGTCGTCGTTGAAATCGCGATCCTCTTTTGAGTTATCCCATTGAACCCGTGGAACATTCATAAATGTGTTCAATTTGGGGAGAGGGATCCAGCCTTCGG
>CAZWOB010000018.1:0-30198 GCA_964635295.1 uncultured bacterium
GTGAACGAGACTGGCTTTCTGAAAATTCCCTGGTTGCAGCGGTTAATGAACACTATATGGATGAGCTTATCGATTTTCCACTAGTCCAAAAAATGATGGAAGAAGAAAATGCGATCGACGACTCCAGTATCGCGGCGTCGAGTTCTGATACCGGTACAAAAGGGTTGCATGAAAGAATGGAAGAGCTGGATGATCAGCTCTTGAAAGAGGAAATCAATGAGCAGGAGTACAATGCTTGTGCAATGGCCCTTAGAACACAATTTGAAGATTCAGAGAGACAATTTAAAGGTTCGCAAAAAGCTCAGCAGATTGCCTGGTTGAGAAAGCAACTTGACTAATGCTTATATGGAGAGAGCTCTTGCTGGGAGTGGGAGCCGTCTTTCTTTGCTTCCTTCTTCTTGCTTTTGTTGTAAAAAACAAGAGGAGCGCCGGTAAACTTGTAGACCTTGCGGAACTGGTTGATCAGATATTTACGCCATGATTCTGCCATCAAATCCTGATGGTTGATGAACAGGACAAATGTCGGCGGCTCTGTCGACACTTGAGCAAGATAGTAAATCCGCAAACGCTTTCCACGCACCATCGGTGGATGGTTCTGACGGATCGCTTCTTCCACAAATTTGTTCAACTCACCAGTCGTGATACGTTTCAAGGACTCTTTGCGCACTTCCTGGATCATCGGGAAAATTTTCTCGACATTGCGCCCTGTCTCAGAAGACAGGATAATCTTCGGACAGTAGCGAAGGAAATGGATCTCTTCTTCAATCTCTTTGAAGCAGTGCTCCATCCGAAAACCCTTCACCAAATCCCATTTGTTGAGAAGGACAATGCAGCATTTTCCTTCTTTTTCGATCATCTTGGCGATCCGCTTCTCCTGGGCCGTAATCCCTTGCTGCGCGTCCACCATCAACAAACAGATGTCGCACCGTTCAATCGCGCGCTGCGTGCGAATGGCTGCAAACTTGTCCACCACCTCATGCTCAGCACCCTTGCGCCTAATCCCCGCTGTATCAATAAACGTATAGATCTCACCCTTGTGCGACACGCGGACGTCCACGCTGTCCCGAGTGGTGCCGGGGATCGGACTCACCAAACATCTCTCTTCATCAAGCAGGTAATTGGTCAGGGTCGATTTGCCGACATTTGGCCGTCCAATGATGGCTACCTTGATCGAGGGATCTTCTTCCTCTTCCTCTGTCGATGAGGGGATCCGGGAAACGATGCTTTCAAGCAGCTCAGCGAGTTGGAAATTCTGCTCTGCTGAAACGCCAACGCAATGATCAATACCCAGTCCATAAAAACCGTGGACCAAATCGAGCTGGTTGAGGTTGTCCACCTTGTTCACAGCAACTGTCACAGGCTTGTTGGTGCGCAACAGCACACGCGCAACTTCATGGTCAAGATCAGTAATCCCCGTGTGGGCATCGACGACCATTATCAGGCCGTCAGCTTCTTCAATTGCAATCTCAGCCTGACGCATGATCTGCTCATTAAAGGGAACCTGGGAACGGGGATTGATCCCGCCGGTGTCAATCACCTCGAAATCCTTGCCGAAACAGTCCGCTTCCGCATAAAGGCGGTCGCGCGTAATCCCTTCGGCTTCATCGACAATCGCCATTCGCTTTTTGCAAATACGGTTAAATAAGGAGGATTTCCCCACATTGGGGCGGCCGACAATGGCTAATTTAGGTTTATTTGACATAACAGTGTAGATAGTACTTTTTAGGAAAGATTTTAAACTAAACGGCAATAAAGATAAACATAAAACTCTTGATAATTTTGAGGAGAGGGGGTATAATTATTAATTTATCGTCTGGGACCGATTGTATGAGATTCCACTATTTTGATGATATCTCTTTTTTTCCGTATAAGAACGAATTTAAAGGGTACAGCCTAAGCAAGTTGCATAAAGACCTCACAGCGGGGATCTCTGTTGCGCTATTGACGCTGCCGCAGGCGATGGCTTATGCGTTGATTGCCGGCCTGCCGCTTTCAACGGGACTCTTTGCAGCGATATTCTCCTGTTTGATCGCAGCTTTTTTTGGCTCCTCCAGACATCTTGTGGTCGGGCCCAGCAACGCGATCGCCATCCTGATCCAGTATGGAACAGCTGAGATCCTCTTTTCCCATTTTAGGGAATTATCGGGAGCGGAGAGGGATATTGCGGCCTTCCAGATCATGACCCAGCTGGCGGGGCTTGTGGCTGTTATTCATTTACTGGCGGCAAGTTTCAAGCTTGGGCGCTTGACCCAGTTTATCAGCTACTCGGTCGTATTGGGCTATGTGATGGGGGCTGCCGCTGCGATTGTGATCAATCAGCTGTTCGTTTTTTTCGGCATTCCTCCAATGGAGGGGGTCAACTCCCTATTCGCTAAGGCGTATTATTTTATCTTTCATTTATATCAAACGCACTGGCTGACCCTTTCGGTCGGTATCGGTAGTTTATTGCTTCTCGTCACGCTGAAGAAACTGGGAAGGGGAATTCCCTATGCGCTTGTGACCTATGTCGTGACAACAGCGATTCTGGCCCTTTGCAGCAATCTGATGATCGGCGATGTTGACCAGGTAATCACAATCGGGGATACAGGCGATATCGGGCAGCTGACTCCGCAATTGATGCTTCCCCACTTTGATTTTAAGATCATGAACAACTTGCTGCCGATCGCATTTGCTGTGAGTTTATTGAGTATTTTGGAAACGAGCGCTGTTGCGAAAACGGTCGCGTCCAGTACAGGGCAGCGGTTGTCTATCAATCAGGAGATCCTGGGCTTAGGAATGGGGAACTTAACGTCTGCGGTTTGCGGGGCAATGCCAATTTCAGGTTCGGCGTCTCGGACAACGTTGAATTTTGAGAGCGGAGCGCAAACGCGTCTGGCGGCAATGTTCGGAGCGGGTATGGTTGGTTTGATCCTTTACCTCTTCGGAGACTATGTTGTCAGGATTCCATTGGCAGCGTTGTCAGCCCTGCTTCTGTTGACAGCCGGCAACTTGATCAAGAAAAGGCAGATCCTCCTTTGTTTAAAAGCGACAAGCTCTGACGCATTTGTCTTTCTCGCGACTTTCCTCTCATGCATATTCTTCAGTATCGATGTCGCGTTTTATATCGGTGTCAGCTTGTCGATCACGCTTTATCTGAATAAAGCGGCGGTGCCGCAGGTGCAGCAGTATTTTGTCGATGACAACGGCAGGATCAAAAGTTTGGAGTTTTGCACAAAAGATGAAATGACGGCAATCCGGTTTATCAAAGTGAAAGGAGAGCTGTTCTTTGGTGCAGCGGACCTTTTTCAAACGACGCTGAAATCGATTGCTGAGGATGAGTCCGCAACAAAAGTGATCATCCTGCAGTTGAAAAATGCGCGCGATATCGACGCGACAGCTTGCATGGCCCTGGAGCAGCTCAACGATTATCTGCGCTCTTCAGGCAGGTATCTGATCCTGTCGGGACTGACCCTTCATGTGTGGGATGTGATGAGCGGATCTGGGCTTGTGAAAATGATCGGAAAGGAAAATCTCTTTGTCATGAACGATGCCAATCCCAATGCCTATTTTAATAAAGCTGTCCATCGGGCTCAGGAACTTGTTAAAATGGAAGAAAAGGTTGAGGAGCCTGTCGTTGAAGAGGCGGAAACGGAATCAGAGGATTCCCTGGAAGGGGCCGAAGTTATTTCACCGGATCCCATTTAAAGGTTTCCCCTCTCTCATCTTTGATAGTTTTGTAAATCCAGGGGTCTTCGTTTTCTCGCATTAATCGATCACATCCCATGAGATACCCCTGAAAAAATCCATATTTGCGCATGGCGTCGATGGTGTATTGAGAACTGTTCGGCTTGTGGTGGCTACGGGGGCCATCGGCAGGCGAGATCACTTTCTTATGGAACCAGATGAGGTTTTCTCCCATAAATGTGTTGTGTTTTTCGGGCGGATGATAAGGCTTGCACACAAGTTGGCATCCTTTTCCCCAGGGGTCTTCAGCGGAGACTGCGGCCGATAAGATGAGGCTGCAGATGATCAGGATCCCCGTTGCCTGCTTCATCAGAAAGAGGTCTCCAACATGAGTACGGGAAAATACTGTTTTCGCAGCATCAACTCTTGTCCCAGATTTTCATAGAGGCACTCGTTCCACTCTTTTGCTGCAAGGCCAGCACCGTTGATTCCGCCAAAATACCAGCCAAGCTCCAGGCTGGACGCAATGATGCCGGCGCCCCAGTTTCCATCTCGGAAAAAATAATAGGCGGAGGCTGTAAAGACTGTATTGATGACCAGTGAAGTGAGAGCCGATTTTTTTTGTCCGACGTAATAGTATCCTGCCCCAGGAAGAATGGCGTTCAGAGTTTGCGCTTTCCGAACGGATTTAGAGCAAAGGCAGTACGTATCGCTGAAGCGTTCGATATCTTCATGTTCATCGGTATCCCACGCAAACGAGCGGGCGGCATTCAGGTTGCCCTGATCCAGGTTGGCAAACAGTTTGAGTGAAAACGCGGATTCCGGATCTCCTTTTTCCATGATCAGCATGACGGCATGCGCTTTTTCCGGTTGATCAGTTTGATGATAGGCTTCAAACAGCATGATGAGCATTTCTCTGAAGGAGGGAAATGAGCTGGATACAGTGCAGAGGGGAGTGTACTCGAAATGTTCGATCGCCTCGCAATACCGCTTTCCCTGCCAGTAGCACTGGAAAATCGAAAAGTCCGCTTGCAGCATGCGGTCTTTGTTGTCATCAGGCATGAGGATGCGGGCTCTTTTAAAACCTGTGATCGCCCGGTAAAGGTCGCCCTCTCGTGCCATCGCTTGTGCGATTTTTAGTTCTTTTCCCCACTCCTGCCGCAGTTCATCTTCAGATAAGGGGGCAAAAGCTGAAGGGAGTGTGCCCATATAGCGCGGATGGGGCGTGTAGCAGATGCGCGGATCGAGACAACTGCTGCGCGGATTGCAGCTGCTTAATAGAATAAGGCAGATGAGTAATAAATTAAGCCATTTGGATTGTTTCATTTGCACGCAGAATGCTCTCGCTAGATACACGATCTAATCACATTCATCACAGCATGGAGGCTTGATGTTGAGGAAGTCCATGCCCTCGTCAACTTCATACTTCCAGCTCTTCTTCACGCGATTTTTCTGTTTGTACATCTCTTGCTGGTCGCTTGTGAGCTGTCTGATCTCATCGTCAGTATCAATGATCTGAGGTCTGATAAAGAGCATTTGTGTCTGCTTGACTTCATCGTTTACTTTTGCGCTGAAAGCAGCTCCGATGATCGGTATTCCGCCAAGACAGGGGAACTGGTTGCGGCTGTGGATTTTCTCATCCTGAACCAATCCGCTGATGATCACAAAGTGACGATCGGGCACATGGACGGTTGTGGATGTGCGGCTGATACTTGTCGTCGGGGCATTGGGGTCTTGAGTTTCCGATCCGCTGTCTGTTGTCTCTGGAGCAACACGACTGACCTCTTCCTCAATTTCCAATGTGATGATATCTCCATGGCCGATCAACGGGGTGACCCTGATCGTGGTCCCAACGTCCCGGTATTCGAAGTTAGTCGTGATGACGCTTCCCTCGTCATTGGAGATCGAGTTGGTCTGGAACCGCGTGTTGATTCCGACAAACAACTCGGCTGTTTTATTATCCTCGGTGATGATTTTCGGGTTGAGGATCACATTCGTTTTTTGTCTGTTGTGCTGAGCGGCGACAAGCGCTCCGAGTGTGGCAAACTGCGTTCCATTGTGGGTCAGCCGCTTTCCGATCACACCAAGGGTATAACCGAGTCCACCCGTCAGGTTGGAAGGATCGGGATTGTTATTTCCTGACAAGTCTTGTTCCAGCGCGGAAACAAGAGGGGATGCCCCTCCAATATATGCCTGCGCTGTCGCAGTGCTTCCACCGCCTGATCGCGTTCCCCAGCTGACGCCGTAGTTGAGGGAGTCATTCAATGTTGTTTCCAGGATCAACATTTCAATGAACACCTGTCTCAACGGTCTGTCGATTTCGTTGACGAGTTCACGCACTTTATCGATCGAAGCGACGGTTCCGGCAAAAACAAGCGAGTTGGACGCTTCGAGCCACTGCGCGCTTTGGATAGAGCAGATCAAGTCGTCATTAGCTGTTCCGCATTGAGTCAGGCTGTCACCGATCCTTGATAAGGCATCGACGATATCTTCTCCGCGGCGGTATTCGAGCTTGTGGATATAAAACTGTGTGCGCTCGATGTTGCCGACCGGAAGGTCTTCTTCAGTAAATGCGGGTCTTGCAAAGCGCTCAGGTTTTAATTCTTCTCCCGGAGAAAGTTGAAATGTCCAGGATCCTTTGGGATCAAGGATCCATTCCCCTTTCGGGGCTTCTCCCGGAAGAAGCTGCTGTCCAGTGCCACGTTGCAATCCTGGGCCTAATGGTGCGGATCCTTCCCTTTGGAAGGGAGCGCGCCCGCCATCAGGTTGGAAATACCAGTTCTGTTGCGGGTCAACAAGCCATTGTCCTTGAGGAAGATCTGTCGCTGAACCTTGCTGTTGGGGAAATCCCGGACGGAAGATCCAATTGCCATCGGGGCTGAGTTCCCATTTTCCGTCATCAGCACGTGCAGGCCTTTCTCCAGGCCTTTGCGGAAGCGATGGGAGGGAAGGAAGTCCGGGAACGGGTGTGCTCGTTCCTTCTTGAGGGATGGTGGGGCCTTCACGGTCAGGGGCAAGGCCGGGAGCAGACTCTCTTGGAGCGATCTGTTGAAACTTTAATTCGTCGAGGTCGTATATCCGGGTTGCGCCTTGAAACTGGTCGAGATGCTGTAAGACGGAAATTGTCCTTTCAACCAGGAACGGAGTGGATACGATGAAGATGCTTTTCGCTGCCGGGTGAGGGACGAATGTGAGCGACTGGCCTTTGGAGATCGGGTCCATGATCTGTTTCGATAGCTCGATCAGGTTGTCGATGAAGGCGTTTCTCACCACGTACTGACCAATGACAAGTCCGCTGTTGGGAGAGTCGATATCCTTAAAAAGGATTTCGACTTCCTTGATGTTGGTGACAAGGTCGGTAATAATAATATGGCGGGTATCTTCTGAAATCTCGATGATTGAGTTATTGGACAATAAAGGGGTGATGATCCGCTGGGCGCGGCTGGGATCGAGCGTGTTGAGCCTGAATACCTGGGTGACAAGCTCAGATTCTCTTGGAGAAGCATCCGGAGCGCCATTTGTGCTCACTCGGGAAATGCTGCGCTCTTCCTTGTTTTTGTGAATAATCAGGTTATTGTCCTGTTCGATCAGGTAAAGGCCGTGGATGCGCAGCTCCTGGATCAAAGCCGTCATGACGTTTTCAATGGTCGTGGGGTCTTCGGAAATAATTGTGACGTTGAACTGGAGGTCGTTCTCATCAAAGATGAAATTGCGGTTCGTGATCCTGCTGATAAAACGGATGTACTCGATGATGCTGACATTGTTGAAGTTGATCAGGATCGTCTTTGGTGGAGTTCTTCCCTGGTTGCCGGCCAGCGACCTGTCGGGCAGAGCTTGAGCGATGATTTCTTTTTCTTCCGAGGTGGAGGGCCTTGGCTTGGCGGCGACAGCTTCTTGTTTCGCGGGAGTTGAAGGTCCTGAAAGGCTGCTTGTGACAGCAGTCTCGACGGGCGCTTCAGGTGTTTTAACAGAGCTCAGTGTTTGGGTCAGTTTCTTTTTTCGTTGTTCGCTTTCCTGCAAAGTCAAATAGGGATCGACAGTGACGATCTTCTTGCCCAGCTGACGCTGGAGAGGTTCCGCGGATGAGATGTTTTGTGATTGCACCTTCTCTTTTTCTTCACTGGAGGCTCTTTTATGGTCCACAAAAGAGGACGAGCCGGTCCGGGCTGAAGAGATATCGGCAGTTCCTTTTTTGGAAGGCTCTCCTAAATCCCATCGAAGCCTGCCAGAATTTTTAGAGGAAGGGGAGTTGGGCACTCTCTTCTTTTTCGAGAGGGAAAGCACTCTGTCGACGACTGGATTTGAAGGTGAGGACTGTTCAACAGGAATCAGCTGATCGGGATCAGATAGATATTTCTCATCCGAGGAAGCGACGGCTTCGTTTTTGGGGCCCGCCTTTTGTTTTTGTTTAGGTTCAGGAAAAAAGGTGATCAGATCGCTTTCATCAATGACGGTGTCGTTTTCCCAGCCGATTCCCCATTCGTCAGACGCATTCAGTTGATTTTCAACGTCTGGAAATTCAGGCGGGGCCGTTCTTTCTTTTCCTGTCTCGAACAGATCGTCCCTGGCAAAGTCTCGCGGGTCGTCGGAAATCTCGAAAATATGCTCGGACGTGATCGAGCTTTTTGAATCCAACGCAAAAAGTGCAGCAGGGGAAAGGACAGTTTGGGCAACGATAGAGACTACTACACTTACTTTTAATATTTTACGAGTGACGCTTCTTATCATCATGACTTTATCTTGTGTCAGCCGGTGCGCCTGCTGTAAAGGCGCTAACCCAGTGAGATGTTAAAAATAAATTTACATTCTAACAAGCATCGCGATTGTTGAAAATGTAAATGACACTTATCCCAGAAAAAGAGATTTTCTTTCTACCTTTTTTCTTCGAATGGACTTTATAGTCCATGTTTTGGTTTTTTACTTGGCTGTCAACCTCAACTTTCCATCCAAAATTCCGATAAATTTTTTTAATGAGATAGGTTCATGGGTTCATCTCGATCGCCAGCAAAGAGATGGGACGGCCTCGAATGTTCTCTTCCAGGGAGATGCGAAGCTTTCTGATCAAATGGTTGACAAGCTGCTGGGGGGGAAGGGGAGAGTGTTCCACGAGAAATTGCTCAAACAACTGCTGGAGGGAGCTCTCTTCAGTTTTGGGCACCAGGCTTACAAAGAGTGTTTCGTCCGTCTTCCAATGGCGGACGGTAGAGTGGAACGCGACCTTCTCGTCAATCCCCAGCGCCATGGTTTCTTCATTGGAAAGAAGCGGGGTAAGCGAATGATTTTTTATGAGCCAGAGGTGGTTTTTTCCACATGAAGTGTATGTAAGCGTTCGGTTTTCCGTGTCGATGATCAGATAGGTAAAGCTGAGGACGGGACCAATTTTTTGCTGGACCAAAAGATGGTTAAGCGCATAGCAGAACTCCCCTGGTTCCAGATGATTTGAGACGAGGGTGGAGACTATCCCTTTTAAAATTGCTGTTTTTATGTAGCTTTCCGCTCCTACAGAGGAAATTTCTCCAAGGATGATGGCGTATTGATGCTTGCCGATAGGAAAAAAATGGTGGAAGATTCCTGGCGACAGCAATGATCTTGAAGAGGCGAGCCCGATATTCAGGTCATTCCAGTCTGAAGGGGCCTCATCCATTAATAGGTGCTGGATGTTGTGCAGGTCTTCCTGAAGTTCGCTGAGATGATCGCCGATCATCCTCTCTTTTTTCAGGGAGGGAGAGTTGAGGTAGGAGGAAACATCCGTGATAAAATCGACGATGTCTTGATACCTTTCGTTGGGATTCGGAAGCAGGCATTTTTGCAGGATGCCCTGCATTCCGACCGGCATTAAAGACAGGTGCAAATGACCATGACTGAGCTTCCCCAGGATAAGCTCGTACGCGATGATCCCCAGCGAGTAAATATCAGAGGGGAACGATACGGTCTCGGGGTTGTCTTTTTGCTCGGGACTGATGTAAATCGGAGTGCCGATCAATCTTGGCTTTCTACTTTGGCCAGGACTGACTTTTTCCGTTAACAGTTGTGCAATGCCGAAATCGATCACTTTGATCGAACCGGACTCTGTGACCAGAATATTCTCCGGTTTGAGGTCTCTGTGGATCACTCCATGCGTGTGCAGATGGCATAAGGCGTAAGCAATGTCTATGATAATTCCCAGCGCGCGTTTCAAGGAGAGGGGGTTGTTTAGAAGAAATTGTCTGAGCGAAACCCCTTCAACATACTCCATCGCAATAAAAAGGCCGCCTTCCCATTCGCCATGCCCGTACATTTTTACGATATTCGGGTGATTGGTCATGGAGATGATCTCAGCTTCATTTAAAAAACGCTGGACCACTTCTGTGTTGGTAATGAATTTCTGAGCGAGAACTTTGATCGTGATCGGTTCTTTAGTCGAGGGATGGATCCCAAGATACAGGTCGCTCATCCCTCCTTTGTTCAGCAAACCCTCGATTTGGTAGGGGCCGATCTTACCTGGAAGGGTTGGCTCCACTATAGGCGGGGTGTCTTTGGGAGGATTCTCATTACCGGACATCGGAATGTTCTCGGCTTAGCCAAGCTCCAGTATGCGAATACCGAGGTTTTCCCCAACTTGAAGAAGTTCTCCTTTTGCGACACGACTTCCATTGACGACAAGGTCAATGCCGTTTTCCGGCAGGACATCCAGTTCGATCATGTTTCCAGGCTTGAGGTCCATCAAGGTCTGCATCGACATCTTTAACCGTCCAACCTCGACCACCATTGATAGCGGGATCTCTTCCGGTGTAACGGCTGAGATCTTACCCTCTTCAGGAACGCTTTCAGCTGCGACAGGTGCTGCAGCAGGTTTTTCTTCCTCGGCCTTTTCCTTGGCAGCGGGCTCTTCGGCAGCAGCTTCCTCCTCTTCTTCTAACTCTGTTTCCTCGTCCTCTTCGTCCTCGTCTTCATCATCATCTTCATCTTCGTCTTCATCTTCGTCTTCATCATCATCAAAATCGAGATCGTCGTCTTCTTCGAAATCCTCTTCGAAATCGTCTTCAAAGTCTTTTTCGAAATCCTCTTCTTCGTCATCTAGTTCGTCGTCTGGCTTGTCCAAAAACATCGTTAATTATCCTCGCGAAATAAGGGATTCTCTAAAATTTTGATATTACCATCTTCAATATTGGCGCGCAAGATGGGATGTCCTCTAAGGGTAAGAGTGACGGTTCCGGAGTTGTCTCCTGGATTGAGCGAGCAGCGGTCGAGCAGAATGTAGTCGCCCGGTTTCACCTCTTTCCATTGTTTTTGCGTGAGGGATGTCTTCCCCGCCTCAACATTGAGGATGACGTCGATTTGTTCAGCCTGATCACGCTTAAACGTTGACGCTTCCTTGTTTTTCGCATAATGCTCTTTTAAGGACTGGTTCATTTCCGGGGTGATCAAAAGACGGAAAACGGAGCGGAAACCTTCTGCATTGACTGTGATGTCCATCCCAAGAAGGGGGGAGCTGGGAAGCTTGCCGTCCCTGTGAAGCTTCGGCATGAACTCGGGAGCGTATCCGATCTGTTGGATCGTATTGAGGACCTCAAGGGTGATGAAGTCTAAAAAAGCTGTTTGGAACTGGTCGTCGATTGGGGCTAATTTATTCCCTTTGAGCAATAGGATGTCCATCATTTTCGCGATGTCGCTTTCAGGCACTGCAAGAAACAGGCCGCCCTCAAGGGAGGCAATGGAAAAGGGAATGATGCACAAGGGGCTCCCCATCCCTTTGGTCGCAGCCCCTTCTTCCAGCCAGACGAATTCGGAGGGTGCGATTTCCAGCGATTGAAGTTCAAGTAACTTTTGTATGTCCTGGGATAGATTCTCCCAGGGAAATGGGGGCGGGTCGCCTAATAGGGGGATCGTATCGGCTTGTTTAATGGCGCCGGGAACCTTTTTCAACCATGCGTAGGGTTTTGAGTTGTCGCTCACTGGTGGTTTTTCCTAAGTTGTTTCTTCTTCCTGTTCCTGCTCCTGCCTTTCTCCGGAAGGGTCTCCTTCTCTATCTTCAGGGTCACTTCCAGGGCTTTGGCCTTCAACAATTTGCGAAGTTTCCGATAGGGTTGTCGCAGTGAAAATATGCACTGTAAACCCTTTTTGCTCTAATGCAAACTTTAATGAATTTTGATTTTCTTGCATATCCATGATTTGCTTTGCTGCTTGTGTCAAGTTTTCAAAGGCGATGTTGAACTCGCCCTTCGCAGATTCAAATGATCTGATGACAACGCTTGCGCCGGCAAATAATGGCGGATGCTTCAGTTTGATCAGAGTATCGGTTTTTCCTTCAGAACTTAGGGTGTATAATTTACTCACAATTTGGTCAACGATTTCTTGCAGTTCCTGAGCACGCACCGGGTTGTGCTGAACGCTCTCTGTTTGAACTGGGGCCGATGTCGACGGCGGGACTGTTCCTGCGTTAGGGTTCACTGAGGCGAGATCGCCTTGCTCTCTTGGGAAGGCATCCGCCTTCTCGCTTTGGGAAACTGTTGTTTCCGCGGGTTTGCGAAGATCGTCCTGGGGCGTGATAGAGGCTCTGTGAGCGTGTTCATTTCCAGTAGTGTCTTTACCTGCCAGTACGTCTAATGGGACGTCTACGGGCTGATTTGGCAGGTTTCTGACCTCTTTTTGCATCATTGCGAGCTTTTCTTTTGTCCCATACCCTTTGAATAGGGCGGATAACGACTCTTTCTGAAGATCTTCCGGCATATCTCCGGATAAAAGGTCTTCCGATGCTTCTTCCGGAGCATCGAGAGAGATATCTCCTTCCGTCTTAACTTTTTCAACCGGGTCGGATGCGATATCAAAAAGGGATACCCCTTTTGTTTTGGGTTTTTGGTCGTAGGCCTCGAGCTTGAGCTCGACATCTTCGTAAGCTGTATCCGCCTCTTCCGTTTTAGGTTTCTCGCCCAGCTCCTTGTTTTTCGATTGTCTTTGTTCGTCGCGCTCATCTTTAGCGAGGATTTTTTTGAAATCTTTTTTTGTTTTTCTCGGCGTAGGAGCTGTTTTCCCTGTTTTAGTATCTTCAGGCCTGTTCGGATTAAAACTGATGTTATGTGTCCTGTCTGTCATAGGATTAATACTCCTTTCTCATATTCCGCAAAAAGAGGACCTGACCGATCTCGTCCATCTCGCTTTCCTCGGCCAATTCCAACTCTCTTTTCATCTGTTTGGTCCAGTCTTCTTTATGGGTTTGAAGCTTGTCAACTTCTTGCCGCCTCATCTTGAGATCTTCTTCGGCGATCTCCAGATTTCTCTTCGCGACGTTGACCTGCTCCTCTTGTTCCTGTACTTTTTTTTCCTCGACGACAATCCGTTCTTCGACCACCTTGATGTAGTTTTTCATCTGTTGGATCTTGTCTGTCGTCGTTCCTTTGTCCAGCTCATCGCGCAACTGGTTGATCTTATCGACTTTGTGCTGGACGACCTTATCTCTTTCTTCTTCACATTTGCGCAGTTTTTCCCTTTCGACTTCAAGTTCCTGTTTTTTGATGGCAACAACTTTTTCCGCTTCATCAACGCGTCTCTTTTTGATGTCCATCACCTTTTCAAGGGGATATTCGGGAATTGTCACGTGTGCCTCGAAAAATTAGATTTAGATTATTTAAACAGTGATCTGAGGAGCTGCATGGTCTCGTCCCAGCTGCACTCTTCTTCGATTCCCTGTTTAAGAAAGTTATTCACTTTGTCAATGTGGTCGATCGCAAAGTCTCCTGCTTTGTCCGACCCTCGCTTATATTCACCGATCTTGATGAGCAGTTCGTTCTTTTTGTAGTTAGCGAGCACTTCATTGATTTTTCCCGCTAATGCAAGGTGTTCTTCGGGAACGATCGATTGCATCACCCGGCTTTTTGATGCAAGGACGTCGACGGCGGGGTAGTGGTACTTGTGCGCAAGCTCTGCGGACAGAATAATGTGTCCGTCCAGGATCGAACGCACTTCGTCCGCGACGGGCTCGTTCATGTCGTCACCGGCGACAAGTACTGTATAGAAAGCGGTGATTGATCCTGTGTCTGATCGTCCGGTCCTTTCCAGCAGCTTGGGCAAAGTAGAGAAAACGGACGGTGTATACCCGGCCCTTGCAGGGGGTTCACCGGCTGCAAGTCCCACTTCCCTAATGGCGCGGGCAAAACGCGTGACGGAGTCCATCATCAGGATGACGGACTTGCCTTTGTCGCGGAAATATTCGGCGATCGCTGTTGCGACATAAGCCGCGTTCAAACGGAGCTGGGCCGATTGGTCTGATGTTGAGATCACGAGAACAGACTTTTTCAGCCCTTCCGGGCCGAGGTCTTTCTCAATGAAGTCGCGCAGTTCCCGTCCACGTTCCCCGATGAGGCTGATCACATTGATATCAGCCTCGGCGTTACGTGCGATCATGCCGAGAAGCGTCGATTTACCTCCACCCGCGGCGGCAAAAATACCGACCCGCTGTCCAAGCCCGGTTGTCAGCGTTCCATCGATCACACGGATACCAACAGAGATGGGTTCGCTGATCCTTTGCCGTTTTAACGGGTCGGGAGGGCTTTGAATGACAGGGGCGGTTTCGTTTAAGACCAGAGGTCCTTTGGTGTTGGTGTCCAAAGGTTCCCCAAGGCCGTTGAGCACGCGCCCCAGAAGAGCATCGCCAACTTTGACATGAAGGGGCAGCCTGGTTGGGATCACCTCCGAAGAGGGCCCGATTCCAGTCATTTCACCAAGCGGGGAAAGGAACACTTCATCTCTTGTGAATCCCACCACTTCGGCCCTTAACGGTTCGCCTTCCCGTTTGATCAGGCAGACTTCACCGATCTTTACCTGCGGAACAACTGCTTTGATCAGCATCCCGACGGTTTCGGTGATCCGTCCGTTGACGGTTGTCAACTGTACGTCGTCAAGTCCCTTTAAAATGGTGTCGAAATCTTCAGAGATTCCCATGCAATGTACCCCTCAATGATGAAAAACGGGGCAAAAAAACTCCCTGCCCCCTTTGTCAAAAACAATACCTTTACTGCCAGTCGATTTTGAACAGACAAGTTAGACTTGAACGTTCATGATCGTCTTCGTTGACTCCAACGCCTTGTTCAACATACTGGTAAAAAGCTCGATCTCCTGTTGGACCTTTGCCACTTTGATTTGAATCAAAAGCATGCTTGCTGGCGACATTTCGTTTTCCACTGCCATCGCTTTGACGTCGGACGCCAAAGTTTCCAGCTGGTTCTGAGAATGTGTCAACAGTCCCAAAAAGCGGTCGATGGGCTTTGACATCCCTTCGGACCGTTCCGGCTTGGCATATTCGGAACCCGTTTTGTCCAGAGCAACTTTTAAGTTCTCGTCAATGTGGTTGAGCTTGTTACGCAACAGGGTCTGCACTGAGCTTTTAATATCGAGCTCAGGCGTCTCCAATTTTGTTTTCAGTGTGTCGATCTGCGCGATGACATCTTCTGCCTGGGCAACCAGATCATTCGGCGATGAACGGGTAGCCACATCAGGCCTCTGATTGAGGCTTCTGACCTCATCGAACAGTGTAGCGCCGGCCTTCTCGGTAGCATCCTTGCTTATGCCTTCAGTTTTCCCCGCTGTTACGCGTTGTTGTTGCATCAGCGCATCAAAGTAGTCCTTATTAGGCTCCTGGACACGCGTCAGCGGCTTAAGCTTTTGCGATACCTTTTTAATTTTATCAATTTTTTCTAAGGCCATATTATTATCCTCGTAAGTTGAGATTGGGGCCTTTTGAATTCGATTGCGCTTTCAGCGCTCAATCTTTTTCAGGCTTGGGCTGTTCAAAGAAGGGGGCTTTGGCCTTGTTCAGGTCCTTGTCCGCCCACTCTAATGAAATTTCGCCCAAGTTCTTGATGGTAGGATCTTCTGTGTTCTCGATCGCATCTTTGATGATTTTCTCACCTTTTTTACGCTTTGGCTTAGAAAGCAGGTAGCAAATCCCGAGGAACGTCTTCGCCAGCAAATTATCCGGCTCTTTCTGATTGATCTCTTCGAATATATGTGTCGCTTCCTTCATATTCAATTGGTTCAAGGCAATATACCCTAAGCCGATTTGAGGAGCGGTGTGGCCGGGACTGATCATCTGTCCGGCTACAAATATTCTGCTTGAACTGATAGCGTCCAACTGCTTGACCGCGACAAATCCTGCCTCGATCAGCAATGAGAAATCTTCTTTCAGCTCTTCAATCTTTTCTTCAACGCTCATTCTCGATGATCCTTCTGTTGTCAATTAAATTGTGACAGTCCTGCGTTCCATCGCTTAACGTGTTGTGTTCTCAAAAACTCCTATCCTACCGACCATCCATGATCGGCGGCTGTGTTGTGCAATAAATCCTGGACAGGCCATAAAAGCCTGTCCAAAAAGTCACCCACAATCCAATCAATTATCCTTTGACGTTTCTCGCCATTGAAGAAATTGCTGTATTCGATGCGCTGACCACTGATGTTGACATCTCAGACAACTGAGACAAGTGGTTCATTAACATCTGCATTTCAAACATATCGCCGATACTGATGGCGCTACGTCTTTGTTGGATTTCGAGAAGCTTTGCTTTGGCGCTTGTCGTGGCGACGTTGACCAAGCTGAACAGATTTTGTACACTAAAACCTGACTGCTTGACATCACCAATAAAGTCTTGGTTAGCAGCATCTCCTGGATTGACTGTTGCGGTAGCCATAACTAATCCTCCTAAACTCTAGGTTTATTTGTTTTAAGAGAATAAGTTTGACTAGGGATCCATACTAGAAATTTCATTTCTTGCCAGCTACTGCCGGCCTTTCTGAATCTCCTCAATACTTATCTTGTCTCGCTTTGCTGTAGAAAAGCTTCATAGAAGCCCTTCCATTCATGGCAAAGTCCGACGATTTTCAGATCAAACCTTTATTTTGGCTCGAATCTGGAAAAAACTTTTAAAAGAGAGGTGTATCCGTGAAGGATAAGTCCAAATCGTTCGTACTCTTTTTTGTTCTCACCATCTCTAAGTAACTTTTTTATCTCTTGAATGCGATTCTCGACATGCTGCTTGAGCTCTTTATGCTTTTTAGGATCAAGCAATTCCTTCTCCAGCTCAAATTCGAATTCCTTCTTTCCTTTTTTCTGGCCCTCAAGTCCAAACATGCGCTAATCCTCATCCTTTATACTGAAGTGAAAACAAAACGCTTTTTTGTGTTCACTTCAGTAAATGAATACAGGCACACGAAGCCTGCCTTCATTTCTTTCTATACTTATATTGTAACATATTCTGCATTATTTTTTCAATAATTGCAAAATAAATAGTTTAAAGGTTTTATAAAGACCTATTTTTGATTATAGTCGATCCTGTACTTGACCCCGTTCTTTTCCAAAAAGATAGCGTCGGGACGGATATTTGTAATCGTCATTCCGTCAAGCAGGTCGCCCCTTGTTAAAATGCGTCCATTGATCACTACGTTCAGGTTAACTCCTCCCTGATTCGAAAATCCGGATACGCGATATTTATCGCTGATGTTGACCATCGTCTGTTCTGGGGCAATCTCATTGATAAAGGTCTTGACGTTGCGTACTCCTGGAATTTCTCTGAATTTTCTGACCAGTCTGTCCACTTTGGCCAATTGCTCCCGAGATGCCCCTCCTGAAATTGTCAGTTCTCCATTATCGATCTCGACACCAAAGTTTCTTAAGCCTGCGTTTTCAAGGTCGACCTCGACCGCTGTCAGAACGTCCTCTTCAACGATGACCCTTCTTTCGAGAATATCCAGGTAGGGGAAGTTCGCGGTAATATAGTCTGACAGTTCTTCAGCCTGTTTCCGGCTCTGCAGGTAGCCGGACAAGACGAACCTTCCAGCTTCCGGAGAGTGGACGCTGATACCTCTAAAGCGACGATCGCGTCCAAGTATCTGATTGGTTTCCCTCCAGACGTATTCGTCGATGATGAGCCCGCTGTCATCTACTCCTTTAAGGAACTCAAGTCCCTGAAGATTGTACATCAGCTGGTTCTTGTCCGATTGGGTCAGGACATGGCCGATCAAAAGCAGCCGGCCCGAGTTCTCGTTATAAGAGTACCTCACTTGAGGAAATTGCTTCATCGCTTCGGCAAGACTGGAAGAATAATCGGTTTTTTCTTTGATCTGTACCGGCGCTGGGCTGAAGAGGCTCATTGTCCCGATCCCCACGACTGCAAACAAGCTGATAATGATTCCGATCAGGATAAATGCCCCCAGGGCGCTCTGCGTTTTTGATTCTTTTGTCTCGGCAAGTTCTTTCTCCAGCTTTTTTACTTCTTCCTCTTTTGCTTTGGCCTCGACTTCCGCATCCTCATCTTCTTGAAGCACTTTCACAATGGAGGGCAGGAGAGGGGAGATGATCGTTTGCATTTCACCTTCCCTGTCGTAGACAACAAACGACGTTGTTCCCAATGTCACTAGAGTATTCGGTTCGAATGTCTGCTGGCCTTCGATCGCCTTGCCGTCGACCAATGTACCGTTACGGCTTTTTAAATCCTCGACGCTCAATGCGTCGCTCTTGCTGACTGTGATCTTTGCGTGCTGGCGTGAGACGCTTGTATCGTGGAAGACGACATCGCATGAAGTAGGATCTGTTCCGATGATGTAGCTTGAGCCTGTCTGCATCGAAAACTCGGCCCCATTGTTCGGTCCGCCGATCACTTTCAGAAGCCATCTGCCGGAGTCTCTTAGGTCGAAATCAATTTCAGCCAGGATCCCCTTGTCCTCATCGGACTCTTCCTCATAAATGGTGTCTTGTTCCGGTGCGTCTTCGTCAACGATAGAGGGCGCTTCTTCTTCAGTTCCGTTTTCATCACCTGCGTAGAATGTAAAAGAATTTTGGCCGATCTTGACCGAGTCTCCGTTCTTCAGGAGAAGCGGTTGGCTCACAGGTTGTTCATTGACAGCGACGGGATCTTCCTCACTGAGGTTTTCAAGTTCTATTCCCTGGGGAGTTATCCGGCAGATCAGATGTTTCTGAGCCGTTGAAGGGTCTTCTAAAAGGAGTTGGCAAGCTTCAGGATCGCTTCCGATCACCCACTCTTCTCCATCTTCAAACGGCAGGGTAAGCCCTTTTGATTCCCCATTCTCTGCGACAAGTCTAGCACCCATTCTCTTTCACCTTATTTTTGATACTTCCCGGTCAATACTTAAACCAGGTGCGCCTAATTTCGCTCAGGCATTTATTCTGACTCTTTTCATAAATCTATTCAAGTTTTGTGCCAGTCGTATTATACCGAAATGAACTCAAAAAAGAAGGGATCAGGAATTGGCATAGTAGGCAGTTTCTTCCTTCCATTGACCGACAGTATTGACAAAATCTTCTAACATATCTCTAAATTCCTGATAATCAACTTCATAGTCAACAGTTCTGGAAAGGGTAACCATTTCCCCTTCGGCATCTAGTCCAAGGACGCATCCTTCCGTCCCTTGTGAAAATAGATTCGCGAACAAAGCGGATGTGAAAAATTCTTCCAGTTTTTTTTCGGGACAGGCAGAAACATTGCAGGTGAACTCAAAGCCTCTTGGAATTTCAGTGATCAATATCGTGGTTTCCTCGTCAACGGGAAATTGATAAACGCCTGGAACATCTGATGCCAGGGAATCTTCGATCTCCATCTCATTGACAAGCTTCTGCATATAGGAATCTAACATTTCTCCCCTCCGATGAGATTAGGAAACATGGGAAAAACAGTATGTCTTTCCCATGTATAAGCGTGTGTTTCCAACCAACAAGGTGGTTTAGTGAACCTGGAATCCGTGTGCTCTGTACGCTTCATCGATGATCTTATCAAGTTTTTGCAGTATCTGTGAAATCAATTCATCGGCTGCTCGTTGCGCTTCTGAGGCAGAGGACATTCCGCGATCCTGGATCACTTTTATCGCGTTCTCGATAATCGTTTTCGAATATTCCAGATCCGCGCGCCTAAAGTCGAATGCAGCTGTCACAAATTTGTCGACAGCGGTCATCACTTGTCCAAAACCGGACCCGATCGCTCCAGCAGACTGAGCAGAGGCAATTCCCGCTTGTGATCCAGGCCTGATCTTGGCTATTCCGTAGGCTCCTGCACCCATTGAGACAAGCCCGCCGACCAGGTTACATATTCCTGAGACAATTGCTTTTTTTGCTTCGTTGTTGTAGATTTCGCGAATGATGCCCGCCAAATCTTCTGCCATGTCAAGGGACATGTTGATCATGCTTGACATCACTTCAGCTTCGGCTACTTTAATTTCTGATAGTTTCGACTGCAGCTCTAAAAAGAGGACGAAGAAGGTTGCAAAGGGGTTTGGTGAGAACCAGGCGTTCTCAAGGGATTCCACCACCTCCGTCATCACTCCGGAGACAGTGACCGGTGTTGTGAGAATGGGGTCTCCTGCCAGCAGATTCTGAAGGGCGTCGGCATTGAACGGTATACCGAGATTGCTGTAGAACTCTACATACGCGATAATTTCATCTTGAGATAATTCCGGGTAGGCTACAGAAAGTGTTTGCGCTTGCTGCTCAGTACTTTGATTATTAAGCCCTTCAAAAAATGAAGGTTGAGGCAGTTCCATGTTTAAATTTAAATCTACCATCTGATTTTTCTCCTTATCATTATTTTAGATATGAACCATATCTGATTAATTTTTATTTCTTGTTTACTACATTGCCTGGGAAACATTGGCAATTCTCGCTGTTTCGTCTGCGACTCCGGAAGTCATTGCTGTGTGCAGTTGCTTTGCGAACTTTTGGATGTCGTTAAAATCGCTGACGATCATATCCGTAGAGACTTCGATCACTCCGAGCGCGTCTTTAAATGCTTCATAAAATCCTTCAAAGTCATCCTTTCCCAGGGCGATTTTCGCTTGCTGGAGGAGCAGGCCGATCTCCTCTGCTTTTTCACCTGTGATCGCTTCCTGGACCAGTCCATCGGAGACAAAGCGTTCTGTTTTTTCCACCCCGTCGCTGATTGTGGTACGAAAGCTTCTGGTAAGTGCTTTTAACCGTTCCCGATCATCTTTGGCCGCAGCTAATATCGCAAGAAGCACCGCCATTAACTTCAAGATCTCTGCGATCATCTCTCGATTTTCCATTGAGGTGTTCATCGTGGCCGCAATTTCTTTGAAAACGATTTTCAAGAGGTTGGTCCCGTTGATCAAATGCAGGATCAGTTCAAAAGAGAGCTGTTTGGCGCGCTTTTTGTCCACTTCGTCCTCGTCCGGTAATATTCCAAGGCCTGACGTTTCAATCATCGATGCAACGGAAGTGATTCCGATGAACGCCATTTTCGTTAGATTGCGCATCATCTTTTCTGAACTTAGCTGCGGGCTGTCGTATTTTTCGTTTCTTTTTTCTCCTATTTTTTCCTTTAACTTGACGAGAAGCTCATTAAATTCCGCTTCTGTCATTTCTTCCCACCCTGTAGGCAGGCGTTCTGCCAACGCTTGCATTTCGGGCGTGTCGTATGGGGGAACTCCCTCTTTCGCCCACTTTTTGGCGCACCCTTCAAACTTTCCTCCAGGCTTGCAGGGGGGGAGCAGTCCATAACGTTCCAATTTAAGCACCAGATCCGGACGTTTGGCCAGAATCACGTGTTTTTTCATTGTTCACTTTCTCCTTTCAAGAGTCTCTAAGTGCGATCAGATCGTGGTATAGAGAGGTCAGTTCGTTCACTTCAGCGCTCGGTCCATAGACAAAGCTGTTCAATACTCCGTCGACAACCGAGTCCATAATCGTGTCAAATCCCAGTCCAAACGGTCCCAGTATGCTATTGTGCTGGTTGATGCCGGCGAGAGCGACTGTGGATCCGATCAAAAGCGAGGGAGTTCCATGCGTCAGGGCTAATGCCGCGGTTGCAGTTGCCAGAGCGTCCATTTGCGCTCCCAGGATCATCAGGTCGCTTGTCGATGCCGAATGAAGCCTGTCAGCGATTTCATGCATTATATGCGCTGACTTAACAAGCCGGCTTCGGATATCGTCAGTGATCAGTCCTTTGTCGATCTCCCTTTGGGCTGCCAATGCTTCGATGATCGAATCCTGGATGTCGGTTAATGAGTTGTTGAAGAAATCGTAGTGTTGATAATTCGGTCCTGACTGATTTAGGAAGCTTAGGGCTTCCCTGACAACAAAGTCTGCCTGTCCAAGGGCGCTTCTAAGGGCTACAAAGGGCAGGGCAATGTTCATCATCAGATTCGATGCTGCAACGCTGTTCGATTCGATTGGAGCTGTCACCATTGACAGCCATCCGATTGCTGTTGCTGTGACGCTCAACGTATGATGGAGCGCAACGGCGTCAGGATCCCTGTCGTTAAATGGAAGCTGCATCTGATTGCTGAGCCACTCTGCCATATCAGGCGGCAGCCGCTCAAGCAGCTCCTGGTAAATCGGCTGGAAGAGACCTTCGTCGGACACTTCCATCTCGCCGGAAGCTCTCAAAAACAGCAGAGGGTGCAATGAGGGCTTGCCGGGTTCAGACCGATAGTGGAACACTTCATCGTGCTCTTGCTGAGTAAACGGAATGATCACTGATGAATCGAACGGCAGCATCCCAATGACATCTTTCATCACCTCATTGAACGCGCTTGTCTGCGATTCATAGATACCAGGGGGGACCGGTGAGCCTCCGACTCCTGTTCCTCCTACTGGAAAACCCATGATTTTTCCTCCTTCCGGATTTCTCCGGGATTATGTCGCTTCTAATCCGCCTCCAGCCTCGTCTTGAAGCTGTTCAAAAATACCCCTGCCTTTCCCTTCTTCAGCGCCTGCAGAATCAGAGTCCATGACAGGAGTGTCGTCCTCAATGCCCATGTCTTTCTTCGTTTTACTCATCATGACATAGCATCTTTGCTTGATTGCGGAGTATTTGCTCTCTTCTCCACAGCGGGAGATCGCTCCACCCAATCCGATCAGTATTCCTCCTTGATTACCGAGCTTTTCATAGCAATCGGCAATATGGAAGTAGGGAACGGGTGACTCTTCCTCTACCATGGCGAGAGTGAAATACAGTTCGACAGCTTTTTCGTACTCCTTTAACTTATGGTGCGTCGCCGCAAGTCCATGCAGGTACTTCGGCGTCAGGGGTTCTAAAAAGTTCAACATGCTGAAGGTATTATTGGCGTCTTTGTAGCGTCCGGCGTTATAGGCGTTATAAGCAAAAGTGTAGAGCAGATTCATAAATTCAGGGGAGATTCCCATTGCGTGGCGAGGAGGCCTTCCTTTCACAAAGACTTCTTTCAACGCTTCCCGTTGCATTTCGAGCTCTTCTTCATTCAATTTTCCTTTGAACTGCTTCAGTTTTTCATCAATGAGATCTTCGACAACTTTTTGTTTTTGCTGTGCCTTGTTTTCGCTTTTATTTTTCTGCTTTTTCTTCGTTTTCGCCATATTGCCCTCCAGCTTATGGATTAAAAGCTTTTATGTTTTTATTGCCCGGGCAATTCACCTGCCCGAGCTTATTCTAATTGTTTAGCTGGCCTGGTTTGCGCTGGCAACAGCATCCATTGCTTCAGAAGCTTCCTTCCACATGGATCCTTGCTGTTGTCCGATCTGCGACATCCATTCTCCAGCGCCCGATAGCGCTTCGAGAATTTTGGCCACCATTTTCTTCAAGACCTGGATAAAGGCCTCCAGTTCCGTCATCATCGCTTCCATGTCTCCACGGATGCGGGCGATCTGTGCCGCTACAATGGAATTGTTGAACTGCTGGGCAACGACCGCTGTTTGAAGGACGCCGAAAGTGACTCCAATTCCTCTGAAAAGCCATTTTGTCACATCGAGCATCTTCGTCATTTGATTGACGGCGTCATCGAATTGCTGCACTCCAGTTTTGCTCGTTTGACGGAATGAGTTTTTCAAGGATTCAGTCCATTTGACTTTACCCATGTTCTGGCCGATAGTTTTTGCCAATTGCGAAACTTTTCTTCCCCATTTTGCGACATCTGCTGCCCATTTGTTCATTCTGATTCCGAATTTGACCATATTGATCGCAATTTTGTTGATCATGTTTGAAATTTTTCCAAACCGAGACATCGCCATTGCGATCTTGTTGACCATGGTCGCGATCCTATAAATCATGGTGACCATCTTTTGTGCGACTTTTCCGACCATCATGGCAACCCTGCCGACAATGGTACCAATGAGCAGAGGTGCAGCGGCGCCCCCAGTGATGATTGTAAGGATGATCATCACAACGATCTCAGCGACCATCTGAAGCGACATCGCCATGATCTCGCCGACCATCGGGTCGCAGCCAAATACATCTGTGAAAAGTGTCTGGATGACTCCCGAGTGCTCGAAGAACATCTGCATCCCCAGCATTCCGGCACCGCAAAAAGCCATCCCTATACATATTAATGTATTGACGATCATACCGACGATTTCCGCTAGCTCAGGGGGAAATCCCATCATTTCCATTAATTGCATGACACCATTAGAAATCGCTTCAAACGCTTTAGAGAACAAGCTGTCCTCACCGTCCAGGCCATTGATCGACAGGTCGGCTATCAGGACTCCAAACAGAGCTAAGCCAACCGGGCCTGAGCACAGCATCAAAACTGCTGTGAAGATGATTGCGAGCACTTTGAAAACCTTCATCAATGGCCCGAGAGCTTTCATTTTGGCTTGCTTCTCTTTGATCTCTTCAAGTTTTTTCAAGTTTTCGTGGACCTTCAGCAGAGCAGTGTCCAGCTGCGCCTGCCCCAATCTTGTCGACAACTCAGCATCTTTTTGCATCATGATCGCAAGCTGGGCTTTTAAGTCTGCAATCGCATCAGAGACGATCTTCAAAACATTGAGCAGCAATGCTCTGGTGGGGCTGTTCGGCCACTGTTCCACATATCCGATCGCAAGAGCGACTTGTGATTCCATTTCATTGACACTGTTCGCGTTAGCCTGGTCTTGCGCCGGCATTGTGCCGATCTCTCTCAATACGCTTGCTGCAGGTGTCCATCCTTGAGGTAAACCGAATTGCCCGCGGATCGCCCCTGCGGCATCATTGAACAATTTGTTGAGCAGAGCTTTTGTTTCTGCCGAAATTGCAGGGTTGAGCGGATCGTTGATCGCTTGCATCACTGCCGCCCGCTGTTCCGCAGGAAGGGCGTTGAGCAGTTCCATAAATTTCATCTGGAACTGTCCGTTGATATTGGCCTGGTGCGAGAAGCTTCCTTTTGGCACAGGAAAGCCTTCCGGCAGTCCAAACGCGATGGCCAACTCGGCAGCGACCATTGCTTCCAGTTCTGCTGATATCGCCCCCAGATCGCCAGGTGCAGGGCTAACCCCGTAGTAGGCGTTGCGAAGCGCTTTTTGCTGGTCCGGTGTCAGAGGGGGTTCGAAATTTTCAAGGGCCGCCTCAAACATTTCGTCTGCCGCGTTTTGCATTTTCATCGCATAGCGTGTCCCGTCTGATGGCGGCGTATATCCTTGCGGAATATTCCAGCCTTCAGCGTTCATCTGATTGATCGCGTTCTGCTCCACATTTTGGGCCATCGATTTGATATTTCCTGGAACTTCTGCATCCGGATTAAAGTGTGCAAATCGCAGTTGCGCCTGCAGTTCCGGATCATCGGTGAACTTTTGTAACTCCGCTTCAAATGCCAGATCGAATTCCCTGGTCATATTGTTGACGAAGGTCTCTTTGAACGCATCGGTCAATGCGCTGAAGTCTCCAGTGGAGATCTCCCAGCTCACATACAACTCCTGAAGAAGTCCGTCGAGCGAGTTGGTCGAAGCATTGACTGAATGTTGGAAATTTGCCAATAGCGACTGTAATTCCGGTTTGTCGCCCGCCAGTTGGCTGAGCTCACCTGCAATCGACCGGAGATTTTCCCCTGACATCCCCAGCTCTGTTGCGAGTTTGGCTAATTGCTCCCTCGAAGGATTCTCGGGGAGGGAAGCCAGGTGTTCATTAAATCCGTCAAGGTTTTGTGTCAGTTCGTTGATCTTGTCTTGAATGGCCTGCTTTTCACTTCCCTCAGGCAGTGAATCGGCATAGGCTTGGAGTTCCGATACTTGATCGCCTAAAGCGCTCGCATGACTGCCAGCCCTTTGTTTTAAATTGCTTGCCTGATCTGCTGTTGAGGGCAGTTCGAACATCTCGGCCATATCACTGGCAATTTGTCCGTCGAGTTCGGCTAATATGTCGTTGATGAAAGTGTCGTCTGCCGGCGCTCCTGTCAAATGCGCCATTACTAGCTGGTTGACCTGCTCTTCGCTTAGACCGTATTGATTGATCAATTGTTCGAGGTTTTCGCCAAACGAATCGTAGTAAGCATGTGTGGGTGTGTATTGCGTTTCCTCATGAACGCCGTTTGGATTGTCGCTCAGTCCCAGGATTGCTGCTTGCAGAATTGGCGAACCAATATCCTGAAGATAGGGATCGTTGCTCCAAACGCCTCCTAAGCTGCTGGTGCCGTCGGTAAATCCTTCAAATCGTCTTGCATCTGCACCGCCGCTGACATGAGCACCTTGAAATCCTATATTCCCCCAGTTGGATACTGATGGGTCATTAGTTCCTGATACTCCCATTTTTATCTCCTTATTTTTATGTAATAGTTTCTAATTGACTCCTTTTTCAGAAAAAATTAGACTAACTTGATTAAATTATTTATTTTCTTTTTTAGGCTCTTTAGCGAACTTTGCAAGGGGGCTGTTCTTGACGCCCTCCGGCAGCTCGCCGCTGAGTTTCTCCGCTTCTTTTTTTAAACTTTCTATTGTCATCAACGCTCTGTCTTTCAGCGATTGATATTCCGGTTTTTCTCCAGCGCGCTTAATTGCCATTTCCAGTGAGATGATAGCGGAAAGAAAGTCTTTCATTTGTATGTAACAGTCCGAAGCATGGTAATGGGGGATAGGGCTGTTCGGATCGATGATCCCGCACAGCGAGTACGTACTGATTGCGTTTGAGTACTCTTTCATCATATGAAAACACGCCGCCAATCCCATCGAGAATTTCGCTTCAGAAGAATCGATCATGATCAGCAAGCGAAATAGCTGGCTCGCGTCCTTATATTTACCTGTGTTGTACAGCCGATAGGCCTGGCTATAAAGCCCTTCAACCATTGCGTCACTTAAACCCAAGGCATTTTTAGGCAGAAATTGCTGCATCAAAGCGTCTTTTGACAGTTTATCGATGTTCTTGCCAGATGATTGGCCGACACCCGTCCCTAAACTCTCAATTGCTTTTTTTGCCTGTTCTTTTTGTTCCCCCTTCATGGTGAACCTCCTCCACGTTTGATCTTTACGTAACTCTTTGGACACATCAATAACTGGTTCAGATGCCTCATTTTTTCGATTAAACCTCTGGCGTCAATAGCGTTCATTTCCATCGCGTTTTTGTGCTCACCATTCTTCTCATAGGCATCGATCGCACCGCTCACAATATTCCTATTAACGGAAAATCTGTGACAGGATCGTACTGAGTTGCTGGATAATCGATGTTGACATTTGCGTTTGCTGGTTCGCTGCGTCCTGTGATTGGTTGATCGTACTTTGCATCGCCTTTGCCTGGTCCTGCACAGCACTCCTCCATGCCCGTATTTTCTCTGTGATCGCTTGCATCCTTGCGTTCATTTCTGAACGGAAGTTCTTTTGGTCGGTATTACCTCCACCCAACGGATCATCTCCCTGGGCAAATTGAGGAACATCGGCGAGTTGATCTGTATACGCAGACTGCCAGTCAGTTAAAAATCCTAAGCGGTTCGCCTGGACTGCTGACACTCGCTGCAAAATGTCGATAATCGAGATCAACAATCGTAATATGCGGTCGATCACAAGCAGTTCGGTATCCGTATTCGTATCGACAGAGGATACAAAGTTCTGGTGGATGAAATCCTGCCTGAGTTCTTCAAACCATTCGTCAAAGTTGTGGCTGGGGACAAAGTAGGGGCTTCCCCCTTCCGAAACATCCGTTCTTTCGATATAAAATTTTGCCATTCTAGCGTCAAAATCCGCGGCCTCAAATCCGAATGCATCGTAGACTTGCCGGAAATCCAGTAAACCTCCGCCTGCAGCTCCGATCCGTGCTGTAATTCCCATGTAGCGCTGCCAGTTCGCAAAAAATTCATCCGCGTTTGCAACCGGGTTGCTCCCATCGAATGGATAATCGAATAGAAATGACTCAAATGAGTTGATGAACTCGTTTCTGACACTGATGCTCTGAGGCGGGTTTAATGCTCCCAGCGCGCTGACCAATCCAGACCAGTCTCCTGCGGGAGCATCGTCCGGACCGCCTGAGCCCATATTCAGGATTGAGCGATAAGAATCCACAAAACCTGCCAGGATAGCGTCTTTTTTCGCTTGATCGTCATCGACGGCCGCTGTCAAAAATTCACTCCAGGATGAGAACGGTTTATTGTCGCTGTTGAATGCTGTGAGAAAAGCTTCGATATCGCCGGTCGCCGTATTCAAAGCGTTTTTGGCCGCGTTCAGGTCGGAGTCTGTGTCAACGGATGTGACAACGGGATTAGTCCCTTCTGCCCAAATTTCATAGTTTTCAACGAAATTTTTGTCATTGAAAACATTATCTTGGTGTGACATACCTCCTCCGGTATTTTTTTAGTTTTTACAAGATTTAATTAGTATAAACCTTTTTTCTCCTTATATATAATTATACTAAAATTTTTTTTAATTTAAAACAAAAATATATTGCTGCTAAAATGTATTCTTCTTGCATTTTAGCATTAAATTTAGTCTTTTTAAGTACACAAGTTCCTCAACAAAAGCCATTTATCGCGCAATTCCTTGAGCCATACGTTCAAGTAGCTGAGTGATCTTATTCAGTATTGCCGCAGCGGATTTGTAGTATTCTTCAAATACGAACAAATAACGCCTGACCTCTTCCTTTTGGCTGTCGTTGAGCGACTGGCCAGCAGAAAGTGCTGCCGTGATTTCACGTTGGATTTCTCCAGGCTCAAGATCATCGAGCTCAGCGCCATCTGTTTCATTGTCCAAAATCCAAAATCTCAGCGCTTCTTTAACCTGGTCGGTATCTCCGACTCCGCCTGCCTTATCGATCGCTTTGTCAATGTGATCTTTGACAGTGCGCAGCTTGTCCAATAACGAACCGGCATCTTCTGCCGTACCTGCTCCAGGTGTCGTTGCTGTGAGAATTGAAATTTGCTGGATCAGGTCGTTGCGCAGGTCCAGGAACAGGGCAGTGTCCGAATTGCTCAAATCTGCGAGGTTGACTGTCGGCTGCAATTCCTGAAAGTGTTCGGATGCCTGCTCAGCAACCCCGCCAATATTTCCACTACCATGCACGAATGCTGTCGGTCTGTTGTTCAGTCCATCACTGTAAATATCATTCGCAAAGGATTGGAACGATTCAGTTTCTTTTGTCGTTTCAATTTTATTGTGCAGTTCCTGAAGCTGGGACAGTGTTTTCAGGGAGTCTTTCGTGGTAGACAATGCGGTTTCCAGGTCATTGAGGTTCTGGGTTAAAATTTCATTCCCGGTTTTGACATAGATCAATTCAACAAGCGCTTGCAGGGTTCTGTTCTGATCACCTGCAGTATCAAGTGCAAAAGCGACAATTTGACGAATGGCGTCCGAGTTGACAGCCAAGCTTTTCCATTCAACAGCGTTCGCGGCGGAAATGTTCACTGTCCCCGCACCGACGTCGATGTTTGCTCCTGCAGCCTTCAATGTTTTGATCAGCTGGTTTAGCGAGGCTGACATTTCAACACTCAAGAAATGCCTGCGGTTGGGATCGACAGGATCATCCATGTCAGTAATCCCATCTGCTGCCAGAAGAAGGAGTTCTTCTAAGGCAGTTTCCATATCCGTATGATAAGAACCGCCCTCGATTTCCGTCCGGATCGCGTCTGTATCGGGACTTGCGTCAGTAACTCCCAAATTGAAGACATCAGCGAAGGGCTGTAACCTTTGTTCATAGTACTTGCCAACGGCATTGCTTGTGTACTCGGCATGCGCCTGGTATTCAGCGCCGTCAATTTTAACTGGAAGAAGAAATGTCATAACTTTCTCCTTTTATTCCTTCTCTTTTTCTGTTATTTACTTAATAGTCAAGTAAATAGCTAATTTTTTGGGAGCGCATATGCAACAGGGTAAACTGGTACATCGACTCCTCCTCTAATTATATTTTACTAAAAAAATCATTAAGTTTCAATTTAATTTTTTAAACTACACAGGGATGGCACTACGCGCATCCCTGAATTTCTTGCTTATACAGGTATCTGCATAGCCTGGTAATCTTGTCCGCCTTCGCTGACGTTCGCAGCTCCAAAAAACGGTCCTGATGCTGCATCCATAATGCTTGTTCCCAGTAAGTGGCCTTCCGGACTTCCAGATAATAGGGCCGCGAGAAGTTCTTGAAGCTTTTTCAACATCTTGATCAAATTCGCGATCTCTTCCTCGTTGGTCAGCTTTTCGAGCTGGTCATTGAGCTGGTTCAGCACTGAAAGCGGGTTTCTTGTTTCTTCGTTGCTGATCTCATCTACTGTTGTCCCTCCTACAAGAGCGCTTAGCAAGGCATTGTGAACCTCTTGAGCAAGTTCTGAGCCCAGGTCAGGCCTGAGCACACCTTGCGCAGCCCCGCTGATCTGCTCGATCAGGCTTGCAAGTCCAAGTATTGACGA
>CAZWOB010000018.1:30298-33208 GCA_964635295.1 uncultured bacterium
CTTGCGCAGCCCCGCTGATCTGCTCGATCAGGCTTGCAAGTCCAAGTATTGACGAGGGGTCTCTTGCGTTGGCGACTGCCCTGTCGAAGATGACGTGACCATCGAATCTTCCAGCATGCTGCATCGTTTCTTGTTGGATTTCCGCTTTTAACGCATTTTGAAAGTCTTCAGGAGAGAAATAGGGTCCGCGTGAAAGGGTGTCGGCATACGCCTCATTGACGATCCTTTGAGCACGGCCTGCAGAGATTCCGCTTGCTTGCAACTCGTTAACAAGTGAGTTGTTCAAGATGTCGACCTGGCTTGCTCCCAGTCCTAAAAAGGCTAGCGCCTCTCCGTTGACCGCAAAAGCGGCAATGCTGTTCGCAAGGAACAGCGCATCATTAAAGTTAAATCCAACGCCTCGTAATTCGTTTAACAGGCCGTCCCTGAATTCCCGATGCGTTTCAAAGAGGTCTCGGTTGACCAGCGCGCGTTCGATGGCAGAATTCAGTGTCAATTCAAACAGGAGTTGATCGGAAGGCCGCACAAAGTTTCCAGAGGCGACAGCGATCAGTTGATCTGCGACAAAGGATGCCTGTGTCGGGCTGAGTCCTCTCATGATCAGATCCTGGGTAATTTCGTTCCTGACAAAGTTTCCGCCGAAAGCAAGGTTCCTTAACAATGAGTTTCCTAGAAGAACTGAAGAGAGTCCTGGGAATCGTGTCAGTGGAACGGCAACGCCGACAGTTTCGATAAAGTTGCTGTACTGAGTTGCCAGACCCCAAGCATCTCCACGGTTAATTCCCATGGATTGAAAGACTTCTGAGAGTTCGTTTCTCAATCTGACGCGGGAGCCGAATCCTCCATATTGGAGCGATCGCACAACTGCGTTTGAAAGCATGACACCTGCAATCCCTGCATCGAAGCCGTAAATGTTGTTGACGATCGAGCTGGCAATGATTGATGTATCCAAATTCAAGCCAAAAGCGACGTTTAAGAATTGCGCTCCGATATCTCCTCGTATCAGTGCTGTCGTTTCATTTGCCAGCCTGTGGGCATGGAAGGGGTTGAGCCCTTCAGCTCTGTATTGCAGATAGAGTTCGTTGCGCAATCTGCCATAGGTTTGCAGTCCGACGCTTGCCAATACCACATTGTTGATGGCGTTGTTGACAATAGCCGCAGCGAAGCTTGTCGAGTATCCGAGTTGAAAGACAAGCCGATTGGTTAGGTTTTGCTTCAGGAACAGAACGCTCAATGGGTTATCGAGAACATCACGGATCGATGAGGCGGCTGTTGTTGCGATGAGGATATCTGTAGGCGATAGGTGCGTGAGTTGAGCAAATATCTGAGGGACAAGTCCCGGAATTCCAAGTGTGCGTGCGAAAAGAGCTGTTGACACTCCCAGTAAGGAGATGTTCAGCGCAGCTGAAACCTGATTTGAAAACGCCGCGTAGCTGCCGATTGACAGGAAGCCGAACGTATTGTTCAGGCGTATCGCGTTGCCCAATCTGACATGAGCGCGTTGTAATCTATTCACTGCACTTGCAATTCTAAATGGGTTTCCTGAGGCGATTGCGTTCTCGAGCCTTTGTTCTGCCCTTGCAACGTTGCGTGCCGCAGAGCGGACGCTGTGTCTGGCGTAGAAACCAAGACGGTTGATCTGGCCATTAATAATGCCCCTGACGATTCCGCTTGAAACAAGGCTTCCAATCTGTCCCGCAAATGCTAAAGCGATCGACGCTTGCACTGCTGGACTTGATGCGGCCAGGGAACCAAATCGCGATGCTAAAAACCTCATTGCGGGAAAAGAACTTAATAGAGCGCTTCGCGACAGCAGTTCTAACGCTGTAAATTGCAGCCTTGAGAACAGCCGCGCAGAGATTGGAAAGGACAGGTTCTGGGCGATCGTTTGGAAAAGCGCGCGGGAAAGCGCGATTTCAAGGTTTCTCGTGTGCAGTCCAAGTGCGTGAGCCGCAAGTCCAATTCCACCGATTGCGTTGACGGATTGCAGAAAGACATCATTGGCTTGATTGAGAAACCCGTATGGCAATGTCAATGTATCTCCGGTCAATAGAGCATATTGGTTTAGGTCGATCAATGCATTGGCAAGATCAAGCGCCCGGTTAAAAGATCCTAGATAGCTGAACGTTGTCATTGCAATTGGGATGAAGTGCAGGATCATCATTTCGTAAGTGGGTACAGAAGGGATGTCTCCGGGATAAGCCGGCAGTGCGACCGTACCCATTTGAGCTGAGTTGGGTACAGGGAGTTGTGGTCGATTAGGCGTTGGCAGTAGGGGCGCTGAAACGTGCGGTTGCTGTTGCAGGTTCGTAAAAGCGACATTGGGGTTCGGCATGGATGTTTGACTCATATAGGGGAGGGGGCCGAGGCCGTAGGAAGCGCGTTCTGCGTTCACTCCATCCATATGGTCATTATATTCCTGGACCAGGCCGTTATATGCAGCTGTGGCTTGCTGCAGGTTGTTGATGGCCGCCTGGACATCGGGCCTGCTCGCGGCATACTGATTAAACTCATCGATTTTCTTGTCAAAGTACTTGGCGACTACCGCCTCTTTGGTTCCTCCATAGGCATCGATTTCTGCTTGAGATAGACCGCTTATCAGGTCGTTTCTTTCTGCAGGTGAAAGGCTGCTGTAGATATTGTTGACGTCGTTGGCGTCAAGGTTGTTGTACTGTTGGACAATCTGGTTATATTCCTGAATAGCCGCCCGGTCTTCCGCCCACAAATTTTGCATCATGTTGTTATAATCGGCTGTTGCGACTTGTAAATTCGCGTAGGCATCTTGTACTGTGTTACCATTTTCTCCGGAAAAATCTCTCCAGCTGATCACTGTATCGTTCAATTCTCCATGCAGACCTTCCAGACTTTCAGCTGTTTGAGCAATGGCCCTGTGAAATCTTTCAGAAATGA
>CAZWOB010000018.1:33308-35046 GCA_964635295.1 uncultured bacterium
CCTTCCAGACTTTCAGCTGTTTGAGCAATGGCCCTGTGAAATCTTTCAGAAATGAGAGGGTCGAGCATTTGGGCTTCATTGATCGCTTTTTTTAGTTTCAGAATAACTGCGTTTATCAGAGCTGTCAGTTCTGCTATCGAAATTCTTCCTGGAGGCAGGTTGATCTGTCCTTTAGCCAGCAAACGAATATTGTCATCACCTGCTATCATCTCTTCGAGTTGGTCGACAAAAACCTGAGGATCCGTTATCTGAGTCTCTGGAGTCAGTTCTGTATCCGGAGTAGGCGGGATGATTCCTCCTGTGCCTTCACCTCCTATTGGTGTTGAGCTCATTATTTCCTCCTTAGTGGATATATTTTTTAAAATACTTGGAACAGCTGTGTATTAAATTGGTAAATGCAAGAAAATTACATGTTTAGATTCAATTTGTGTTTTTTTGTGGTGCACAACCGTTCACAATAATATATTTCCCTCTAAATATTATTATAGCATTATATTAAATTAATTTATATATGTAATTGCGGAGCCTGTTTCCAGGTCTCGAAGACTTGGACCTGAGCTTGTGCAAGGGGAGCAAGCCTTTTTAACACGAAATTGGTCCAGGTTGCGGGAGAATCCTGGATATTCAGTTCGAATAACGCCCATTTGACAGAAGACTTTTGGTGAAGTTTCATCGAATCGACAAGAAGGCGGATAGGGTAGCCTTTAAAGGTGAACTCAGGTTTCACGTAAAAGGCAGTGTAGCGGATTGTATCATGGGCTATACGGTGGCAGATCATCCAGCCGATCACCCGGTTTTTATAGCGCAGGCCAATGCTGTTAATGGGTTCGATTATCTCCGCATCCTGGAATGGAGAAACTTGAGCTGTAAAATGTCCTTTTTTGTACTCTTCTTTTATTTCTTCCAGTTCAGATTTCCTGATAGTGGTCCATTTGAACTCCTTGTATCCGGAGGGGAGGTAAGGGGGGCGGTCGTACCAAGGGGGGTTGAATGCCTGCGCATCATAGAAAAAACGGACCATGACGAGTTTTGGGGGAGACCATTCTCGAGCTTCTAAGATTGGAGCGAGCGTTCCTGCTTGGGGATGATTGTGAAAAAAACGGTAAATAATGTAGTTTGCCCCTCTTGAAAACAGCATATTTTCGATTTCAGGGATGAAGATTTCGAAAATTTCAGGTTTTTTATAGTGCATGTCAATATTAATAGTGTGTATATCGGCGTAGTCGAGATCGTCGTAAATTGAGGCGAGAGCCAAACCGATCGGAACACCATTTTTTTCCAGACCAAGAGCAATTTGTTTAGAGAAAGAGATGCCGTAGGGATCTTTTCCTTCCAGACAACATCGAAATTGTGGAGTTGTCAGCAGGGAGTATGCTTTTTTTTTCTGAGGATCGAGGGTTTGTGTATCTAAGATGATGCATTCCATACATCTTCTTTTTACAGACTTTTAGTGTTTTTGAGAAAAAAAATAAACGCGAAGGGGAGAAATATACTCGAACCGATTATGGCATTCTTTGAGCCTTTGTGGCTTTGTGTTTCATTATATCCCAACTGGCCTATTGGCAAAGTGAAAAAATTCAAACACAAAGACACTGAGACACAAAGATTGTACACATATGCAAGTTACCCGTGTCACCGATTGAAACAATCAATCACCGACTGATAAATTAGGCGATCTTCTTACGCTTGTTTGAATGCTTGATGTGCGGAGGTTTGTTGTCAGCAATCGTATCTTTGT
>CAZWOB010000019.1:0-33267 GCA_964635295.1 uncultured bacterium
CGGCGGTCCCGATTCCATGGCCTTGCTGCACATGCTGCTCGAATACCGGAAAACAAACTCTGTTATTTTTGGAGTTGCGCATATCGATCATGGGTGGAGGGACAAAAGCGCGTCAGAGGCAAAACAGTTGGAGTCGCTTTGTCTCGAAAATCATATCCCCTTCCATTTAAAGCAGATCCGCCCCGAAGAGATGAAGGGGAATCTGGAAGACGCTTGCAGGGATGTCCGTTATCAATTTTTCAAACAACTTTGCGAGGAGCAAGGGTATCAGGCAGTCCTGCTCGGCCACCACATGGATGATCAGGCGGAAACCGTTTTAAAGCGAGTTTTTGAGGGGGCAAGGCTTGAGCGGAGCGGGGGAATGAAAGAGGTTGCCAGTATTCATGGGGTCGTGTGCTGGCGGCCCTTTTTAGATGTGCGTAAAAAGGAGTTGACCGCTTGGTTGGAAACTAAGAATGCAGCGTATTTTTCCGATCCAACAAATGATGACCGAAGGTTTTTGCGCGCAAGGGTCAGAAATGAGATTCTGCCAATGATCAGCGATCAATTTGAGAAAGATATCGTTCCGGGATTGTCTCATTACGGACGTGAAATGCATGCATTGAGCGACTTCATGAACGATTATATCAAACAATGGGTCTCCCGTCTTGAAAAAACACCTTCCGGCGTATTGCTTGATATCGAAGACTCTCCAGTCGAACACTTGTTTGTGGCCAGATACTTGATATCGCTGATCATGCCTGGCGCTTCCCGGGAGATCGCCTATGCGGCAGGGGAGGCTTTAACAATAGGAGCGGCAGACAAATGTTACGAAGCCAGCGGCAAGGTCCTCTATCTGGACCGGGGGCGACTTTTTCTCACTGATCGAAAAATTGCCCGGCTGTCATTGGATGAACGGCCGTTGGAGGCATCGGGAACGATCGGCTGTTGGAATTACCGAGTGGTCGATACTCCGCATATTGATCGTGTAAGCGGTTGGAAGCAAGCATTATATGGACATCTGCAGCTTCCTTTGTCAGAAGATCCGGGGAAATGTATGATTGGGTCCCCTTCATGTACAGGCAGGTATCGGAAAGAGTTGAAAGGGCGGAAAAACCGTGGAAACGCGCCTGCATTTTTGCGAAATACGGTCCCTTTGGTCACCAACGAAGAAAATGTCGTCTGCGATTTCCTTTTTGACGATGAAGGAACACCTGCGGATGACGCCAGTCATGCGGTCATTTTGACAAAAAACGACAGCTAATCGTTGAAAATGAAGGGTATTTGTGTTATTATTTTGTAGTATAGGAATGAATGAGGATTTTTTTGTGAAATTTCTCTTCCCTTTGCGAAAAAGTTTCAAAGTAATCTTTGAAATGATATGTGGTAAATGTAGAGGGGAAATATACCGAACGCGATTCAAAAATCAATTTGTGGGTCGCGTTCGGTATAGTGGTTAGGAGAGATCTATCGATGGGTTCATCCTCTCTTTTGGAAACGATTAAAAGAAAATAGGTTATCATGGCTGACGATAAACAAGATTTCAAAAAAGGTGTGCCTGGCGGGTTTGTTTGGTTTTTAATGGCCGCCTTTATACTGGCACTGATGGTCCAGAACTTTGTCGATACCAAATTCGCCAATGTTTCATTCAGCTATCAGTTGGAACACCTTGTTAATTTAGATCTGATCCAACCGAAATACAGTAGAAAGATCGCTCTCAACGATAATTTGGTCACCTTTAGCGGCAAGTTCAGGGAAAATCTGACTGAAGAGAGTAAAAATCGATTCAAGTTCCTTGATCTGCTCAACACCAACCATCAGTTGAACTTTGAAAAATTGCGGATCGAAGATGAAATGACCGGTTTGACCGATCGGATCGATGATTCCGTGGACCTTTTCCTGCACCTTTCAGGGCTTCCGATCCCGCAAGGCGGTTATGTCGTCGTCGATGACATGTTCACGAGCATAGACGATACGGACCATAGCTTAATTGTTGATCAGCTTTCGTCCCGTTCGATCGTCAGTTTGGCCGAGCTTCGCAATGAATACGCGATTTTGGTTAAGGATCCACAGCCGAAACTGGTATCACAGTTCGGTGATACGTTGATGGGGTTTATTCGGAACTTCCGCTCTCCGGCTTTGGGAATCGGCAACGAGTCGATCAAACAGAGCCTGCGCGGACTTGACCGGGAGATCTCAAATACGAGCACCAGCTCATCCAGCGTCAACCTCAAACTGTCTGCTTACGAGAAGGCGATCAAACAGCTTGATGAGATTGTCGGAGAGATGAACACGGTCCATGACCATGTCAGACTTGAGCAGCTCAGAAGCGTTAGAAATTACAAAGAAGCAGTCGACGAATACAACGCCGTCGCCCTCAAGCTTGATGAGAATGAGGCTCAGCTGGACAAAGCGCGCCAGTCGGTGTCGACAGTTGTCTGGTTCTTCAATAATAAGGAACTGTCCACTAAAACGTTGGAAAAACAGGATCCTGAAAAATATACCCAATGGTTCAACAATGCCCGCAAAGAATGGGAAAACTTCAATGCCAACAGGGGCGGGGTTTTTAAAGCTCCGGACCAGCCATTGAACACGGTCCTGGAGAAAACGTTCAAAAGTGAAGAGCCAGCGCCTAATTACATGAGCTATATGGTGACGATTCTGCCCGTGATTTTAGTTGTCCTCGTGCTTTATTTCTTGTTTTCCCGTCAAATGAAAGGGATGGGCTCAGGAGCCATGAACTTTGGAAAGTCTCCTGCAAAATTGATGACGAAAGAAACGAATAAAGTCACTTTCAAGGATGTCGCAGGTGTTGAAGAAGCGCTTGAGGAACTTCAGGAAATTGTTGAGTTCTTGAAGAATCCTAAGAAATTCACAGCATTGGGAGGACATATTCCGAAAGGGGTCCTCTGTATCGGACCTCCGGGGACAGGTAAAACATTGATCGCTAAAGCTGTTGCCGGTGAAGCTGACAGGCCGTTCTTCTCGATCTCAGGGTCTGACTTTGTTGAGATGTTCGTTGGTGTTGGCGCCAGTCGGATTCGCGACATGTTCGAACAGGCGAAAAAGAACGCTCCGTGCATTATCTTCATCGACGAGATCGATGCTGTCGGTCGTCATCGTGGGGCTGGCATTGGTGGAGGACATGACGAACGGGAACAGACATTAAACCAGTTGTTGGTTGAAATGGACGGGTTCGATACGACAGACGGTGTGATCCTGATCGCTGCGACCAACCGTCCGGACGTTTTAGACAAAGCGTTGCTGAGGCCCGGAAGGTTTGACAGAACTGTCATCGTCAACCTGCCGGACATTAAAGGGCGATTTGAAATTTTAAAAGTCCACGCGAAAAAAATCAAAATGGACGAATCCGTTGATCTGAACACGGTTGCGAGAGGAACGCCAGGAGCTTCCGGAGCTGATCTGGAAAATATTTTGAACGAAGCGGCGCTGATCGCTGCCAGAAAAGAAAAGACGGCGGTCACTAATGTTGACGTGCTTGAAGCCAGAGATAAGGTTCTTTTTGGTAAAGAGCGGCGAAGCCTGGAAATGGATGAGAATGAGAAACTGACCACTGCCTACCACGAGTCCGGGCATACGATCGTCGGTCTTGCAGTTGAGCACTCGGATCCTATTGACAAGGTGACGATCATCCCTCGCGGGATGTCACTTGGTTCAACGATGTTCCTGCCCGAGAAAAACCGTCTCAGCTATTGGAAAAGAGAGATCGTGGACCAACTTGCAGTCTTGATGGGCGGCCGATGCGCCGAGGAGATCTTCGTCAATGATATCTCAAGCGGCGCGCAGCAGGATATCGAGCAGGCGACCAAGCTAACCCGAAGCATGGTGTGTGAATGGGGAATGAGCGATAAGCTTGGCGCTGTGGCCTATGATGAGCGCGAACAGGGCGGTCAGTACCTTGGGATGATGAACTATCATGAGAAGCGTTACTCTGAGCAAACTGCCCGCGCGATCGATGCCGAAGTACGAACGATTTTAGATGAAGCGCATGACCGCGCCTATCAAATCATCAAAGACAATCGTGAACGCGTCGAGCTGATGACTCAAATGTTGATGGAGTTTGAAACCCTCGACAGGGAAGACATTATCAAGATCTATAATGATGAATGGGATGCCGATGAGAAGCGTGAGCGTCTCAAAAAGGAAGCCGAGTCGCATAAGAAGCAACCGGCTACGCCTCCACCTCCGCCTCAAAACGCAAAAACGTCTGAAAAGCCGATCTCTAATCCCACTTCAGAATTGCGAAGCGACCTGGGGGCGTAGTCCAGGGTATTCGCATATGCTAAAAGGACACTCTTAGGAAATATTCTTTGGGTGTCTTTTTGTTTTTTTTGGATATTAAGAAGGGGCTCTATCGCGAGTAATTTTGTCATTCGATTCAAATGTCGTTCTTGGGGTATCTGGTGATTCTCTTCTCCGCAATCGGGGAACAATCGGGGGAGGACCTGGATCATAGCTGCCTGAAGAACAAGAAGCCTGGCTGCTGTCAGTAACTGTCTCCTCCATTACTAAAGCCGCTGCAGAAGAGGATGAAGCGGCTGCTGCATCTGATCCGCGTCTCACAGAAGGGCCGGTATATAATTCCAGTTTTTGAGGGATAAAAATATCTGCGATTGTTCTTTGTTCTGCAGTAGTGGGCTGAGAATCCCATTTAAAACCGGTGACAACCAATCTCCCTTTCCAGCCATCAGGTCCTTTTCCTATGGTCCACTCGACTGTGACCGTGCATATTTTCCTGGTCGTGTCAGGAGTTGGAGATGAATAGACGCTAAGAGCCGTTAATCTGTGGTACACCGAGTAGGACTTTCTTTGTGTGACAAAATGATTGGTCGGCCCTTTGATATGGAACTCACAGTCCATCCCTTGTTGCAGTTTAGCTGTATAGGGCTCATCAAAAAGTGCTTTAAAGCGATTGCGGAATACAATGTCCGCATGGGCCCAACAGCTCATTGTATAGGGGCGCAGCAGGTCTAACACAGGTAAGGGATGTGATTTTAAAAATGCGCGAATGACATCTTTCTCCATACCTGAACCGAGTGCTGTTAATAGGGTATGAACATCGCAATGAATTTCTCGATCCCGTTTCACAGCAAACCCAGCTCTATAAAGTTCTTTTAACAAATCAAAAAAGAATTCTGGTTGAGTGGTTTTTGTGTAAGGGGCAGATGCGCTATGGAAGGGCATGCCATTGATTGTGATGGAATTAAAGAGGACGCGGTCATAGGGGAAAATTGCCCTTAATGGGTCATCAGATAAGATATTGTCGATGGGGAATGCTGTGCCGGGGAGCTCTTCCCAGGGAATCTCGATTCCAACAATGGCATTGATTTTAGTTTCATAAATGATATGTTGTTGAATGATCCTTGTTTCCGCTTCAGTTGGAGACGTCCAGCGATTGAGAATTGCAATCACGTTTTCGTATTTACCCTTCTGATCCTCAAATGCGAGCTTGAGGATTTCCCAACGTTTTTTGGATTCCCGATCACGGCCTTGGCAAATCCTCATCGTGTAATTGATAAAGCTCTTTAAATGGGATGTTGCCATCAGTAAAGAGATATCATTGTGGAGTTCTTTCATTCTTTGAGTGCGCGCACCATGCAGAGCTGCAAATTCCTCAATCAAAGATCGTAGTGTTCCCAAACGCCTCTGGATATTTGAGATCAGGAAGTCGTTTAGTTGAAAATGATCGACAACACTATCTAAAGTAACAGCAGCTTCGGGAGAACGACGGATATCTTCCTGGATTTTATGTCTTGCGATAATATCAACCTTCATAGCGATATACTCAGCGGAAATCGTGGTCGGGTCCTGCATGGGGAAGCGCGACAGGATAAATTTCCTGGCCTGTCGGTTCAGTTTTTTTTCGGATTTAGAGATGGGTAATTCGTGGAAAGTAGGTCTTTCTGGACTGTCCGGGAGCTGTGAAGGTGGAGTGTGGGGAGAGCTGGACCGACTCGAGGCCATTTCAATTTGACTGATTGTTCGTGCAAGTGAAGGTCTGCCGTTAGGCAAGGTCAAAGGAGGGACGGCAGCATGAAAAGGGACGGGTGGGAGATCCGCCGAGCATGAGGCCCCACTGTCTGAATGATGTTCATGGACTCTGGTAGTTGTTGGGGAAGGAGGTGGGCTAGGCTGCATTAATCCATTCCTTAGTCCAGTAGACTTTCGATTTCAAGATAGGATGTATTCTCAAGAGGGTTTCGATAGGAGTATTTCCATAAACAAGTTAAATAAATTTGTTCTAATGCACGGTAATAATGGTGGGGATTGTCAGCATTACGTGCAATGATTTTTTGAATAAAGAGGGCCAGGTCGGATTGTCCCTGGAGAGTAGACGCCGCTAGATAAATTTGATAACCTAGGTCATGAACGGTGAAAGAGGCTAATCGGCGCTGGTTCCTGTTCAAACCTGTTAAATTGAGAGCTGGTAAGTATCTTTGGCAAAGAGAAATGAGTGTTGCTTTGGTATCTTCGGTTAAAATCTCACAATATAAGTTTTTAAGGGTTGTCGTTCTGACGGTTTTTACTGCTCGATAGTAAAGCGTGGGATCCTGTGACACTTGAATTTTGGGATCGGATGTTTGCAGGTCCTTGCATTGCATTGGGGAAAAACCACTCTTGCCATACCACGTTTCCCCTTCTTTATTCATGATGGGTAGATAGGAGCGTATAGGGACCGTCAGTGGGTGGGATGTATTTGGAATAGCAAATGTGAATGTCGCATCATCATTCAAATAAACGAGGTCAGGCTTGAAATAGTTCAAAATCATCAAAGCGATTTCTTTGAGATGGGTTCCGGACAGATGCTGACCTTTTTTGATATAGACAATTTCAGCTAAAGTTCCGATGGGATTTAAACGGATTTGAAGCAGTGGGATCTTCTCATTGTTTTCTTCAAATATCTTAATGTTGAAAAACTCTGTAGTGTGAAGTTCTCCACTGGATGCTTGGGTGAGAGTATTTGATTCATAAGCGCCAAAATAGGCACGGAGGTCAAGATTGAACTCCTCTTGAAAAGGACGCAGGGTGCCCTGAGGGAAATTCAACCAAAGCTGATAATAATCAGCTTCTTGTTTTCTACGCCCCGGGACAAGTGTTGCAAGCTCTAAAAAGCGCTTGAGCCGATGATCAAAATCGGCAGGTCCGTCTGTCAGCCCTTTACGAAATTCTTCAAGATTTATCCAGTTAATCTCGAAATGGTCGTCTGACATTTGTTGCAATTGTTGGGTTGGCAGGGTTATGCCTGTAAGAGATGACATGATATAAGAGTGATTGTTAGGTAAGGTGATTAATAGCTCTATCTATTTTAATAGATAGAGCTATTTTAGGGAAGGCTATTGATTAACGAGAAGGACTTTTCTGCTAAGGACAAGCTGTCCGCGTTCATTGATATCCATCACTTTAACGCGGACGTTGTCGCCAACCTTGACCACATCGTTGAGGTCTTTTGTGCGCTGGGTATCAAATTCAGAAATGTGGCATAACCCCTCTTTTCCTGGAAGGATTTCGACAAAGATCCCGAAAGGAACGACCGAGGTGATCTTTCCTTCGTAAATCTTACCGATCTCTACTTCAGCTGTCAGATCTTCGATAATCTTCTTCGCTTTGTCCAATCCGTCGAGGTTAGGGGAGGAAAGGGTGACAAAACCTTCATCGTCGATGTCGATGTCTACGCCGGTTTCCTCAATAATAGCACGTATTTGCTTGCCTCCAGGGCCGATAATCGTTCCGATCTTGCTCGGTTTGACTTTCAGCACTTCAATGCGTGGGGCGTATTTGGACATCTGCTTTTTAGGTTCAGGGCAAACTTCGAGCATTTTTTCAAGAATATGCGTACGTCCCTCTTTGGCTTGAGCGAGAGCCGCTCGCATAATGTCGATGGTGATCCCTTCCACCTTGATATCCATTTGGAACGCGGTGATCCCGTCTTTGTCGCCAGTGATTTTAAAGTCCATGTCGCCAAGAGCATCTTCGATCCCGAGGATATCGGACAGGATAGTAAAGTTGTCCTCTTCGAGGATCAGCCCCATTGCAATTCCTGAAACCGGACGCTTGACCGGTACACCTGCATCCATCATCGCAAGGCAGCCGCCACAGACAGACGCCATGGATGAGGATCCGTTGGACTCTGTGATGTTAGACTCTAAACGGATCGTGTAGGGGAAATCCTCTTTACTTGGAAGAATGCTGGTCAGCGCGCGTTCTGCAAGCTTGCCGTGGCCAACTTCCCGTCGTCCCGGAGGACCGACACGCCCGACTTCTCCAACAGAAAACGGAGGGAAGAAATACTGCAGATAGAAGGAGCGGGAACCTTCTCCATTAAGGTCCTCGTAACGCTGCGCCATATTGCTGCCGCCGAGCGTGCAGATGGCGACTGTTTGCGTTTCACCTCGCGTGAACAGCGAGCATCCATGCGTGCGGGGAAGCAGCCCTTGTTCGATCCAGATGGAGCGCACTTCGTTTGTCGCGCGACCGTCGCTGCGTCTTTTCTCTTTGAGGATCATTTGACGCATGTATTTGGAAGACACTTTTTTAAACGCTTTGGCTACTTCCAAAGCTTCAAATTTCGGGTTCTCTTCCTCTTTCGGACAAAGGGCCTCATTGACCTTCTCTTTGATTTTGTCGAATGTCTCTTCCCGCTCTTGCTTGTCGCTGATCTGAAGGACTTTCTCCATATCGCTTTTCACAAGTTCTTCAACGGCATCGACAACTTCTTTTGCCAGAGGTTTTAGCTTGCTGAGGTTTTTCGGTTTTCCAACTTCCTGACGCCAATTTTCCAGTGCGCGGCAGATCGTTTGGATTCCGCTGTGACCGATCGCGATTGCTTCAAGCACTTGCTCTTCTGTGAGAAATTCACAGTAGCCTTCAATCATTAATACAGCGTCTTCAGTTCCCGCGATCATCAGGTCAAGGATGGATTGCTGTTGATGTTCGACTGTCGGATTCAGGACAAATCTTCCATCGATCATGCCAACGCGGACAGCGCCGATCGCTTTCTTAAGAGGGATGTCCGAGATCGTCAATGCTGCGGACGCGGCGCAGATCGCTAATGCGTCAGGGGAGTTGACTCCGTCATAGGACCAGACGTAGTTGAGCAGCTGTGTATCTTGATAATATCCGTCTTCAAACATGGGACGGATTGGTCTGTCGATCAGTCGGCAGACGAGCGTTTCCCTTTCAGTCGGACGACCTTCTCTCTTGATAAATCCACCCAGGGTTTTTCCGGCAGAGGCGAATTTTTCCTGATAATCGACTCTCAATGGAAGAAAGTCGACATTTTCCAGAGGTTCAGCTGAAGCGCATGCGCTGCTGAAAAGCATGGTTTCCCCAGCTTTGACAACAACGGACCCGTTCGCTTGGCGGGCGATCTGCCCAGTTTCAAATGTGATCTCTTCTTCTCCGACGACCACTTTCATTGTATTCTTTTGCATAGGTGTTCTCCTGTTTTCGTTTTCAATGTCATGGGGAAAATGTGATGGGAAGGAAAGATAGAATTCAGAAAACAGCCTTCAATTTAATTGAACGTTGTTTTCTGACTTCTATAACAATCTGTAGTTGAAACCCCTATTTTCCCCTTAAATGAGAAAGGCAGCTTTCGCTGCCTTCTCTTATCTTCTAAGTTTTAGCTTTTGTATCAAGCTTTGATATCTTACCGTATCCGTGGAGTTCAGATAGTCCAGTAGACGGCGTCTTTGACCGACCAGCTTCAGCAGGGCCAGTCTGGACGCGTGATCTTTTGGGGAGCGCTTCAAATGCTCTGTTAACTCAGCAATTCTTTCAGTTAAAATTGCAATTTGAACGTCAGCGGATCCGGTGTCTTTTTCGTGTAGCTGAAACTTTTTGGTGATTTCTTCTTTTGTGCCTTTGTCTATTGACATTCAATGCCCCCAGTAATTTGCATTTCTTATAGTTTATGATCCTCCATTTTAGCATAATCCCCAATAAAAGTCAAGGTCGCCGTCATATCTGAATCGCTCTATCCTTAAAAAAAAGGTAGTATAAAGGAAAAAACGATTTACATTGTTTGTATAGCCATTTTATTGTGTGACAAAAGCATGTAGGGGATTGTTCAATGGCGCTAACGGGAATCCGACCAACAGAAGGCTCTGTATTATCAAAATTCGTTCCATCGGAAGCCTTTTCAGAGAAAAGGGGGGTGATTGATGAGATTTTCTCTCTTGTCATCCAAAACGAGGCCAGGCCGTTAGATGATTTTCTGCATCAGTCAAAGACGGTTGATCTCAATATCCGTTGCGAGGGGTGGACGCCTCTTCACGTTGCAGCCTGTAAGGGGAACGCTGCCATGGTTGGGGTATTGCTTGATCATGGAGCCGGGATTAATTCGACAACCGATGGCTCTCTCATGACTGCACTGCACATCGCCGCAGTGTGGGGACATCAAGATGTCGTCGGCTTGCTGTTAGAACGAGGGGCCAGACGGTCGATGAGAGCTTGCGACTGGCGTACCGCTTCTCAATTGGCCAAAGGGAATTGTCAAAAAGAAATTGCCAGGCAGATTAAAATGTTTTAGACCTTGGTATCGAGAATCACTTCGATCGTATCCGGGTATTTATTCTTGGCGTCTTTGCGGATCACGACTTTGAAAGGGATGTGAATATTGCCGAGATGTTTCTCCCACATCAGTTCGTCCCAGATTTTCTCTTTCAGCTCTTCATTTACAGGTTCCTTTTTATATTTCTTTAAGAGTGTTTCTATATACTCTTCTTCCCTGTCTCTGTAGATGTCTTTGCCATAAAAAGGGTGATCGCTCATTGCATACTAGTCCGTGAATTTGTTATCATTTTTGTATCATGAATGAGATTTTAAAAGAACAGTTTCCCTTTTTTATCGAACCCAAAAGCGATGACGAAACGTTTATGCTGGCTGCATTGAAGGAAGCGTGGAAGGCGTACCTCAAAGGGGAGGTGCCTGTAGGCGCGGTTCTGGTCAAGGAAGGCAAGGTGATTGCCCGCGGTCACAATCAGGTCGAGATGCTTAAAGACGCGACCGCGCATGCGGAAATGCTCTGCATCACAGTCGGGGAGGCAGCTGAAGAGAATTGGCGGCTGAGCGGTTCGACCTTGTATTGTACAATTGAACCCTGCAGTATGTGTGCGGGCGCCATGCTCCTTTCGAGGGTGAGCAATCTTGTCTGGGGCGCTCCTGATATCCGGCATGGGGCAAATGGGAGCTGGGTGGATTTGTTCGACAAGCCACATCCGACCCATGAGATCCAGATCAGAAACGGGGTCCTTGCCGATTACTGCGGGGCTTTGATGCAGGATTTTTTCAAAAAGAGGCGTTTGGAGAAAAAAAATAATGGAATGGAAAGAGGTTCATGAGCTGGCCGAGCAAATGGCCCAGGAACAACGGACGCACCTTCTTAAACTAGGCAGGAAGATCGTTCCTCAACTTACTCCGGAAGATGTCCTTCAACCGAATGACTATCCTGAGCTTGAAGAGAACCCCGTTTTTCGGTACGAAGAAGGATTACTTGCAGGGATCCAGAGTCTTCAAATAGCCCTTAAGTCGCTGGAGCACTCACATCGGTAAATATTTTTGTTCGAAGGTATCGATCATCGTTTCAAGTTTAAAGCGCAGTTCAATGATCGCCTGATTGAGAAGATCTTCTTTTTGTCGATCATCTAACGAATCCGACTTTACAATTCTGTCGACGAGGTGGACACATTCAATCTGTAAATGGTCTAGTTTGTCGATAATGTTGCTGACATGGTGATAAAGAACGTCGCTTTGTTCCCCTTGTTCATCAACGTGAAAAAAACGTTTGAGCGCATAAAAGCTGAATTTAGGTCCAATTAACCGCTGAAGTTTTCGCCTCGCTTTTCGAATGATTACTTTTACAGATTCTCTTTCTGTCGTCATGAACAGGCCATAATAGAGAGAAACGGAACTGATTGTTCCGCAAATCGTTAACAATGTTGTTTTTACAGCTGTAGAGCTTCCGAACAGAAGGGAGCAGGTCCAACTCAGCGATTTTGACAGAATAATGAATGCCAAGATGAAATAGACAACCCCGATGGTCAAAAATGCGATGCGGTAGAATAAAATTGAGGGTTTTAAATAGGAATAAGGACGGTTTTCAGGGGAGTCTTTATCGAGCTCTATCTCCTGTTTGAAAGAATGAAGCATTGAGTATTTTTGTTTTTGTGGCGGTTGATTATTCATTTAACATTACTTTTATTTAGTTAAAATTATGGGAATATTAACAAATAATTAATAAAAAGTCAATCCTTTAGAAGGCGAGTTTATTGAAGAAAGCCTGCGATTGTGACCTATACCGATAATGTTTCAAAATTGGGTTTTCAGGCAAGGAGGCGCCCGGAATTTCTATCAGACATGGTCGGCGCCGAAGCAGTTCAACTCGAACGAGTTGGGCGATGCAGGCGGGTAGAAATTCAGAGGGTGTCTACAAAGTAAATGAAGCACAATTTTGAAACATTATCGGTATAATCTCGTTTATCAAGTGATTTCAACAATTCAGGTCTGTAATTTTTATGCAGGCGCTCATTTTTCTGATGTAGGGTATTTTATCAGTTTTTATACGGTAATATAATTAAAATTAATTTTATATAATACATATTCTATCATAAATTAAAATAAATAATAAATTTTTAAGGAGTATGTGGAATGTTAGTTTTGGAAAGAAATATTTTAAATGTAGAAAATTTCTTATCAGATGTTTCTTTTTACCCTGTTATCGGTACTTTAGCTGGTGCTGGTAAAATAGCAATGGGAGGGGTTCAATTGATAACCTCCGTTGCAACGGCACTTTTGTTGGCAATTCCAGCAGTAATGACTGTGCCAAAGAATCCAATGAGACAGGCATTTTTGTTTTCTTGTCGGCATATCATACACGGGGCAGGCAATATAGCCGCTGGTGTAATAGAATCAATCCCAATCGTTCAAAGCATTTTGTATGGATATCGCTATATTAAATATTGTCCTGATTTAAGCAGTTCAATCAGGTCATTCCAAGAAAATAAATTTATGGGTTATAAACTCGTTGCTGAAGAGGATACGAGAATAGTAAGCCTCGACGATGAATTCAAAGGTCCAGATGGAAAACCGACTGATGAGATTACGATAGAACAAGGGAAGAAGACAGGGGATTACTCAAGGGTGAGTAAAAATCCAGGCTATCCATGGATCATGGTATAATATCTATTCTTTATTTTAATTAGTAACGCTTGTCTACAGAATAAATGATAATCGGTTGTTTTAATTCGAATCAATCTGGATGAAGAGGTTATTTGGATTTCTTTTCGGAGATCTTTTTCATCCGCTTTCTTTCACTGTAAGAAAGCGAGTTTTCCCCATAGCGGGAGATCTTCTCGAGCATCGCGTCGATAAAGGCATCGTCATCGTCAGGTTCACCCGTTTTGATATTGATCACCTTGCTTTTCGCGCTTCCTTTCTTTCTAGGAAGACGAGAGCGTACCTTTTGAGAGGCCCTGATGATCGCGAGCTCGGTTTTATACAGGAAAGAGAATGGGCTATGGACTCCCCAGGCGATCAGTCCGTATAAATAGCCGAAAATTGCTCCAAATAAATAAAGGAAGAAGTAGACCAGCTGAAAGTTGGACATACTGACCAAAAGGGCGACCCCGACTATACCGAGTGAAAGCCACTTCGCTTTGACCGGAAAGAGAAAGAGAAGAAGGAGCTCCTGCTCGGGATTTAGGAAGGCCCAGATGATCAAAATTGCGATGATGGAAGAGGTCGGGCCTGCCAGGACAGCGAATTGACCGATGACCGGCATAAGCAGAAGGGCTGCAAGTCCGCTGAGGACACCGCAAATGAGATAGAACCGGGTAAAGGATTTTTCGTTGACCCTTTGGCAGATGTCGCTTCCCATGACCCAAAGGATATACATATTGAAAATCAATCCTATAAAATAAGAGAACCCGATACCTCCTCGGAATGGATGGACAAATAAGTAGGTCAAAGGCTGCCAGAGCAGGTAGCGGTCCATTCCCCACCATGACAAACTTAACCACTCCTGCGGCCCCGGAATTCCGAAGAGCTGTGTGAAAAAAGGATTGAAAAAAGCAGAGCCTAAGCTCAAACAAAGAGTATAGATGATAAGCTTTCTTACGGATGCTGGAGTAAACTCCGGACCTAAGCGGAATGAGGAAAGTGTCGTCGTCATGGTGGGAATTATAGCAATCCCGCCGGGATAATGCAATAAATCGATTTTGCTTGTGATTTATAAAATTGAAGTGTATACTCCTCCATATTAAAAGCTAGGAGACTCTCAATGAAACAAGATACACATCCTGAATACCAAGAAGTCCTATTTGTCGACTCTTCAACTGGAACAAAATTTATCTGCGGATCGACTCTGAAATCAGATAAAACAGAAACTTTCGAAGGGAAAGAATACCCCGTCTGCAACGTATCCGTATCCTCTGCATCCCACCCGTTTTTTACCGGAAGCACTCAATTTGTCGATGCTGAAGGACGTGTTGACAAATTTAAAAAACGCTACTCTGTCAACCGTAAAAAGAAGTCGGCAGAACAAGAAGAGAAGTAGCCGCTATTTAATTGTGCGCGCTTTTGTTCATTAGACGCATCCAACGGGAATATTCATGAAAAATAAAGTGGAGGAGATGCTTGGCAGGCTTCCGGAATTGGAAGAACTTCTTGGTCAACCTGATGTTATTAACGATCAGAAACGGTACAGGCTTCTGACGCAGGAACATGCCCACCTCTCTCAGCTAAAACAAGTACATGAAGATCTCACGACCAGCCGTCAGGAACTGTCAGACAACCAAGAGATGCTCCAGATGGAAAACGATCCAGAGTTTCTCAAAGTTCTGGAAGAGGACATTGAGCGTCTGACCAAGAAAGTCGAGGAACTTCAAAAAAAGCTTGAAAGCCTGATCGTCCCGCCTGATCCGAACGACAGTAAGAACACAATACTCGAACTAAGGGCCGGAACAGGAGGCGATGAGGCAGCTCTGTTTGTCGGTGACTGTGTGCGCATGTACAAAATGTTCTCTGACAGCATGGGCTGGAAATATGAAGAACTGGCAAGCAGTCCTTCTGATGCCGGAGGGTATAAAGAATACATGATGGCCCTCAGCGGTCCAAACGTCTATCGGTATCTTAAGTTCGAAGGGGGGACGCATCGCGTCCAACGCGTGCCGGAAACTGAAACCCAGGGAAGAGTCCATACTTCCGCGATTACCGTAGCAGTTTTGCTTGAACCTGATGAAGATTCCGACGTTCAGATCGATGAAAAGGACCTCAGGGTCGATACTTATCGCGCGTCAGGCGCAGGCGGTCAGCATGTCAATACGACAGACAGCGCTGTGCGTCTAACTCATATCCCTACAGGTATCGTAGCCTATTGTTCTGAAGAGCGCAGCCAGCACAAAAACAAAGATAAGGCCATGCGTCTCCTTAAAGCGAAGATTATGGAGATAGAGGCGCAGAAAAAGTTCGAAGAGCGTGCTTCAGCTAGAGCATCGCAGGTTGGGTCCGGCGACCGCTCCGAAAGGATCCGCACCTACAACTTCCCGCAGAACCGTATTACCGACCACCGGATCAATTTGACCAAATACAATTTAGACAAGGTGATGGAAGGGGAGTTGGAAGAGATCGTAAATGCCATTGTCGCGCATTTTTACCAGAAAAATTTTGAAACATGATCACGGTCAAGGAAGCTCTCGATAAATGTATCGTTTTCTTCCGTGAGAGGAAAATGGCCGGTGCCCGTAAAGAGGCGGCCATTGTGATTGGTGACGCTCTGGGAATGAAGCCTCTTGAGCTTTACATGCAGCATGACCGTCCTCTGACCGAAAAGGAAGTGGAAAAGTGTCGCGAAGTGATTATCCGCAGGGTAAAAGGGGAGCCGAATCAGTATATCAAAGGCTGTGTCGAATTTCTTAATTGCGTCTTCTCAGTCGATAAAAGGGTGCTGATTCCTCGCATGGAAACTGAGATCCTGGTTGATAAGATCATTAAGGAGCTTGAAGAAGAAGAATTAGAGGGTAAGGCTCTTTGGGATATCTGTACAGGCTCTGGTTGCATTGGAATTTCTCTGAAAAAGCGTTTTCCTGAGCTCTCCGTCACTTTGTCCGACCTTTCTGAAGACGCGTTAGAAGTGGCAAAGGAGAATGCAGAGAGGAACGGCGTCGAGGTTAGAATATTGAAAGGCGATCTGCTGGAACCCTTCAAGGGCGAACAGGCTGATTATGTTGTCTCCAATCCGCCGTATGTAAGAGAAGACGAGTACCAAACGCTTGCTGTCGAAGTGAAGCATTTTGAGCCCAAAATGGCCCTTGTCCCTGGTGAATCCGGCTTGGAATTTTATCAACGATTTTCTTCAGAACTTCCTGATTATCTGAATCCTGGCGCAAGAGTTTGGATGGAGATCGGCATGGGACAGGGGAAGAAGGTCGAGGCTTTTTTCTCTGAGGAAATCTGGGAAGATGTCTGGTTTGAACAGGATTGGGGGCGAATGGACCGCTTTTTCTATGCGACACTTAAGGACGCTCTCTGAAATAATCGTACCTCTCTTAGAAAAAGCCCTTGAAATTGAATGAATTTTTAAGTATCCTATTCACGTTAAAATAAGTAAAGTTGGCTCAATGCTTGGCGCATTAACAGATAAAATGCAGGACCTCTTCTCGAAGATCACGGGAAAGAGCAAGTTGACCGAAGAGAATATAGCGGAAGCTGTCTCTGAAGTGCGGTTGGCGCTGCTCGAGGCTGATGTCAATTATTCTGTTGCGAAAGTCCTTGTGAAGAGAGTTAAGGAAAAGGCTCTGGGGGATGCAGTCCTAAAATCTGTCTCTCCGGGTCAGCAGTTCATCAAGATCGTGCACGATGAACTTGTTGAACTGATGGGCGGGGAAGAAGCGCCGCTGAACCTTAAGTCCAAACCGTCGGTAGTGATGATGTGCGGACTGCAAGGGTCCGGTAAGACCACCCATTGTGCGAAATTGGCAAACTACTTGAAAAAGCAGAAAAAATGCCGACAACCGCTATTGGCCGCATGCGACCTCCAGCGTCCTGCAGCGATTGAACAGTTGAAGACTCTGGGGGGGAAGATCGGAGTGCCGGTCTTTTCCATTCCTAACGAATCAAATCCTGTGAAGGTCGCGAAAGCAGCATTGGACAGGGCTTATCAGGAAGGGTTTGACCTTCTTATTCTCGATACCGCAGGAAGGCTGCACATCGATGATGAGCTGATGGACCAGCTTGAGCAGATCAAAAAGGCGACCAGCCCTAGCGAAATCCTGTTTGTTGCCAACGCCGCTACCGGTCAGGACGCTGTTACAGTCGCAAATGAGTTCAACCAGAAAGTTGAAGTGACCGGGACAATTTTGACTATGCTCGACAGCAATACCCGGGGCGGGGCGGCGATCTCGATCAGGGAAGTGACGGGAAAGCCGTTGAAATTCGAGGGGGTTGGCGAAAAAGTAGACGACATCCAGCCCTTCAGTCCAAACTCGATGGCCGACCGAATCCTGGGCATGGGCGATACGATCAACCTCGTACGCAAAGCGGAAGAGCATATTGACGAAAACGAGGCGAAAAAGCTCGAAGAGAAAATACGCAAAGCGACCTTTACTTATGATGATTATCTCAAGCAGATCCAGATGGTGAAAAAAATGGGATCGTTTAAAAGCCTGCTGGGGATGCTGCCCGGAATGAGTAAAATGAAAGAGATGGAGATCGACGACAAGGAATTTTTCAAGGTCGAAGCGATCATCCAGTCCATGACCCCGGATGAAAGAATTTGCAAATCCGATCTCTCGGTTCCCAGACGAAAGAGAATAGCCAGGGGAAGCGGGACAGCGATCGATGATATCAACCGTTTAGTGAAATCGTTTAAGAAAGCAAAACAGTTTTTTAAGAACATGCCAAATATGAAACAATTAGAAAAATTAATGGGAGGATCCCAATGGCGTTAAAAATTCGTCTTCGTCAACAAGGTCGTACGAAGCGTCCTTTCTACCGAGTTGTCGTTACCGACAGCCGCCGTCCACGTGATGGCCGTTATGTAGAAACAGTCGGCTGGTACAACCCTTTAGAAACAGAAGCAGAAAAGACGATCAGTATTAAAGGCGACCGTGTCGAGCATTGGCTGGACCAGGGCGCGATTTTAACAGAGAAAGCGCACGCGCTTGTTGCTCAATCCAATCCTGAGATTGCAAAAGCGATCAAGGATAAAGAATTGGCCCGAAAGCAAAAAGTTGTTGCAAAAAGGAAAGCGCGCAAAGCTGCGAAAAGTTAAGGGGTTATCGTCCAATGCGTATGGATATCCTTTCCCTATTCCCTGATTATTTCAAGGGGCCCTTCGACGAAAGCATGATACGAAAAGCGATCGACGCTGGGATATTGGATATTCAGTTGGTAGATATACGGGACTATGCCGAAGACCGCCATCGCAAAGTGGATGACAGGCCCTATGGCGGCGGGCCGGGAATGGTTCTGATGCCTGAACCTGTGACGAAAGCGATCCGTTCGGTCAGGCAACCTGACTCCAAGGTGGTCTATTTATCACCTCAGGGTAAGACACTGACCGCGAAAAAATGCCGAGAGTTGGCAAATGAGTCCCATCTGATCTTTTTATGCGGACATTACGAAGGGATCGATGAAAGGGTGATTGACATCGAAGTCGATGAAGAGATCAGCATCGGGGACTACGTTTTGACCAACGGATGTGCGGCGGCCATTGTTTGTGTGGACGCGATCTCCCGGTTTATCCCAGGGGTGGTCGGCCATGAGGATGCAGTCAATGAAGACTCGTTCGAGAACGGACATTTGGATTGTCCCCATTATACTCGGCCGGAAGTGTTCGAGTCGCGCGCTGTTCCCGAAGTGTTGTTGAGCGGGAATCACCAGAAGATCTCTCTTTGGAGAAAGGAGAGAGCGCTGGAGAAAACGCGCAGGGTAAGGCCAGATTTGGCGGTTTGAGAGGATCTCGACAAAGGCAATGATGTCGGCGGCCTCTGAATGAAGAGTTATTTGATTTAAGGAGAAATGACAAATGAGTAAAGCAGCAGTCATTCAACGACTGGAAAAAACACAGTTAAAGAAAGACATCCCGGACTTTCGCGTGGGCGACACGATCAAAGTGCACACGAGAATCATCGAGGGTGAAAAAGAACGTATCCAAATTTTCATGGGTACAGTAATCGCCAGATCAGGTGGAGGTCTCTCAGAGACGTTTTCCTTGCACCGCGTTGCATACGGCGAAGGGATGGAGCGTGTATTCCCATTGCACAGCCCTCGTATCGCAATGATCGAGGTTGTGAGGCAGGGACAGGTCCGTCGAGCAAAGCTTTATTATCTGCGTGGAACGTCAGGTAAGAAAGCCAAAGTACGTGCTCGTGTGACACAGAGACGTGAATATGTCTCGAAAAATGCTCAGTTTGAAGAAGAAGCTGTCATGCCTGAAGAAGAGATCAAGGAAGAAATTGCCGCGGTAGAGGATACAGCGACCACACCGGTTGCTGAAGCGGAGACTGCAAAAGTTGAAGCTCCTACTGAAGAAACCGCTGGTGATAACAACAAAGAACAGGAAAACGCTTCCTCCTAATTCCGGAGAAGCCCTTCTTGATTTTACCCACTTTGAATGCGAGGCCCGCCGATCAGGATATTTATCTCCGGCGGGCGTCGATGAAGCAGGTCGCGGGCCTCTAGCAGGTCCCGTTGTTGCTGCAGCCTGCGTTCTCCCTCCTGATTACCAACTCCACGGCCTTAACGACAGTAAAAAATTGACCGCATCACAGCGTAAATATTTCTATGATGTGTTGACCCAGGATGTTTCCGTTTCTTTTGGAGTCGGTATCGTTTCTCATGATCGGATCGATGAGATCAATATCCTGGAGGCGACTAAAGCCGCTATGTGCAAGGCTGTCGATTCACTTGAACCACAACCGGATTTTCTTCTCATCGATGCTGTTGAACTGCCAATGCAGCCATTGCCTTTTTTGGCCCTGATCAAAGGGGACTGCCGGTCTCAGGCGATTGCTGCCGCTTCCGTGATCGCTAAAGAGACGCGAGATCGCATTATGTTAGAATATGATGAGAAATGGCCGGAGTACGGATTTGCCAAACACAAAGGTTATGGGACCAAGGCACACCGTGAAGCTATAGTGAAATATGGGCCCTGTCCGATCCATCGTCGAACATTTGAACCGATCAGGTCATTGCTTCTGTATAGAGTGTCACAGTAATCTTCAATTCTTATGCAGATGCCTTCTCTTTGAAAAACTGTTCTTCGAGGATGCGGTAATTTGTTTTTCCTGTTCCCATGATCGGAATTTCTTCCACTTTCTCTACATCATTGATGCGGATCAGGTTGCTGAAACCAGCTTCGCGCAACGTTTGGTTGGCCTCATCGACGGGAATATCAAATGTCGAGACCAGGATAATTTCAGGTTTCGCACCAGGATTTTCTTTGCCAATGATCGCAATCGAGGGGCCTTCTTCTCTTATGGGCCATTTTTTTCCATCCGAGGCATTGACAAAAGCTGTTTCTATCGCCAGCAAACTGACCATCTCTCCACCAACCTTAAGAAAGCGCTTCTTCCTGCCGGAAATGTGCATAAAGCCCTCTTCATCAAAAAATCCCATGTCGCCAGTATTGTACCACATCTTTCCGTCCACTTCGATGAATGGTGAGGGGAGATCTTTGTTGATATACCCCTTAAAGACATTGGGGCCGCGAACAATGAACAAGCCCTCTTCTCCCTGCGGAAGCTTTTCGTGCGTTTCAGGATGGACGACAATCACGTCGCAGATCGGGATCGGTTTACCAACGCCCTGTAAAGGACGGCCAAGGAGGTTTGCGGAGATGATCGGTGAACATTCGGTGATTCCATACCCCTCGATGAGGCACTCTTTTTTATCGAATTTTGTAATTAGATCGATCAATTCCTTAGGTGTTTTCTCAGCTCCCGTAATACAGAGACGCATCGACGCTATTTGTTCGGGTGTTGCCGCTTTCAATAATGCGCGAAGGAAAGTAGGTGCTCCAACGCTGATCGTCGCGCTCCATGTTTCAAAGCTTTTTGCAAGCCCTTCGCCATCCGTTGGGTTGGGATAGAAGGCAGTGCGGACCCCTGATAAAAGGCCCAGCGTACCGACTGCAAATCCAAATGTATGAAAGGGAGGCAAGAAAGCCAACAGGACATCATCTGTCTTGATCTCCACTACGGAAAGGGCGCAACTTTGATTAGATATTATATTGTGATGGCTGAGCGGCACACCCTTGGGCATGCTTTCAGAGCCGCTGGTAAAAAGGACCACGGCTGGGTCGTCTTTCGTCAGCTTGTCGGCTCCAAACGTCTTCAATATAGATTTATTGCTCCTTTTGGAACGGAATAATGCGCGGATTTTGTCGAAGATGGAAAAATGGCGTTTCATTGTCTCGAGCATGATCAACTTGTCATCGATCCCTGACAGATCTACCTCATTTAATCTTTCCAGAAACGCCCAGGAAGTCAAAACAGACTGAACATCCGTCAGTTCCTTGATAGACTTGATGTGCCTCGGCCCAATCGTCCAATTGATCATGATCGGGATTTTTCCTGCAAGCTGGATCGCGAACAAGCAGAGGAACGCGCCGACACTAGCGGGAAGAAGGACGCCGATGTAGTCTCCAGGCATTTGACGTATTTTCTCAGCAAGCAGGCAAACAGCTAGCCTCATTCTTGAATAATCGAGGATTCCCGAGCGGGCATCGGCATATATGGGTTGATGTTTGAGCTTTGAAGATGCGTCGAGGAACACCTCGATCATCGTCTCACCCTCGAATATCTTGGCTGCTTTAGACTCTTTTGAGTATGCCCATTTTTTCAGATCGGTTTGAGCTTCTTCAATTTTTTTCTGTGCTTCGAATTGCTTGGCGGCAAATGCCATGACCTTATCAACGTGGGTCATTTCTGCCACTGGCAAGGGGCCCGTATCAAAATGATCATTGATGAACATCGCCAGTTCGGAGATGTCCAGGGAGTCGAGCCCAAGATCTGCTGAAAGTGACATTTCCGGGCTGATCGAACTTTTTTTGATCTCGGTAAGCTCTTCAAGCTTCTTCAGCACCTTGTCTTGAACATCGTAATCGATATCTTCCATGTGAACGACGCGGCGGTCACTATCAGCTTTAGGGTCGTAAACTTGAGGCAGCTCCTCTTTCAAAAAACTATAGGAGGTAAGAACCAAAGTTTCTCCCGGATATTCGCCTTCTTGTTCAGAAAGGCCGTCAGGGCGGTTGTAGTAATTTTCCAGCCAGCGGTTCATGTCCAGCCGGTTAGCCTCATAAGGGAAATTTTGGGGGGCGGGCTCCAGTTCCACAATCACTTTCCTTCTCGGAGCGAAGAAAATAAAATTTTTCAATAGGGTCCAGATATGTTTTTTCATTGTGGAGAGAAGGTCGGGGACCTGTCCTGTTTGCGCTCTTGACAGACTGCTGCCCCAGAGTCCTTTAATGCGAACCAGGACAACATTGGCTTCAGGGGTTTCTGATAGAATTGTCTGTGTTGCGGATGCTCCTCCGATTTTTTCAATATGCGTGTGTTTTAAACGGCCTGCCGGATAGAGGAGAAAATTTTCTCCACTCTTTAATCCCTTGATCACTTCATTGATTACGACATCGTGCCGTTTTCTTTTTAAGCTGTTGTTCGAGCTTTCGAAATTTGGGACGGGTATTGCATTCAAATACTTCATCAGAGCGTGGACGCCCGGTGTAAAGTACATATATTCGACGATCAATGGTCTGATTGGAAATTTGCGAAATACCGATAATGCAACGATGGCGGGATCGACTAATGCGGCAGGGTGGTTGGGTAAAAAGATGACCCCGCCTTTTCGATCGAGCGCTTCAGGTGTTAACTTTTCCAGTCCTTTTATTTCAATTCTATACCTTAAACTTAAAATAAACCGGAAGGTGGCTACGATCAGATAGATAAAGAATTTACTCATTTCCTTCCCCTTTAAAAGGTAGCTATTAAATACCCCTATATCTATATTATATTACAGAAATATTTAATTTAAAATTAGAATTTTCAATTCGGTAAGCATGAAAATGAGATAGGACCGTTTTATTTTACCCGTCTCCAGATCAAACACATGTTCACCTAAATAGGTATGGCCGTCCAAGCTGGAATTCCATGTTTCCGGGATGTGTTCCTTTGCCCAGTCGACCAGAAGTTCGCGGTCGATCACCGGGTTTTCCCCATTCAGCGCTTCATTGAGCTCTTTTATTATTATAGAAGGAGTATAATTTTTTTTAAAGGATTCCAGGATGAATAGAGGATCTTGTTTTAATCGAGAGAGTGGATCGAGGAAATGGGGCCGATCTTGCGCCGTTTCGCATCGAATTCCGAAATGTTTTTCGATATTTGATTGTATTTTTGTTCGTTCATGACGATTTTGATTATCTTGCAGAGAGACGAAACTGTCGAGAAGGTTTTGATATAAAGAATTAAGTGTTAATAGGATCTGAGTCCGAAGATCGTGGACGATTCCTGTTTTTTGCTGGTGGATTTTTTGTGCGTCGCCAAGGGTCCAGCCTCCGCAATTCCCACCGGCTAGTGCCAGCTCCAGGAGTGTGGGAACGGCATCATCGAACTCTTCTTGTTTTACAGAGAGTAGAATAGCTTTCAACGTATCTTCTAGTTGTTGATACCAGTGATCGAACCGGCGCATTTTCTCAATATGGGGCGCTAGAGTATTTGATTCTTCAGTCGACAGAACTTCTTTGAGCTGATCAACAAGAGGGTCAAGAGGCGGGGATATTTGGTCGGGGGTCAGGTAGTCGATCAGACCATCTATAATTGGGGAGCAGATCTCCTTTTTGTCATTGTTCAGCCCTCGCGAAAATGTTTGCAAGGTTTCGATAATACCTGACTGGTCCAGCGGAGGGATTCCAGCTTTTGGGACCCGGCAGGAGACTTCGGAAATCAAAGTTTCCAATTTATCGCGAAGTTCAGATGCAGTGTAGCTTCTGCCATTGGAATCTTTTACCGTTGCCGGATTGCGGTATCCTGGCTGATCCGGCTTGGATAAATTGATCTGATCGAACAGAACGAGAAGCTCAGTCAGGTCTATCGACTGTAGAATTTGTCTTTCCGGAAGTGTTTTGCTCGCCAACGCTCCGAGTTCGATAATGTGGTCTGCGGCAATCGACAGACGGGCATCATCTAATACAGTAAAAGAGGCTCCAGAATAGGTTCTACGAAGGTGCTGACACTCTCTTTCATATTCCTCCTGGGGCATCGTTTTGGCGACTTTCTGGATCCATTCTGAATCCTGGAGCAAAAATGGGAGCTCGAGAAGGGGAAAAACATCGCCAACAAAACGTTTCGGCTCCTTTATCAGATCTGCTTTTAAACTGTCGAAATTTCCTGTGCGTTTAAACGCTTCAATAACTAGGGGCCATTTTTTGAAAACAGCAAAAGCTACACGCCTGTTCCCGAGTCGCAGCGGTAGAGAGTATGGAGTTTCATCATTGAGATCTTTTCTTGTGGGGTCAGCGCCCCTCGTGGTCAGAAGATGTGCCGTTTCAAGATCGCAAACAAGGACAGCATAGTGCAGAGGGGTCATTTGCTGGCGCCCGGGAAGATTGAGATCTGCTCCTTTGTCCAGTAAATAGGCTGTACACTTTTTTGTGCGATATCTGCAAGAGAGGTGCAGAGGGGGATTTCCTTCTAAAACTGGGGAATTGATCGCTTCAATAGAGATGATCAATTTTAAGAGCTCGACGTCGTCCTGTCGGATCACTTCATTAATCAGCGCTCCGTTGTCTCTATTGTCACGAATAAACTGTCTAAGATGATTTTTATCAGCGAGCTTGTTCAAGGCCTGGAAATAAACAACGAGTTCTTTAGGGGATGGGGAAAGGGGAAGGGAGGGGAGCAGCCCTCCTGCCTCGAGAAAGCATGAGAGGAGATGGGAGGCTTTCTCTGGGGTGGATTGCTGGAAAAGGTCTTTGGAAAAGGTGGAGATTTTATCCGGTTGGGACTGTTGGTTCCATTGCCTGATTTCCCGCGTGATTGGTGAATGGGCGATTTTGTGCTTTCTGGATGCTGAGCAGATGACCCTTAACGATACGCCGCCGGCTAATAAGGCGTGCAGGGGAGCGGTATCTTCGTTGGTGAGCGCTTGAACAATGGAATTTTCGATAAATTTGTCTGAATTTAAAACTGCGCTCATTTTATATTACTCTTTAATATTGAATGAGTATTTTAATTAATTAAATACTAAATTTCAATAAATTAAATGTTTTAAGTTTCATCCGGAAAATGAGTGCCTGGATTTAATATAAAAACAGGATAAACAGGATCGCAAGCGGCAGGATAAGTAAGATTATTCAGCTCCTGACTAGAGAATTGGGTTTCACATTGTCATTGGTTGAAAGACAATTCAACGATACGAACGATCGATGACACTGCTCAGACAGTTTTTCTTTGCGTCTTTGCGTCTTGAGTGAGCAAAGCGAGCGGGCGTTTAATTATTTTTTTTCAACTTAACCAGGGTATTCTTCGTCAATCCATTGGCTTAGGATGTGACGGATGTCGTCATGGGCATTCTTGTCTATCCACTTTCTTGCTTCTGTATATTTCCTTGTTTCATGTACAGATGAGACTTCTTGTTTTATTTTAGCTTTAGCCTCATCGACATTAGTCACTTTTACCACATCCTCCTTAGCTGCACCTCCTCCCAGAGAGATTATCTCTTCACGTTTATCCCACATATGGGCGGCGGCCAAGCTGAGAAGCGTCGGGTTCCTCACTTTCAATGCAGCATCCAGTGATGTCTGTACGTTCGCTACAGCTTCTTTTGCGGCTTCAAACCGTGCGGCAGCTTTCTCGGCGTCTTGTCTAATCTCTTTAATCGTTTGACGCGCTTCCTCAAGTTCATGTGGTTGGAGACCCTTGATCTCCTCTTCCATCTGTCTTAAATTTTCTGTAGCGTCAAAATGCTTGCGTTTTGCCTCATCGCGTTCATCCGTTAGTGATTTCCAGTAAGCCTCAATATCTCTCCAGCCTTTATCAGAAATTGGAGAGAAGCCCACATGGATCAATGAAAGATAGATCTTTCCTTTTAGCGCCTGTCTGTCATCAAACTCATCTCTGACTGGTATTCCTGCAATCGAGGTTCCTCCGAACTGAAGTTCCAGCTCTCCATTTGGATTTTGCCAGGGAGTAACCGTGTATCCTGTGACGGATTCAACTTCAGGTGTAAAGGAAGATCCTTCAGGCATATAATATGCAGACATCGCCCCATTTAAATGCCCTTTTACATTATTTGCTTCTTCTGCAGTTCCCAGGATAATGACAGGATCCCCTCTTTTTTCTACGACAAATACTTTTGTTTCTGAAATTTTAGTATTTCCAGACATAAGCAGTTGATGACGTAGACGGGCTGTGATTCCCACATGTTCATTCCAGCCTCTTGAAATGTCTGAATCTGCCGATTCCAGAATCGTTGAAGTGGCATTTTGTATTGTTCGATGTGATGCCATCTTCTTAGGTTCTTGAGTTAAGCTGTCCAGGAGCTCATAGTCTGGAACAGTCAAGATCTCGCGGGTTTTGATCGTGCGTTTTTTCCTTGCAGAGTCCGCTTCTGATTCAGCTGTCGTCTCTGCAACGGCCTCAGCTTCCGCCTCAGCTTCCGTTTCAGCTGTTTCCTGGGTAGCAGGCGCGGCCGATGTGACAGCAGGATATTGCCTGGACAGCTTTTCATCCCATTCGCTTTCTATGGTCACAATCTCCGCTTCTAATCTGTCTTTAGCCTTTTGCAATTCCTCTTTGATGACGGCAAGTGCTGCAATAAGTTCTGGTTTGTCAGCAGCCTCTATTTTATCAATTTTTTTGACGAAATCCTCAATTCTATCTAGCTCATGTCTAATAACAACAGTTCTAAGATATTCATCGGTAGGCATCGACCCGCCTTGACGGGATTGGCTCTCGAGCATCCGTAAATAGGCGTCGTTTCCTGTATCGCGTACAGAAAGGCTTTCAAGGATCTCAAATGCCTTGACCCTTGCCTCAACCCTTGCCTGGTTTTTTTCTTTATGCGAGCTTTCTGTCCATCGATTCAGTGATTGAAGTGCAGAACTAGAATCCAACTGGAGCCGTTTTTTTGCACGATCGGCTGCCAGGACGGTTTGCCCTTTGATGTGCAGAACATAGGCGGAAAGGTCTTCGTTGCCTTCTTCATCCTTTGTCTGCACATGCTGGATTTTCAGCAGATCACCGATCGTCATCTCTCTTCCATCATGTGCAGCTGCAAACTCAGCGCTTTGTTTCTGGGAAATGAAGGGGACTACAGCATGCTCTTCACCCAATCCTCTTGCGCGGTAGAAGGCCTGGTCGCGGTCGTTTGCGTTGACGGTCGGCGAAAGCATAATTGCCCCTTTCGATCCGGGAAGATCAAAGTGCGTTCCCCGGACATGGGGTGTGTGATAATAGGTGAAGCCGTGTTCTTCGACATCATGCTTCTCTTGAGCGTTCAGCTCCTTTAAAGGACGTCTTACTCCATTGATCAGCGCAACTTTTTCAGTCCGCCCTTCTTCATCCATGTCCAAATAGATGATGGGACGGTCGCACTGTTCGTGAAGCGTACGCGCGATCTCCCGCAAGCTCATCTCGTCACAGGCGCCTGCCTGATTGATGAGGAATCGGTAGCCGCTTCCCACTCTCGCAATATTGATGAACTGCTGCAAAGCTTCGCTTGTTTGCAGTGAGTATGTTTGTACAGGAGAGGTCAGAACCTCTTCAGCTGACTGCGAACCTGTTCTCAAGGCGTTGACGAAACGGTAGACAACTTCCGCCGTGGTCTCCCGGCCGGAGTCGCTGATGCCTTTCATCGCTTCGGTGTGCCCTGTACTTGTGATCACATGTTTCGTATTATGGGTCGCAGTCCCTGTCAGACCGATCACATGACATCCGCGAAGAGCGTGTTGATTGGACCTGGCAAGCTCGTTGCTGCTAACGTAGATCAGACCTTTTTTTGCCACTTGCTGGGCAAAACGCAACCGTAAAAAGACATTTAATTTATCAGTGCCGGTAATGACGCTTTGGATGGAAGGAGGGGAATCAGGAGAGATGGAACTGACGAAGTCAGCAAGTTCTCGCAGCTCTTGTTGCAACGATGCTTTTTTGGCTAATAGTTCAGCGTCATCTGCTTTTTCTTGCAGCTCTGCTTCAACATCCCTGAGCTCCTGTTCAGTTTCTTTACGCAGGATGTCTGGGATAACCACAGAAGATAGCTCTCTAATGCCGTCTCGAAGCTCTGCCCGCCTGGCCAACTGCTTCTCCCTGCCGGGAGCTTCAGCGTTCATCGCCGATAACAGGCCGTCGATTTCCCTCATCTCCTTTTTCATTTCCCCGATCACTTCACGCGCAGATGCTTGCAGATAGGTTTCTCCTTGCGGTTTGTAAAGTGCGATCATCTGTGAGAGAACCACTTGCATGAGAGGGTCGCTGAATTTCGTTGTTTTAGATGTGACCCCCTGAGAAGCCGGCACACCGATCGCACCATGGGTCGCATCGAAATCAGCGCTAAGCCCCGCTTTTAATCCAAGAGAAGAACGCAGGGAGCTGTTCAAGGCTGCACGAAGGTAAGTTAATCGCTTAGCGTCAGCTCCTAACGCATTCCATTCAAGTTCACTAAATGGCCTTGTTTCCTCGCCGGCCATCCATTTAAGAACGTCCTCTTCTTTATGGCCCTGTAAATCAATGCCTTCAATCAAGTACGCTGCGATTACTTTGAGGAATCCATTGACCTGGGACTCATCCAAAGTGAATTGGTTGTTGGTCAAAATTTGATCAAGAAGACCTTTCAGGTCTTCGTCGCTGCGGATGACATCGAAGATGTCTGTGGCAATCTGTTGGATCTCAGCTGAGACTTTTGCTTTATCACCAATTTCTGAGTTGACGGTTTTATTGGACTTGGCGACTGAATCGACTTCGTCGATGATCAACCGTGTCTTATCCGCCTCAAATACAGCTTTGACGCTGTAGAGCATATCAAGCGCCATCTGGTGCTCAACAAGCTGTGGATACAGCGCGTCGATCTGTTCATCTTTATCTGATGGATCTTCTTCGATAATGTCGTCGATCCTTTCCTGGATAAATGCTTGCGAGCGCTCAATTTCAATGATCTTGTTGTCTAAAGACGCTTTGGACTCAATGGTCGTCAATATGTATTCGCCGCTTTCAAGCGCTTCGAAGAATTCCGCGCATTTTGTTGACAGTTCATGCAGGCTCAATTTGCTGATGGGCAAGTTGACGTCCTGCCTTGAGAACAGAAACTGGCTTCCTGCCATTTCAAAGACTGAGCGGGTCGTCTCATCCATCTCGTCGAAATTCGTGTCAAAAAGAGCTTTTGGCACCATGCCGATGGCATTATGGCCTCTCGCGCTCAGGATCATCAAGGCAAAGGGGAGGATAACGCTTGTTTTACCCAGACCCATCCTTAATTGCTTGAGCAGTGCCGGGTTGTCGATAATCTCTTGCAATGTTTGGATCTGGTCCTCGCGGAGAACAATCCCCATCTTTTGTTGGAGGTAATTGATATGCCGTTTGTAGGGCTCTAATGATCCCAGGTCTGTTGTTAAGTGGCTCTGGCTTTGGCATCGGTCTGTAAAATCGTTGACTTTTGCCGATTCCTTTTTCCAGCTGGCGTTGATCCCGGTCAAATGGGTAGTCAGCTCTTCGTCATAGTGGTCATGCTCACGTTGTTTGGTTGCGATCTGATCCTGTAGAGTACGCTTTCGTTGTGCCCTTTCTTCCTGAATTTCACCGACAGCTTCTTCAATTCTTCCTTTAGAAATTGTGGTTAATGGACCTTCAGCAAGCTTGACGTGATAATTTCGTTGGCCACTGTACACCCCTCCTACAACTAAATGTGCTCCGTCCAACAATGGTTGTGTCCCTCCTCTCAAGACAGCTGATATCGCCTGCTGTTCAGCTCCGCTGTATCCCGATAGGTCAGGAATCCAATTGTCAACATCGGCCAACTGCGCCTCCAACTGCTGTTTTTCTGCAATCAGCTGCGCTTTTGTCGCTGGGGCACCGGCACGCAACAACATGACGGCTGCTTTTTCATCTCTCAAACGGTAGAGGTTTTGAACGGCATTGAATGCGTTATAACGGGAGCCTCGCAACACTTGTCTGCGTGTGTCGTCCAACAGGCATTTGCCGATCAATCTATCCAGGTTGTGGTCGGAAAACGCACCATCTGGAATCGTACCCGTTTTGAATTTTTCGGGATCAAATCCACCTCCGCGATATTCTTTGAAGGCTGCTTCGAGGAGCTGCTTACGGGAACCTCTGCGCATGCGCACTTTTTGAACTGATTTTGGGAGATTGCCCAATTGGACAGCTTCCAGGCGTCTGACGATCTCATCCTCTTCTTCTTTCACCTGTTCCTCTAAACGGGCGACATCTTCAACGATAGCAGCTTCAACCCGTTCAACTTGGTCCTCGCTGATCACTGTGGAGAAACCTAAGGGGTTGCTTGCCGCAATCCGTTCATAACCTCTGAGCATCTCATCTCTGATCAGAGAGTCTTCAGGAAGCGTACTGCTTGTTAAGGCTGCAATTAAGGCTCGATGTTCAATGGTAGAAACTTTAGGCGCCAGTTTATTGTGTGCGTCTCGTATATGTATAAGGAACTCTTCTCCGGTAATCCCGTCTGAGATCACCTTATTTGCGAAATCAGACAGGATGGCGGATATTCCTTCCTGTTCTCTATATCCGGGGGTTGCCGCTTTGCCGATCAATGCTAAGGCATCAATGTAAGGTTCAAATTCAAAGGGGATGGGCTGTGGTTGAATTTCCCTGCGGATTTCCGCAATCGCTGCATCAACTTGCGCAAGGTCTGCATCATCTGGAAATAGCGGTCCAGCAATTAGATTTGCCCGATTTTGTAAAAAGTCTAATATTGATTCACCCGAAACTGTGTCGTCCGATAGTTTTCTGAACACGGCAGCAAGTTTGGCTGTATCCGTAAAACCGGCGCTGCTTGTAAAGTGGTCAGCGTATCGATCTGTGAGGCTTTCTCCTGAAATTTCTTCAAAGGAGTGCGGAGTTAGAAGGCTTACAGCTTTAGGCTCTTCCCCGATGACCCGAGATCTAGCCCTTTTAATTGACTCAAGATGGCTTTGAGTGCCTAAACGCGCTTCAAGTAAAGATGCTCTCATTCCAAGAGCGGCTTTCAATTGTTCAACATAGCTTTTCTTTTCCTGGCCATCCAGTTTAGACAGGTTTTCTGAGATGACAGTCCGTTCAGATTCCGTGAAGCAATCAAGGAAGCGTGAATCGTCCAATATTGAACGAGTGACAGCTGTCTCTGTTGCTCCTGGGCGCTCCTTAGGCGGTTCACAGACGATAGGAGTAAAGCCAGTCGCTGCACCTGCAACGACCAAAGGCCCCAATGCTCTACCTGCGGCCATCAGATTTCCCATGGGATTGCTGAGAAGTTTTTTCATCAGCTTTTCTCTTTCAGCCAACTTCACAGCCCGAGTGGTGTCATCTAAGTCTTCACCTTGTAATTCTTCATTAATCCTTTTTAGTTCCTCGTTCAGGCTTTCGAATTCTGTACCAGCTTTACCCAGTCGTATAGCGGTCCTCGGTCCGAGCTGTTTGACCAACGATGCCCCTGCAGACAACAATGATGGCGCTTCACCTTCGCCAAGGATTTGAGATTCGATAAAGGTCCTTGCTGCACCTGACTCAGGGAGAGTGAACCAATCGCTTCGACTGAACGGAATAGTTTCTATATCTCTCATCATTTCCTGAAGCTGATCCCATTGTTTGAGCAGTTCACCGACTTCAAGTATCTCTTTTACAGCCTTGTCCAGCTTATCAACAGCAGTTTTCATCTGGTTAGTTTCTCTTCTGAGTTTATCCAGGTCGATGAGTTTCGCATACTCTCCTGTCGCAATGGTTTCTCTATCCATCATTTCACCGGTCAGAGGGTCGTGAACCTTGCTTTCGCGATATTGATTAAATCTGTCTTCGGCTGCATTTTTCTTTTCTTTGAGTTTGGCAATCTTCGCGTCATGTTTTTCTTCAAGAACTGCCAGGTTCTGTTGAAGAGCTTCCGGGCCGTATCTGGCGTGCATACGCTCGGATTTTTCCGTCATTTCACGCCGGATCTGATCAATCTGTAAATTGATAGGTCCAGGATCAACCTCTGGTCTTTTTTGAGCTTCTAATTCAGCAATTGCCGCACGTCCTTCGGTTTCTATTCGTCTAAGTTTTAGCAATATTACTTGTTCCGAGTATTCTTCGTGCAATTGTGCAATCGCTTCTTCTTTCGCGGCTTTCGCTTGTTTCAGTGAACGTTTTGCGCTTGAGAATTCCCGGTTTCTTTTCGTGTATTCAGCATTTGTTTCTTTGATCAGCGATTCAGCCTCGCTTAATGCTGATGCCATTTCATCTTGGAAGTTTTCTAATGGCGACTTGACATTGTTTGAAATGTCGCGGACCAATTTGTCAATGTCTGGAATGGGCGGCTCGGTATCTCTTATAGCCGTGACCTTAAGCTCATTGATTCCTTCCATAGCTGCCCTTAAGTGTTGGGCGATGTTGGGCTTTCCTTTAAATTGAGCGAGGTAGAGGACGATATCCTCAGCCTGCTCGGAGTCGAGAACCTCTTTTTTACTTTCTTCAAGCCCCTCTTTTGCATGTTTCATAGGGTCGACTTTTCCACCAGCTTTATTCATCAGGTCGGCCATGCTGAGAAGAAGTTGACGGGCCTGCAGATCGACATCTCTTAGTTGTTGTTCCTTCTCAGGCGAATCTGTTGGTGGAATGACCGATTCTTCAAATAGGAAAAGGAGGTCTTGTGTCGTTAAGCCATCTTCTTTGATGGAGGCGAGATAACTCCAGAAATTCTCAATCAGGTCATCGGCACGCAGAGGGGCAATCACCCCTTTGAGTGTTTTATTCGTGTTTCTTGCCTTTGCCATACGGACAAGGGCAAGCAGGAGTTGAGGTTCGATGGTTTTTGGCCTTTCCATTGTCACAGCGGCAGCTAACCGTCCTGTCGCGCCGAAGTAACGTTCTGCAGTCGTTGACCCAATTTCAGGCGCCGACAATGTCTGCAGCATGCGTTGATTAATGTTGGCCAGTACAGCAAACTCTTTATTAGTCAGCGCGAACATCTCTTTATGCAGTTTATCTTTTTTTCGAGAAGCGTGTCGCAGGACGGTATATGCATGATACATTTTAGCGATTTTCGCCTGTTCGTTAAGCTCCTGGTCACTGTCAG
>CAZWOB010000020.1:0-24259 GCA_964635295.1 uncultured bacterium
ATCTGCATGTCCGGTTTGATGAGGGGGAGGGGTAACGCCCTCCCTACTCTACAGGCATTGTGTTTCATTATTTCCTTAGAGGCTATTGGCAAAGGGAAAAATTCAAACACAAAGACTCAAAGGCTCAAAGATCGTACACACTAACTCAAGTTGAACGATAGGAACGATAGAGACCCTGATTAACGGACGCAGCGAAAGCCCAGGTGGTTGAGGCTTGTGTCAGGGCACGTTTTCATGCGGGCCGATATGCGGTAGCCTTTGCAGTAGCTGTCGTGGCATAAAAACGATCCGCCTCTGTGCGATCGCTTTTGAGCGTAGGGCTCATCGGGATCAAAGCTCTTTTCGGCTCCTTTAGGGTTGTCGGCAACGCCCTGTTCTTTCAATTCCTGATAATATCCCGCCTTATACCAGTCGGCAGACCATTCCCAGACATTGCCGGCCAGGTCATAGAGCCCGAACGGATTCGGAGAAAAGCTCTTCACGGGCGTTGTCCCATATTTCCCCCCAGGTTTTGATGAACGGTGGGGGAATTCCCCTTGCCAGATATTGGCTTGCGGACTTGATTCGGAAAACTCTTCATTTCCCCAGGTGAACTCCTCATTGTTCCGTCCGCCTCGCGCGGCATATTCCCACTCCGCTTCTGTCGGCAGCCGTTTTCCTGCCCATTTCGCATACGCCTCGGCATCATACCAGGAAACCTGGACAACGGGATGGTCTTCTTTGCCTTCGATGGAACTTCCGGGCCCTTCAGGATGTTTCCAGTCAGCCCCGGGAACCCAGCTCCACCAGACGTAGTGATTGTGTAAGGGGATGCGTGTTTTAGGGGGAGTAAAGACCAGGGACGCCGGGACAAGGGCCTCCTGAGGGGGAGGGGGAGTGTCGGGAGACACTTGTGCCATGATCTCTTCTAATGTAGGCGCTTTTTCCGCAGTGGTGACATAACCTGTTTCTTCGACAAACTTCCGGAACTGGCGGTTTGTGACAGGGGTCGCATCCATCCAGAACCCGTCGACTTTGACCTGATGCGGAGGCTGTTCATCTGTCCTTGCGTCCTTGGAGTCGGAGCCCATGGTGAACTCGCCTCCGGGAATCCACACCATCTCTTTCTGAGGGGTTGGAGCGTAGCGCTGAGGGAGGTTGGAACAGCAGCAATCAGCATGAAGAGAGGTAAAGAAAAACAGAGATGCTAAGAGTAGTTTTATTGGGGACATGTTATCGTGTGTAGCAAACATTATCAAATAGGTGCAAAGTAATTTAGAAACTTTTTCATTTTTTGCCTTGCAACCTTTGATTCCGGCAGGTCCCATGCAAGTCCCTGAAAGACATGCCACATCCCTTCATACAGGTCCAGTTCAACGTTGATCCCTGCATTTTCTAATGCTCTATAGTGACGGACGGCGTTGCTGAGAAAGATCTCTTTGGTGCCCGCTTGAATCAATGTGGGAGGGAATCCTGTTGAATAGTCTCCATAGACGGGCGAAACATAGGGGTGTTTTTGCTCTTCGGTAAGCGCGTAGGCAAGAGCACAATATTCGAGGTTCTTCGGATAGTAGAGGACGGGGTCTGCGTCCTTTAAGATCGTGTAGGAATCGCCTGTTTCGGTGATATCCGACCACGGCGACCAAAGAACGACTGCTTTAGGCATGCCAATCCCTTTATCGCGCATTTTGAGGACTGTTTCAGAAGCAAGGCTTCCACCCGCTGAATCTCCGAAGAAAACCATTTCGTCTAGTTGGTGTCCATTGTCGATCAGTACTTTAATGGCGGAGATGATCTGATCGATGATCCCTTCCCAATTCTTGTCTGGTGCCAATGTGTAATCGATGGCGAACACCCTTGAAGAGAGTTCCATCGCCACGGGAACCGAGCAAAAGAGTATGGAACGTGCGCTGAACACGGTGAACGCCCCTCCGTGTAGATAGATGATCAACGGTCCACTCGCGCTGGGATTGATATCAAGTGCGGGCACGGTTCCGAGTTCGATCTCGACGATTTCCGGTTTGTATTTTTTTGTCACTTCATCAGATATCGGTGCGAATTCGGTTTCTATTTCAGCTCTCAATGAGGACCATCCGGCAAGATCGTCGGGCATCGGCAGGGTTTGATTTCGATCCTCGAGGGAGAACATTTGAAGCATTTCTTGCGCTTGTTTAGAGATAGTCGTTGGGGAGTGGTTGATGAACATATCTGCCTTCTTGTATCTTGTCGGTCAACATATCACAGATGGTAAATTTTATGGTTGAGACTGTAACAGTCCGACGACTTATATCCAGTCAATTTCCCAAATGGAAAGACCTTCCGGTCCGTCCAGTTGCCAATTCAGGATGGGACAATCGAATGTTCCATTTGGGTGAGGAGATGCTTGTAAGATTGCCGAGTGCTGAGGCTTACGTTCCACAGGTGGAAAAAGAACAGCTCTGGCTCCCGCGGCTTGCACCCTCGCTTCCCGTGAAAATCCCTGAACCGATAGCAATGGGCGAACCGGGGGCGGGTTACCCTTGGAAGTGGTCGATCTATCGATGGATTGCAGGGGAGAGCGCCGCAACCGGCAATATCGACAGCCTGGAGGGATTGGCGGAAGACCTGGGAGGATTCTTAGCAAAGTTTCAGGCGATCGATGCATCTGAGGGGCCAACGCCTGGCAGTGAGAACTTCCATCGGGGAGGCTCTCTCTCAGTATATCAAGAAGATGCCATCAAAGCGATTCACTCCATTAGAGGCCGCATTGATGACAAGCGAGCCCTCCGCATATGGGAAGAAGCCTTATCTTCTGAGTGGAATCGCGCTCCTGTCTGGGTGCATGGAGATATCAGCAGAGGAAACCTGTTGTTGGAGAAGGGAAAACTGGTTGCGGTGATCGATTTCGGCCAGATGGCAGTGGGGGACCCTGCCTGCGATCTGGCGATCGCCTGGACATTGTTCAAGGGGCATAGTCGGGAGGTATTTCGGGAAAAACTTCAATTGGATAATGAAACGTGGGCGAGGGGAAAGGGATGGACGCTTTGGAAGGCTGCCGTGACAGCGGCAGGGTTTACCGATCCACAAAACACAGAATCCGCCCGATGTTGGGAGATCCTGCGAGAACTCATTTGATTTTAGAGAGAGCCTTGCAAAAAAGCGTATAAATGGTTAAGACGGTAGATATTATTTGAAAAAGGTATCTGTCATGACATATTTGTTCTCCCGTATTTTTATCGTCGGCATTTTGTTGATGAGTTTGACCTCTTCGATCTATTCTGTCGATCAGCCAAATGGCCAAAACGGGCAGAAAATAGCAGTAACTCCCGTGCCGCCTCTTCCCGATCTGCTTGAGCAAGCGAGCCGGTTGTCCAAAAAGGCGTTTGATCTGAACTCGGACTCTGCCCTGACTTTTGACACCAATATGACGTTAACGAATTTGGAGCGGATCAACCAACGCACCGATTCTTTGAAGGTAGAGCTGGAACAATTGAAAAATGGCGATGAGAGTCTTGATGAACAGGTCTATATCCTGCGTTCAAGCTTGAAGAATGAGAATGCGCTGATCAAAAAACAGATCGATCCTGTCCTTGAAACGCTGGAAGAATTGCATGATCAGAGTCAATTCTGGTTGAACCAGCAACAGCTGTGGAAAAGTTGGTATGACGAGGTGTTGAAAGGGAACTCGGCGACTTCGCTCAGAGAAGTGATGCGGTCGACTATGGAAGAGATAAAAGGCGCCATTGACGCGATTACAGAGAAATCGGATGAACTGATTCAGACAATGCAGAAAGCGTCCTCCATGCAGTCGGATATTTTTCAAATGGAGCAGAGGATCGAACAACGGATAAAAAATCTTGATTCCGTATTCCCTGCTGGAAACCTCACCCCGCTTTTTACTCCTGCATTTTTTAACCAGCTAAGCGCAGATGGGTGGAAAGGGATAACTCAAGGCTTTTATGAGAACGCCTTGCCTGACTGGCAATTGCTTAAAAGCAATGCCAGATTCATTTTTCTGCAAATTTTCTCCATTATTCTCGTCACCTTTTTTCTTTTAACGATCAGGTCGGAGAGCTCAGTGGAACTGTTGGCTTTTCTCCAACGTCCGTTTTCTACCGCGATTTTTGTCTGTCTGCTTTTTTTAAGGGTGCTGGAGCCTGTTTCTCCTCCGGTCTGGATGTTGTTGGAATCTGCTGTGGCATGGATCGCTTTTTTACGGCTGTTTTCGCTATACGCAAGCGATCGCGGCCAAACTGTTTTTATGTACGCGTTTGCGGCAATCCATCTTTTGATTCAGCTTTTATTAGTTGTGAAAGTTCCGTTCGCCATTACCCGCTTGTTCATCTTTTTCACAAGTGTCGGGGCATCGGCCGCTTTATTTCTGTACTCGCGGTCTGATCTACGGACTAAGAATGTGAAATGGTGTTTGGGCGCTCTCAGCGTGCTCTTTGGCATGATCGCATTTGTTGAACTGGCGGGATTCTCGGACATGTCGAAGACGTTGTTCAAATATACGATCAGTACGTTAAACGTATTTGTGAAAGCGTGGCTGTTATTTCATATTTCGTGGGGAATGGTTGAGTGGTCATTGCAGTGGTTATCCTCTGACGAGAAATATCTGGTCAAAGAACGGGTCCCCATTCTTTCCAAGATAAGCCGGATTGCGCTTTACCTGTTTTTTGCCACTTGCATTCTGATTTACCTGCTTGTCGGATGGGGCGTTTTCGATAGTGCTAACGAAGCCTTTTCAAAAGTCCTTTCTTCAGGGGTTTCTTTAGGCAATATTCAATTTTCCCTCTCGGATATTCTCCAGGCAATCCTGTTGGCTGTTGTCACTTTAGTCGTTTCTGTCGCCATTCAATCAGTGTTGAATCAGAGCGTATTCCCTTCGATGAACATCCCTAAAGATGTGGGATTCTCCATTGCCCGCCTTATCCATTATTTTATCTTGTCTGTCGGCCTGCTTCTTGTTCTGCTCTCACTCGGCGTCTCGTTCACCAACCTCGCGATTTTCGGCGGCGCATTGGGTGTCGGATTGGGAATGGGCTTACAGGAGATTGTCAAGAACTTCGCCGCCGGCATCATCATCCTTGTCGAGAGGCCGATCAAGATTGGTGATCTCATTGAATTTGAAAATACAACCTGCCGCGTGGAGAAAATTGGCTTGAGGTCTACATTGGTCAGAGCCCTGGACGGGATTCTCAAAGTGATCCCGAACAATGATCTCATCGTCAACCCTGTGACAAACTGGACCCATTCAAGAAAACGTTTGCGCAAGAGCAGCATGATCGGCGTCGCTTACGGGTCTGATGTTGATTTGACGATCCGTTTGTTGAAGGAGGCGGCTGAGAGCCATGATTCGGTGTTGAAGAATCCCGAGCCGGAAGTGTTCTTTGAAGAGTTTGGGGACAGCGCGCTGATATTCGAGTTGAGGTATTGGGTCAAAGATGTTTCATTGATTAAAGTTGTCCCTTCCGAGATCAATCAGTTGATCGAGAGAAAGCTCGCCGAAGCGAATATCGAGATCCCGTACCCGCAAATGGACGTTCATTTCTACGATACTGCCAAAGTTACACAATAGAGCGGGGATACGGTTGTTATTATCTCGAAAATGCATAGCGTTATTTTTATTATTGAGTAGCTGCAGTCCCAAGCTCGATCCTTACCCTTCCTTTCACGATGTAAGGGAGGAAGTTCAGTGTCGAACAGGGGAGACTATTCACTGGGACAGGTGCGGACAGGACCCATGCGCTCAGGTTCGAAAGATCTTAAGCAAACCTCTGATCTTAGATGATGTCATTGAGGTTGCTCTGCTGAATAATCGTCGATTACAGGCTGCTTATGAGAACATTGGAATTGCCCAGGCGGATCTGGTTCAAGCTTGTCTGCTAAAAAATCCCATTTTGGATTTTCAATTACGTTACGATCATTGCTTCAGCGGAGAAAAAGTGATCGAAATGGGGATCATCCAGAATTTTCTCGATATCCTCTTGAAGCCTTTGCAAAGAAAACTGGCCTGTGCTGAACTTGCAAAAGTGAAAAGCCTGGTTGCTGGCGAAGCAATCCAAGTGATCGCGGATGTTAAAACGGCTTTTTTTACACTGCAGTCAGCGAAAAGGATGCTGGAGCTGAAACAGGAGAGTGTCTTAGCTTCTGAAGCCAGTTTCGAAGCGGCAGATCGTTTGTGGAAGGCAGGAAACATCAAGAAACTGGAGTACTTAGTTCAATCTTCCCTTCTTGAGCAGTCCAAAATCAATGCTGTGCAGGCAGAATTAAATGTTGTCGAAGCGCGTGAGAGGCTCAATGCGCTTATGGGGCTTTGGGAAGGTTCGGGCAATTGGGACCTGTCAGAGGAGCTGTATCGTATTCCAGGAGAATTTCAGGAACGTGAGGACATTGAAAATCTCGTTATTGCCAATAGCCTTGATCTGAGCGCTGCGAGACATGAGATCAGGAAAACAGCGGCCCGCATGGGTATCGAGGTGACGGAGGCTGTTATTCCCGAATTTGGTATCGGAGTCGATTCTGAGAGGGAACCGGACGGAAACTGGTTTGCCGGTCCTCAGTTTTCTATTGGTATCCCAGTGTTTGATCTAGGTCAGGCCCGCTCAGCTGCTGGAAGGGCTGAAATTCGTCAATTGTGTGACAAGTATTATGCGATGGCGGTCGAGCTGAGGTCCGCAGCCCGGGCGTCAAGTTTCAGCTTATGGAACTATCACCGCCAGTTCAAGTATTTTCAGGACACTTTGGTCCCTTTGATGAAAGAGGTGACTAATGAGACGTTGCTTCAACTTAATGCGATGCAAGTTGGCGTATTCGAACTGTTAGGAATGAAAATGCAGGAGATTGAAGCGGAAGAGAAGATGATACAGGCTTATATGGGCTATTGGGTTGCTCGGATTGAGCTTGAAAAGTTGATACAGGGAAAGCAAACGGGGATCGAATAGACGATGGAAAAAAATATACTGTTCATCATTGCTCTTATTTGTCTGACGTTACTGAATGCACAGGATTGCAGATATGATTCCGTGACGCTCTGCCCGGGAGAAAAAATAAATCCTCCAAGACCTTGGGATAAAGCTCTGCGGGCAGACTTGCCTCTTGCAGAACCAGATAAGGACTATACACCGGTTGTTGTTCCGAACGGGTCAAAACTCGAATACAATATTGTGGATGGAGTCAAAGTTTTTCATTTGGTCGCCGAAGAAATTGAGTGGGAAGTTGCTGAAGAGCTCAAAGTGAAGACTTGGGGTTACAACGGCTCAGCTCCAGGTCCGGTGATCGAAGCCGGCGAAGGTGATCGGGTAAGGGTCTATGTCACAAATCATCTCCCGGCGCCGACCACTGTCCATTGGCATGGTCTTCTGATTCCGTGTGGGATGGACGGAGTTTCCGGTTTGACACAGCCGGCCATTCAACCTGGAGAGACGTTTCTCTATGAATTTGTTTTCCCAGATGCGGGTACGTTCATGTACCACTCCCACTATGATTCGATGACCCAGGAGGGGATGGGGCTGGTCGGAATGATCGTCGTTCATGAGAGGGAAGCGGATCCGAAGAAAAGACCGGACAGAGATTTTACGATCCTTCTTCATGAATGGAGCGTTCCAGTTGGAACGTCGAAGCCAAACCCTAACGAGATGACGGATTTCAACTTGTTGACGATGAATGGTAAAGTGATGCCCGATACCGAACCTTTAGTCGCGCGAACGGGGGACAGGGTGTGGATCCGTTTTGGAAATCTCAGCGCAATGGACCATCACCCCATTCACTTGCATGGGTATTCCTTTAAGATCATAGGAACAGATGGCGGATGGATAGCAGATAAGTCGGCAGCTCTCCCAGAAACAACTGTGCTTGTGCCTGTGGGGGCGGCCAGAGTAGTCGAGTTCATCGCCAATAATCCTGGTGACTGGGTTTTTCATTGCCATATGACGCATCATACCATGAATCAGATGGGGCATGATTTTCCCAATATGATCGGCATGGACACCAAAGGGTTTGACGAGAAAGTTCGCAAACTCATTCCAGGATATATGACAATGGGAACTAAGGGAATGCGCGACATGACAAAAATGGGAATGCCTTTGCCTTCAAACAGCATCCCTATGCTGGGATTTACAGGACAGTTTGGTCAGACAGTCATGGGTGGAATGGCAAATGTGTTACGAGTGCGCGATCAGTCGAAAACGTATGAGGATCCCGGCCCCTATCAGTTTCCCGAACGCACGGTCTCCTGGCCGGCGACACGTGAAGAACTTGAACGGGACGGCATTCGGCCGTCCCATTAGATGTTAATAGCTGTAAGCGCTTTTCCTGATCGTCTGCGGCGTTTTCGCGGAACGTTCCAGAGCCGCCTGACCGACACGCTTCCCTAGCTCAAATCCAGAGGTGTGATCCGCTGGATAGTGGATCCCGCCCCAAATGCGGGACATCCCTGCTTCATCAGCAAGCTGCCACCATTTCTCTTTATCCTGTGGGAAATAGCTAGACAAGACAGTTGCTGCAGTCGCAGAAATCGTCGAGTGCGCGGAAGGGTAGCTGGGGTGGTTCGGAATCACGACCAACGGGTTGACCTCGTTGTCCCTCTGACTTGGGCGCATCACCCAATAGGTGTACTTGGAGTTGAACGCCGCCGCGTTGGAATCTGCTAGCGCCGATAGAAATTGCGCACGGATGAAAAGCTGTGCCATCACGGGATAATTGTTCTTTTTCAGGTAGTTGTCCAGGATATGCTCCCAACTTCCCGCTTCAAGAGATGTAAGTCCGGCCCACTCAAAGACGGCTTGAGTTTTTTCATTGGTCAGGTGGTCCTGTTCATCTTTTATTTCGTCGCACTGCTCTTCCCAAAAGTTTTCAACGTTTTCCGGCTGTTCGGCAACATACTCATCGGAGGAGGCTAAAAACCAGGTTTTGGCCGAACCGTAGTTGAGGCCTCTGTACCCGGGACTTGTCGGAGTCCACATCTTTTCCCCTTTTTTGATGGGATAGTCCGCGATCTGTTCTCTATCCTCTTGCAGCCGCTGTGCAAGTTTGCTGACAACAAGCGCGGCAATGCTGCTGGAATAAACATCGAAACAACTCTCATCTGCTGATGGAAGACTGGCATCCGAGATGAACAGCTGCAATGTCCAAAGCGTGACAGGACGCAGGTCTCCCGTTGTTTTTCCGGTCGTCAGATAGCTGAGCCAGGCGAAGTCCTTTTGGGCGTTAGCTAAATAGGGAGGTATAATGGTTTGATCAATACCTGAGAGTTCTGTCGACCTCAATAGATAGTTGACTTCCTTGGTCAGCTTCGCTAATTGTTCTTCGCTGAACTGCTCCTGAGGCTTAGGAAGGATGCCCAGCGTCTCAATCTCTTGCGGAGAATAGGTAAAGGTCAGTTGGCTGTTTTCGGGTTTGATGTTTCGCATGTCAAGATTGCCGTAGAGACCGGCACTGACAATAATGAAGAGGAATGCAGTGGAAAACAAAACGATCTTTTTTTTCATAGTTGCCTCGTTAACTTTATTTAAAAAGAGCCGCTATACAAAGTATAGCGGCGTTAAAATTCAGGTGCCTAGCAGCCGTCGCACACATCGTCTTCACAGCAGGTGCCGCACCAGTCACAGCAGCAAAACAGACCAAAAAGACTTGGGTCATCCACGCCAAGATCTGTGCTGACGACAGCATTTGCCTGAGAAAACATCAGTGCAGACGCTGTAAATAATGTGATTCCTAAATTTCTTATTAGCTTATTCATGAATACCTACCTAACTTTTATTGTGAAATTATCAGGAAGGGCAAGAAATCTAACCTGCCCCTCCATCCTCGATCTTAGTAGACAGGTCGATATGTGTCAAATTTTCATTTAAATGTATAAGGAGTAGCGGTTTATTGAGCTCTTAACCGATCGATCTCGGCAAGATACTCTTCAAAAACCTGATCTCTCAACATGTTCTGGACTGCGCCGGCAGCCTTGACCAACGCTTGATCTCCTTCAGGATTTCGATCGGGATGGTTATCAAGAAATATTCTTTTGAGGCGCTGTTTGATCTGTTGCGGGTTATCTCGCACAGTGTTGAGGCCGAGCTGGGTGACGAAGCCTTCTTGCGGTGCGTGGTCCCTGGCAAGTCGGTGTACGGCCTGGTGTTGACGCCGCTCCATTCTTGCAGCTTCTGCATCAGGGGAATCGTCATCAATCCTCTCGCGTTGGATCATCAATTGATAGATTCGCAAGGCAATTTTTAAAGTATTGCTCTGACTCAGAATGGTCATTGATTCCCTGTCAATGAGGACTTCTCTTAGGGATCGACCGTTTGCCTGATAAATTCCCCGCAGAAGAAGAGTGAGGACAAACAGCTGTTTTTGTGGATGATCTCCGGCCATCTCCCGCGCTTCCTGATAAAGGTGTTCTTTGTTCTGTACAATGCGGGATGTCAAAATTCGAAGTTCATAAAGCTTGACCGCTGCCTCTATTCTTCCGCTGCAGCATAGCCTTTGTCTAAGCGATCGGATTTGAATGGCATCGGAGAGTGACAAGCCTTCTTCTCGATAAAAGGCCCTTATGTTATTCAGAAACGGTGAGATCGCTCCACCCGAATCATCCCAGATTGCACCTCTGTTCTCTAACAGGGAGTTTGTCAAGCGGACAAGTTTTTCTGTTTTGGTTTCGACAACGGGAGTGGAAGGCTCGACAGGTCTTGGAATCGCATTTGCAGAAGAGCGGTCAGCGCGGTCCGCAGTACAGTCGTTCGCGGGTTTTAAAATTTCGACGGTTTTGCGGAAAGCGGCAAACCCGCCTGTAAAAAGGAGAAAGGGGGTGAAAAGAGCTCCGAAAAAGGCGGCTGCGACCGCTGCTGTTTTTTTCCAACCTTTGAGTTCCTTGAAATCGGAAGCTGCTTGGGATAGCCCATTATCAAAGGGATTAAAATATGAAATGCCTTCTGTTATTTTTTGCATAATTCAACCATTAATTTGATGATTATAATTTAACAAACGATGATTATTATATGATTTAGATAATATTAAGCTTTTGTAAAAATTGGATCATTCGGAAAATGAGTACCTGGATATCATATAAAAAACAGGATAAACAGGATCGCAAGCGGCAGGATAAGAAAGATTATATACTGAATTGAGTTCAAAATTTGTTTTATGACCTCATCGACTTGCTACTGGATTTCTCCGGATGAACGTGTTTATTTCGGTTTATTTGGTGGACTGATGTGAACGGAAATGAAGTAGCATTTCTCGTCATTCGGCAGCTGTTCCCATTCTTCAGGTTCCCAGTCGGAGAGAACGCCAAACTCGTTTTTCTGTGGTGGTTGCGTTAAGGATCCTTCAAAGTCGAAATTTCTCAAAACATCCAGACTATCGGTGAGATAGGCGTTAATGGGAACGCCAACCTTAAGGAATTGTGTCATTTTCCTAAATTCTTCCACTTTTTCAGCAACCAGTTTTATCTGTTCATCAGTGACCTTGGTATCCGTAGCCATTGTAAAATCGCTTTGGAAAAGCGCGATGTGCGGAATAAATGGACGGCCGCAGGAGGCCATCGATTCTCGATAATTGTGATAGTTCGCTTCAGGACTGAAGAGAGCTTTTAAACGCTCAAAGTCCCGCTTCGATTGGGACGGAAGATAGCTGAAGAGTGATTTTAAGCGGCTGATCGAACTACCCATGAATCCAAAAAAGACGGAACGTGCGACATGGTAATTTGCGACAGGGCCGTCAAGGGCGAAGATGGCAAATTGGATGGCATTGCAAACAATTTTTCTTTGGAGTTTTTCATCGGGCGTATTTAATATTTCCGCGACTATCATCTCTCCAATGCGGATGCAAAGGGTGTTCAGCGTCAGAGGAGGCAGGTCTGAGGAAGATGACGCCGCACCGGTTAGATCTATCTCCTCAACGGAACGAGGGCTTTCAGAGAGGGAAAGGTCTGAACCGGTAGAAGATTGTAAAACATGGGATCCGCTTCCGTCTTTCTTTAAGGGGTTAATCTGGTTCTTAGTGAAAGAACTGATGTGGGATCTGCTCCTGGGTTTTTTTATTCGGGAATGTGATTTCATAGAGGAGGATAAGACAGGAGCTGATGCAGATGATGAGCAGGCTTCAAGGGCAGGATGTGAGTCCGGTTTCTCGCGAGGGATAAATTTTTCGATCTTTTTACACACTTCATAGATGTCTAAATGGCGGTACATCTGCACGCAAGCGATATTCAACTGAGACAACATCAGCTGCATTTGTTGAGGGGATAGGTCACCGTGGAGCATCTTTTTCCATGAATCCGTAATTGGTTCATGTTTGACATGACCGGCTTTTGATAAGAGATTGATTTGCTGCGCAAGCCTGGGGACTATTTTATAGAATTCTTTAGCAGTTGATGTGGTCTTGTATACTTCCCATAGCAGCTTAAGGCACGCATCCAGTAATTTGTCACCGCGTTTTGCGAAACGTTGAGAAAGGTGGCCAACATGAGAGGACAACAGGGCTTTTCTTTGTTCGGGAGGAAGAAGCATAATTGTCGGTTCGTCTAAAATTGTCTGGACTAGTTTCTGTTCTTTCTTTTCCGTAGATGCCGATGTCTGCTTCAGATCCACTTCTGAGATCGTAGACTTTGCAGGAGAGGGGGGGCGGCAATAGGGGAAGAATTTTTCATGGACGTAAGAATGGATCCAGGTTAAAGGCTCGTAAAAAGGGAGGGTGTCAGGATTGGATGCACTGATGATCCGATCCCTTAAATCCCTGGCGGATAGATTGGGTTTTTGACCGCCTTCTGTTTGGAAAAAGAGGTTGAACATGACAGTGATATTATCGATGAGGGGAGAATGGAAAGTCAGGGCTAAAGGATAGTAGATCTCTGAAGGGAGGTCTAACCCTCTTCCAGGAGAATCTGATCCTGAATCAGAGTCTGTTTTTGGGTAGAACTCAACCTGGGACGCAACTCTTTTTAGATGATGAACTGTACGATACATCAAAAGCGGCGGCAAAGAGACCAGCTCTTTCAGGCTGCTACCCGCTTCATCGGGTTCGGCATTGAGTGCGACCCTGTGTGGAATCGACAGTTTGCCACTGAGCTCGCAAAACCTGAAATAGGCGATGGTATTGACTTTCCAATAGGGATCAAACCCTGTTGTGAACATCTCGTTGATGTCCTTAAACAAAACGTCCGTATCAAATCCCATGTAACGCCCGATATCCAGCAGTTCGGCAACCTTGACCTCATTACCTATGATCGCATAGGCCATGAACAGATCTCTGAAGGTGCGTTTAAGGGTTCGGGTGCATTCCCTCGACCCTAGTTTGTTATCAGGTGAGTCGATGATTGCAGCTGCATGTTGATGCGAGTATTCTTTGAATATAGAGTCGACAATGGGGAGTGTGGTGTCGGGAAAATGAGTAGATAGGCTATGCCAGCCATCTGAAGCAATAAGCGGGATGACAGCGTGCTCATCAACAATGGTAATCTCAGACGATGACGCTGCAGACATGGCAATCTCTCCGGGTTAACTATAGATACTGTATTTTCATTGCTATTTGTTGTCTATTCAAGACTTAGAGAGTGTCTACAATCTAAACTTCATTTACTTTGTAGACACCCTCTTAAATTGAAACATGATAAATTTAGTTATTGCTATTAATTACCAACAGAGATTTTGAGTTGGGCTCTCATTTTGTTTTGATTGAGAAATTTCATGAAATCACTGAAAGATTCCACTTTCTGCATATTACCGTCTTTATCTTTGTACTGCATATCTCCTTGTAGAATTTTATCTTCCACATCAGGTTTTCTCTCGCCATCCGGAATTCCGAAACTGTGGATCGCTTGTTTTTTTCCTTCTGTATCATACCTTTTGACCGCATGCCAAAGAGCGACTTCACGTCGAGAGACATGTTTAACGGTTGGATTTCGCGTCGTCTGAACAATTCGCCCGTCTTCTTTAACTTTGACATGCATATTGTCCGACTCGTTTGAGAGGACAAGAGAGCGCTTCGAGGAAGCGCTGCGGAGGAAGAACTCTTTGGCTACTTTCGACATCTTGACGCCCATTCCAAAATATTTGGGCTGATATTTTTTCGATTCAAAACCAATGTTACGATTGTTCATAAAGATCTGTCCCATGGAAATCGGAGGTTCTCCCGTCATGTTATTTGCTCTGCTGTCGCCGTTATATCGGATGGTTTTCTGGAAGGATTTGTCAGCCTTGTCGGATGAGAGTTCACCGGTGTGGTCGGCCCTGACTTCAGCAAATACCTGGAAGACGTCTTTTCTTTTTCCAAGCTTGGAGAACATCGAACGGAAAGACATTAATCCGCTGATAAAAGTTGCAGGAATCACGACGTGCATATGGTTGCCCTCGCTCATCGCAGCTTTTTTGACATGGCCTTTGACACTTGTTTTCGTATTGCTTTGAAGGTCTTCAATTCCTGCATATCCTTTGGCGAGCGCGCTTTGCAAGACCATCTGCCTCATCTGGCATAGCTCCCGATCAAGCCCTCCATCAACAGAGACGACATATGAGTCCTTCCCTGTTTCAGCGGGAAGTGGTTTGCCGGCCTTTTCTGCTGCGGCAGCTTCTTCCTGTTTTCTTTGTCTCACTTTATCGACAAATTTTCCTCTGGTAAAACTCTTTCCGGCAGCTGAGGGCCCTCCGACATACATCACCATTTTTTGCCCCGGACAGGGGTTTGTGTCCTGTTTCTCTGACGCTGCAGCCATGACGGCGTCGCGAAACTCGGTACTGTTGCGTTCTTCTGCAACAGCATCTTTGTAGAGTTGCAGCAGTTCTTCGTCTCCTCCGAAGAATTCTAATAGTGTTGTTGTAGGGTTTTCTCCATCTGCAGTCTTTTCTGCGGGAGGGACATCACGCATGCGCTCGGCGAATTTTTCAAGAAATGCAGTTCTTTTTTCCGTCGGAGATTTACCATCAGCTCCTTTTACACAACCTTTGTAAAGGGCGGCCTCCGCTTTTGCGGAGAGTTCCGGCCTCTCGGCCGATTTAAACCCGGCTTCGGGATCGGCAGGATCGACCGGAACTCGATAGTCTCCAATCGATTGTGTCGCCTTGCTCGCATCGTATGTGACGTGAATTCCTGTACCATGAGTAACGGGCGATGATTTCCCAGCTTTGGCAGATGACGAGCTGCGCCTCAGTCCAACCTCTTTTGCTATTTTCGAGCTCGATCTGGACAGCCTTGACCCATGTTTACTTTTGGTTTTACTCGCTTGCTGAACAGATTGTTCTCGTTGCAGTGTGGCTAAGTCTTTTCCAGAACCGACTCCCTCGCGAGTCGTTTGTGGTGGATCTTTGTCTGCAGATAAATGCGCTTGCCCTATGGAAGATGCGCGTTCCCTTACAGAGGTACCACTTCCTTGACCTGAAACACCACTTTCCGTTGTCGGGGTTGGATCAGTTCGTGAAACTGTGTGTTCAGCTGAAAGGTCTGTGGGGGGCTTGCCGCGAATTCCTTCTCCCGCTGGTGGGATAGTACAGTTAATGCGGCTGATAAATTTTGCAGTTTGACTTGATGCTCCTGTGGTCGGTTGGCCAGTTGCAGGGGTTGTACCTGTTGTTTTGCTCGTTCCATCTGTTTGAGAAATATCAACGGCAGGCGGCATGACCGTAGAATTGGTCAAAGATGTAACATTTCCTCCATTACCCATAATAATATCAAACTGTTTGATTAAAAATAGACTTACTATAATTATAACAAATATTTTATTTTTAAATAAATATTTATATATTTAGTTAATTAATGTTGTTTTGGCACGTAATATTCATAAAAACCTAGATAATTACTGTTTTTTGAAGGGAAATATTTTTTTATGCAAAAAATACGAATAAGTCCTGATGAGAATGAAAAATACAGACAACTACTATCAGAATTGGAGTTTTTTAAAGACTTATCTGAAAAATCGATCAAACATTTACTGGATAATATGTCCTTGATCTCTATCGATGCCGGTGAGGTTCTGATCCACCCCGATGAAGACGACCGATCGATGTATGTACTGATTTCAGGAAGGTTGCAGGTGAAAAAAAATGCCGATGTTCCCTCTGAAGGTGAGGTGATTGCTGAAATTACTGAAAATAGTGTAGTGGGGGAAATTTCATTGTTGACCGGGAAAAAAAGGTCTGCCCTGGTATTTGGGATCAGAGATTGCCTGTTGCTCAAGTTGGACAAAATCTCCTACGATAACTTTGAAAAGAAAAATTGCGAATCAGCGCTCTCTTTATCAAAAAAGTCCCTGGAAAGACTGGTCAGTCCAGTTAAAGAGAAATTACCAGGGGAAGATATCCGTCTCATTGCCATTGCTCCTGCTGGGGACTCCGATCACACTGCATTCGCCAGAGATTTGTATGAAAGGCTCAGTCAGAAACACAAGACAGTACTCATCGATCAGGATAAAATAGAAAGTACGGTCGGTCAGGAAATGGCGCAGTCTTATGGGGAACAGGAGAAACACCTGAACTTGATCAGGTGGATTCAGTCCCTGGAAAATCAGTATCGTTATGTGATCTTTTTGACTGATCGGCAAATGACCCCTTGGAGTGAAAGATGCCTGCGCTGTGCGGATTATCTGATGTTTGTCGCTGAAGAGGGGGTTTATCCTGCTTTGAACTCAATAGAGATCGAATTTTTTGGTAATGCAAAGAATAAAAATAAATTTCCCGATCTCATTTTCCTGCACGATGAGAACACTGAGCAGATAACCGGCACAGATAAATGGTTGGAAAAGCGCCCGATTGAAAGGGTTTTCCATATCAGAGAAAACGATGAAACGACTTTGGACAGGATGATCAGAATAATATCGGGGACCTCTGTTGGAATTGTCTTGAATGGAGGAGGGGCTAAAGGGTTTGCCCATATTGGGGTTTTAATGGCCTTACAGGAAAACAATGTGCCAATTGACTTTATTGGGGGATCCAGCATGGGGGCGATCATTGGTTCCGGTGTACTGCTGATGGATATTGAACAGGGCCTTGAATGGTGCGAAGAATTTGCCAATAGCAAGTTTAACGATTATACGCTCCCGTATCTCTCTCTCTTCAAGGGAGAAAAGATATCCCAATCCCTCAAAGGCTCCTATGGTGATTTATTGATAGAGGATTTATGGACGCCTTTCTTTTGCGTGTCATGTAATTTGTCCAAAAGAAAACTGGAAATTCATGACTCCGGTCCACTTTTTGAATCGGTGAGAAGTTCCATTTCGATCCCGTCTGTCCTTCCGCCAATCTACCTGGGCGATGATATCATTGTCGATGGAGGGGTTTTGAATAATCTACCGGTCGATGTGATGAGAAAGAAAATGAGAGGTGGAAAGATCATTGCAGTAAACTGCAATGTCGAAAAAGAAGTTGAAAAATCAAAAACTTACTCTGAGCCGTTTATTTCCGGTTGGAAAATCTTCTTTCACAATTTTTTCTCTGGGAAAAACTTAAAGTATGAAAATCTTTTGAACATCATTAATTCAACAATTTCTCTTGCATCTGAAAAACATGAAGATCAGATGTTCCAGGAGTCTGATTACTCAATCGGACTCGATACAAAAACAATCGGAATCCTTGAGTTTCAGAAGTATAAGGAAATCATTGATTTAGGATACAATCAAACAATCAGCCAGTTGAAGAATAAACCTCTGGTTCTTGATTGATCAAAAGGAGAGTTGTTGGAACAGCCTTGACCATTCCAACAACTCTATAGAATATTAATCGTCATCGTCGTTGCCACGACCTCTTCGATCAAATTGAATTTCTTGTTGCTGATAGCGTTTGAAAGTTCTTTTCTTTTGGTTGAACCTCGGAGTTTCCGAAGGTTGGTTCCCTCTTGGCTGAAACTGCTGAGGTTGCCTTTGGATCTCCTCTTTAGGTCTATCCCTGAATCCAGGAGGATAAAAGACCTTTGGTTGTCGGTCAGCCGGTTGATAATCGGGATGGATCGTCTGAGGCTTTCGGAAATCATCCCGATCGATTTCAGGCCTTGGCTGAGACGGTCTTCGCCCTTGCGGCTTTCGGAAATCGTCCCGGTCAATCTCCGGACGAGGCTTTGAAGGTCTTCGCCCTTGCGGCTTTCGGATGTCATCCTGATCGATTTCAGGCCTTGAAGGCCATCTGCCTGATGGTGGAGTATAGTCAGGGACTTTCGTCTCTGGAACTCTCGTGTCAGGCTTCCTGGTCCCTGGACGCCCAAGGTCGGGGCGGGGTTTTGAAGGACGACGCCCCGGAGGACGATCAAAGTCGGGCTTGCTGGAGCCCGGGCGATCAAGATCCGGTCGCGGCCGTGAGGGTCTTTGGACTGGTGGTCTGCCGAAATCCGGCCGGCCATCATCAGGCCGATATCCTGGTCTTGGCGGTCTTCCAGACGGAGGTATGCCTTGATCGGGTCGGTATCCCGGTCTTGGGGGGCGGCCGTAATCAGGGCGGCGAGACGGAGGCTGTTGTGCCCCAGGGCCGGGGACGCGATAATCAGGTCGATATTCTGGTCGCGGCCTTCCAGGTCTGTCCGGTCTCTTGGGGATGCGGGGCCCGCGTCCTTCAGGAACTCTGGGCACACGTGCTCCAGGTTCGCGATCAATGTTCGGTTTGCGGGGGCCGGGGCGTCTGACGTTCGGGTCGAACGGTCTTGGTCTTCCCGATGGCCGAAGGTCCTTGGTTCCTTTAGGCTTCACGCCTTTCCAGATTTTTTCTCTGTCCTTTCTGCCTGGAGGGAGGATCGGCCTTCTATCTCCACTCACCCTTTCTGTTTCTCTCAGGATAGCGTTAGGGGAGACAATCCCGTTTGGCGTAATGAATTTCGGAGGGCGGACACGCTTCATGCGATTGAAAAGCGCAGGGCCGGGAGGGGGAAGGATCGCGCTGATATTGCTGGTGATCCAAAATGGAGCGGGATATCCGGGGTTGGAATACCACCACCAAAGTCCCCATTGGTTGCTCCAGGAAAGTCCCCACCAGCTGTCCCACAGCCACCACTGCGGCGCGCAGCAGTAATTTTCCCAGTACCAGGGATTGTAGTGGAAGTGGTGGTAGTAAAAGCAGGTATAATCGGGGTAGGTGTAAAAATAGTGGTCGATGATATAGGTCGCCTCAACCACTCTTACCGGCTCATAGATTATTGTTTCCCGTTGCGCTGGCGGGATGTAAACAGGCTCGTACGCCTCTCCTAGAGCATCAAGCGGCCAGTCCCAATAAGCGTCGATAAAAACGTAGCCTTCAGGCCTCCATGTGTAATGCGCGGGGATTAACACCCAGTTGGGGTCCAGCTGCTCCCATTGGCCGTCGACCCATTCGTATTCATCTTTGTTCGCATTGTACCACCAGAAGCCGGAGTTCCAGAAATAGTCGTCCTGCGGAGAAGAGGGGACATTTTCATCGATCGCTTCCGGAGGAGCCAGGTCGATGTAGGAAAGGTCGGCCTGATCCTTATCGGACCAAAACCCGGGTATCCATGACCAGCCGTCATCATATTCTTTCCAGAAACCCTCGATCCACTGATGTCCAGGAGGAGGGCGCCTCCATACGCCCGAAGTCCAAATGTAATCCTGTTTACTGTCAGACCACGCCCAGTAACCGCCTAACCAGATGGCGGATTCATCCGTTTGGCGAGGGATCCGCTCGCGGATAGGTGCCGGAGGTTGTTGAGGATGGGCGTCGATCAGGATGTTCCCTGTCACCCGAGTGACGAACCCTTCATGGATGTCAGCATCTTCGACTGTTTGGTAAGCCTGGGCAAAACTTTGATCAGCAAATGCGAGAGCAATGATCATTGTCAGGAACCCGATGGAAAGTGTAGATCGTTTCATGGTTTAAAACCGTGGGTTGTTTGATTAAATTCCACAATCTCACTTTTGACAAATTGTTTGAATAAAAAAAAATATCAAACATTGACAAAAAAGTCTAAGTTAGATAAATTAGTCTTTTAAACAGGGAGAAAATTGTGAAAAATTCCTTAATCCATGCTCTTCCTTTCGCTCAGGCGTTTGAAAAATTGCTCCATCCCTTTGCCGAAGTGGTGGTTCACGACTTGGAAAGCGACCAGATCGCTGCAATTTTCAATCCGCTTTCGCGCCGTGTCGTTGGAGATCCATCCTATCTGGAAAGAATGGAGTTGGAAACGACGGAAACTTTGATCGGGCCTTATGAAAAAACGAACTGGGACGGGCGGCGCATGAAATCGATCAGCGTTGTATTAAAGGATGCGACAGGAAAACCGGAGGGATTCCTATGCGTCAATGTCGACGTTTCCAATTTTGATAAGGCCAATCAGATGCTCAATCTCTTTTTAGGAAATCAACCACCATTATCGGAGCAGTCGGAGCAGCTTTTCAAAGATGACATGTATGAAAAGCTCAATGTCTTTGTACAGGATTACTGCCGCGATCATCAGGTAGCTATGGAAGCTCTTAGCCGCGAAGATAAAAAAGCGATCGTTGCCGCTTTGGCCCAGGAGGGAGCCTTTAATTCTAAAAATGCGGCGAATTATATCGGGAGGGTTCTGGGTATATCGCGGGCAACTGTCTATAATTATTTAAAGGAAAACGAGTCATGAAATACCCTGAGTTCAAACTGGAAACTTATTTGGCGGCGAGGGAGTTTTCAGCCCCTTATAATTTGTGTGCTTCCGATCTGGAAAGCACACCCATGCATGAGATCCTTGCACTTGCAGATGAAGTAGGGAAGGCCCTTTGGGACAACCTCTCGCTGAATTATACGGAACCGCAAGGGCATCCCCTTTTAAGGGAAGAGATTGCAAAAGGCTATGGGACGCATGTGACCGGAGATCAGGTCCTCTGTTTTGCTGGAGCGGAAGAGGGGATCTACAGCATGTCGCATGCCTTGCTGAATGCAGATGACCATGCGATCGTCGTGACCCCTTGTTATCAATCCCTCCGGTCTGTTCCGGAGTCGATCTGTCCGGTGACTACGATCGCATTGGAATATGCTTCAAATTGGGAACTTGACCTCGATCGCCTTGTCGAAGCAGTACGGCCAAACACACGTTTGATCGTTATTAACTATCCACATAATCCCACAGGTGCTTTGCTCAGCGGTGAAAAGCAGCAGCAGTTGGTAGAAATTGCCCGTGAGAGGGGCGTCTGGATTTTTTCGGACGAAGTGTACCGGTTGATGGAGCTTTCTCCTGACGACCGCTTGCCGCCGATTGCCTCGATCTACGAAAAGGGGATGAGCCTTGGAGTGATGTCAAAATCTTTTGGGCTGGCGGGTTTACGGATTGGTTGGATCGCCTGTCAGGATAAGCAGTTCCTGGCTGAGATGAACGAAGTGAAACACTACTTGTCGATCTGCAATAGCGCGCCTTCCGAAATTCTTGCACTGATTGCCATGAGAGCTTCGACAACGATTTTGTCCCGCAATGCGAAACTGATGAAGGAAAATCTAGCAGTTCTTGATCGCTTCTTTTCTGATCATCAGGACTTGTTCGAATGGGTGCGTCCGAAAGGGGGGTGCATCGGGTATCCTCTGTATAAAGGGGAAGAGCCTGTGGAACGTTTTGCGGACCGCCTGCTGGAGGAGTTGGGTGTACTTGTTCTTCCCAGCTCTGTTTACGATGATCCCAGCAAACATTTCCGCATTAGTTTCGGCAGGCGTTCCATGCAAGAATCATTAAGAAGATTGGAGAAATGGTTATGCAAGTAATTGAGTTGGATGAAATCAAAAAGCGTCTGGATATTGCAACAGCTGTCGCAATGCAGGAAGAGGGATTTCGGCTTTATTCGGCCGGAAAGGTGAGAGTGCCTCCTGTCGGGTATCTCAATATGGGAACATCCTACGGCGAGGTCCATATTAAATATGGATGGATTCCCGATGACCCCTTGTTTGTGGTCAAGATCGCAGGTGCTTATTCTGAGGGTGTTCATGGAATGATGATGGCGCTTGATTCAAAAACGGGGCGTCCCCGGTATTTTTTGAAGGATGAGGGGTACTTAACAAACATACGTACGGCGATGGCAGGTCTGATCGCTGCCAAATATCTGGCTCCTCAAAACATCAGGGGAATCGGAATTGTGGGGACGGGTATGCAGGCGAGGTTGCAGGCGCAGTTGTTGAAAGCTCATACGTCCTGCCGCGACCTCCAGGTGTGGGGGCGAGACAAATCTAAAGCAGAAGCTTATGCGGCAGACATGGAGAAAGAAGGGTTTGACGTGCACATTGCGCAAACCACGGCAGAACTTTGTCGCAATTGTCAGCTCATTGTGACCACCACGGCGGCAAGAGGCCCTCTGATTAGAGTAGAAGATATTCAGCCGGGGACGCACATCACAGCGGTTGGGGCGGATGCGCCCGGAAAACAGGAATTAGACCCTGAGATCTTTCTCAGGACTGACCGCGTGGCTGTTGATTCAAAATCCCAATGCATTGACCATGGCGATCTGGCAAATGCCCCAGAAGGGGTCAAGGGGATAGTCGAACTGGGAGAGATCATCGCAGATCCCCAACTTGGAAGAGGATCGGAACATGAGATTACGATCGCCGATCTGACCGGCGTAGGTGTTCAGGATATCCAGATTGCTAAAGCAGTCTTGGATTAATCCGCCCATTGAACCTTCTTACTTCTTGTTTCAAAAATCCCTGAATCTTCGTGCGGATGCAATTCGATAAAATTAACGTTGACGGTTTTCTCTTTTTGATCTGTTGTGACTTCTCCCATCAAAAAATTGATTGAGGGATCGGTTTCTTGTTCTCTCCATGTCATCTTTGCTACGACGTGATTCCTTGCGTAGAAGCTATTATCTGAAACTTTGTCTTTAATGAGAGTTAACAACGGGTGCTCTTCTTGCTTTGAATTGGCAACGGCTCTGGGGATGCATCTCAGCAAACGGATAGGGAGCGTGGCAAGATCAAGTGCGAATGCAAAGGCAACGGCAACAATTTTTAAGACGATGTTGTTGACTTTCCAGGCATGCTGGATGACAGTCGGCAACAACAGGTCTTGAGCGAACATGCTCGCGCTATGAGTGCGGACAACTTGAAAGGAGGATAAGATGATCGGAACAGTACTCCGTCCTTTGATCAACCCTTTAACATGGTCCAATTCGTTGTCAGTAAAATGGAATTCTATCGTTTGATTGTTGTTGCCAGTGACAGAAAGACTCACGCTCATGGTAATTTTTCCTATTTTGACGATTAATTTTTAAAATGATAACCCAGTTTTGATTTTTTTATTAGGGTAGAAAATACGAGGTTAAAAAATGAATTTTTGGATCAAATAATCTTCTGAGGTGCTTAATGAAGCATCCAACTGCATCAGTTTATCCCATATTTCCGGCGGTGTCTCAATCGGTAGAGGTTTTCCCGCTTTTTCAGCGCAGAAACGGGCATGCCTGACTCCATATTCCCTTTTTAAAAAATCAAGCGTCCGCAATGCATAATGATTTGCACGGATTTTTTTACAGGGCCTTCTTTCGTTAAACGGCCCTTCATTTCTTTGAAGGTTTTCATCGACTGCAAAGTATTGGGGATAGTACTTAACAAAATGGGGATTGTTTACAGTTTCCACTCTTTCTGGCCGGACAATGCAGCGGACATGTTTATCGATTGTGCCAGAGCATTTTGTGAGCAGCTGCGTGACCCTTTCTCCTTTATTCAGCTTTTCCACTCCTGAAGTTCCAAAAAAGAGCAAATTCACTGTCACCCCGCCGATTTTCGGATGATTATACTGTTGAAGGAGGTCTTGCAAACGGTCTTCGTTGACCGGAAAGAAAAACAGGTCTGTGTCAGCGAATATCAGCCAATCCGCTTTGCCTTTGCAGCGATAGACCGCATCGGTGTAGCAGCTGCATTGTCCTTTCACAAAGTTAATGACCGGCCACTCGATAAGCTCGACTTCTCCGTTATCAATAAAATCCTCGATTTCAGAATAGAAGTTGTCAGTGCTCAAGTTGTCGTACAGAAAAAAATGTTCGACGCCAACGCGCTTGTGAAATTCGATGAATTCGCGTAAATATGGGGCTTCATTTTGAAAAACTGCGACTAAAGCGAGTGTCCACTTATCATTTGATGGAAGGCCGTTTGGCAATTGCTTCGTTGTCGTTAGGTATGAGGTCTGATCTGTTCCGTTGGTAACTTTTGGCAACGTCAGAAAGTGACTTCCGCATTGGTAGCGGATCCAGGCATCAAGGTTTTTTTGTTCATCTTCGCTTAACTTGTAAAGACCGGTTTCGATGATCTCCTGTTCGTCCATCTCATTTGTTAAGGATTCGTAGGTCAAACTCTGTACTTCGACAGATAAAGAGGATAAGGAGAGAATCAAAAATATTAGGTAGCGCATATGTCAATTGTATTTTTCAAACACTATC
>CAZWOB010000020.1:24359-28810 GCA_964635295.1 uncultured bacterium
GAAGAGAACCATCAGTACTTTCAGATGCATGCCCTGGACCACTTTCACATCATGCAGTGTCTAAAAAGCAGAAATCACCGGGTCATCTATCTCATCCGCGACCCCAGGGATCAGTTGATCTCGATGCTGAATTTCATCAGGGACAAAAAGTGGGCATACGGGCCTCTGCGTATGGACATGCCCTTTGGAAAGCTCACCTATGACCAACAGATAGAGGAGATGATCACCGGGTCCCGTTACGGGCTTTCCGTTCCCCACTCCGTCTTTACAAGGAGAAAAGGGTGGTCATCCTGGAATTGGGCGTTGACTGTAAGGTTTGAAGATTTGGTCGGTCCCAAAGGGGGAGGGTCCAAAAAAAGTCAAATGGATGCGTTGAGAGCGATTGTTGATCACCTGAAGCTTCCAAAAACAGATCATGAACTGTCCCTTGTTGCCGATAACAGTTTCGGTAAGCCGGGAGAGAAAACATTTAGTAAAGGAAAGATCGGCCAGTGGAAGACAACGTTCAAGGAGCATCACAAAAGTCTTTTCAAAACTGTGTTTGGAGATGAACTGATCGAAATGGGGTATGAGAAAAACCATCACTGGTGATCGAGCAGGGCAAGCTGTAGTTGCCCCGCCAACCACTGTTCGTACTTATCTGATGGCCATCCTCTTTCAATGACCAGCAATCGATAAAGGTCCCGGCCGGTATAAGTCCATAGGATGTCGCGCGCATCATCAATGCTCAGCCCTGTTGCCAACTGCCCATTCGCTGCCATTATTTCCATGAACTCTTTTTGCCGATGGTAGCGCCTGTCTTCCCTCTCTTGGTCCAGTTGCTTTAACTCAGGAGCAACGACGGAGGCGGTCCTCATCAAATCCAATAATGAACGCTCGGCATCATAGATTTGACGGGCGATTTTTGCCGTTGCCCGCATTCTGTTCTCACCAGTCGTTTCGCCCATCGCTTTTTCGACAAGCTCATTGAACTTGCGGGGAGGTAGGGCTTCGTCGATCAAGGAGTGCAGGATTCCTCGCTTGGATTTGAAAAGGGAGTAGACGGTCGGGGCGGAAACAGACGCTTCCTTGGCGATTTGATTGATCGTGGTTCTGTCAAATCCCTCTTTTTCAAATAATAGGAGCGCAACCTCTAAGATTCTCTTACGCGTTTGAGCTGCCTGAGATGCACGGGTTTCCGAACGGTAGGTGCGTTTAGTCTCTTTGTCCATATTCACTACAGTTTACTCTAAAGAAAAAAAAAGCGCATTGACTTAATTGAATATAGTGTGCTATATTGAATATATCAAACAACAACAAAAAAGGAGTTGAACATGAACGCAAAGACAATGGAAACCTATTACAATGCGCTGCTTGCGAAAGATTTAGATAAAGCGACACAGTGCCTGCATCCAGATATTGACTGGAAAAGTCCCTTAGGTCAAAGAAGGGGGAGGGATCATGTGATCGAATCAGCCAGAGGGTTTGCGATGATGCTTGAAGATCTGAAGATTCGTCAATCATTGGGGTCTGACACCCATGCGATGCTTGCAATGGATTTTAAGATGAAGGATAGCGATGTTTGGCATTCTGGAGCTGCTTATGCGTCGTTTAAGGATGGACTGATGCATGAATTTGAGCTGCTCTTCGATCCACGCCCTTTTGTTGATTTCAAAGGGTAAATTTTCAATTGATCGTTCGATATGATGGGATCCTTGATCTAATTGATGACTCGCCCTAGTATTTTTCCTTCCCTAGTTAATTGGAGAAATACACTGATGAAAATACTTTTTTTATTTCTTTTTTCACTGGCCGGGTGCATCGGAAACCTTGAGGGGGTCGAAGGATATCGTGCTGCCATCCTGCATTTCCTGGATGACCCTGCAAAGGGCACCGGTTCCTATGAATATTATGAGGACGGAGTATTGCTCGTCGATGACGGCAAAGTGATCAAGCTTGGCCCTGCCATGAGCATTCTGGATGAATTGGAAGAGGGGGTAACGGTCCATGAATACCCCCATTCCTTGATCGTTCCAGGCTTTATCGATACCCATATTCACTATCCTCAAACGGATATGATCGCCTCTTATGGTGAGCAGTTGCTCGAATGGCTGGACAAATACACCTTTCCCCACGAAAAGCGTTTCTGGGACAAAGCCTACGCTGACAAGATTGCCAATAAATTTTTCGAAGAACTGCTTCGCAATGGGACAACATCGGCCTTGATCTTTGCTTCGTCTTCCCGCGCATCTGCCGAAGCCATTTTTGAAGCGGCGGAGGAAAGGGGAATGCGTGTGATTTCCGGGGTATCGCTCGGCGATCGCAATTTACCTGACTATTTGTTAAAGCAAAATGGTCCGGCTTATGAAGAAGCGAAAGAACTGATTGCCAAATGGCATGGAATAGGACGGCTGCGGTATGCTGTCACTCCTCGCTTTGCTCCTACATCCACAGAACAACAATTGGAAATGGTCCAACGTTTATTGGAAGAGCATCCCGATCTCCATTTGCATACCCATCTATCGGAAAATGCCAATGAAGTTTCCTGGGTGCAGGCGTTGTTCCCATGGAGTGAAGACTATCTTGATGTTTACGATCGTTATGGCTTCTTGCGTTCGCGTTCCCTTTTCGCACACTCGATCCACCTGTCTGATCGGGAAATTCGAAGATTATCCGAGTCTGGATCAGCTGTCAGTTTTTGTCCCACTTCCAACCTATTCCTAGGGAGCGGTCTGTTTAAATGGCGGCCCTGTCGTGAACAAGGCTTGTTGATCGGACTGGGAACTGATGTAGGCGCAGGAACAAGTTTTTCTCTTCTCAAAACAATGGGGGAAGGATATAAGGTTGCTCAGCTGCAGAATGACAAGATGAACCCTTTTGAGGCATTCTACCTCGCGACTTTAGGAGGAGCAAGAGCCCTGGATATGGATGCATATGTCGGGAATTTCGAAGAGGGAAAAGAAGCTGATTTTGTCGTTCTGGACCTTGAAGCAACGCCATTAATGACGTTTCGGATGGGGCATTCCAAAGAGCTGTTAGATAGATTATTCCTGTTAATGATCTTAGGGGACGAGCGAAACATCTCAGAAACATTCATTATGGGAAAATCAGCGTTCAGCCGATAACATTTTTTCAAACATCATCATCAGCGGAGCGGACAGTTGTTGTTCGATTTCCGCTGTTGTTTCAGGGGGGATAAAGCCCACCTGCATCACTGCGGGATGGGAAGCGTGCTTTTCGGTATAGGTCCCTGTTTCATCCAGCGATTTTTTCGGATATTTCAGATAGGTGTCTAAGATGCGCAAGGTGATTTCTTCCTGTTCGTAGGAAATGATGAAAGTCGAACGGTAGGTGGCGTCGTAACATTTTCCATTTTCGGCAAGAACGGGATCAGACTCAATGAACTCTTCGACTAAAAAAGAAGGAGAGCGGTCGGAAGCCCAATACTGGAAGCTCTTGTCAGGATGCTTTTTTAACTGGGAAGGCTGATCGATAATGAGGTTAAGGATATAAAGAAGCTCCTCCTTGTGAACGATCAATACGCCCTTTGAGAGGAACGTTTTCCTGGGTTTGATGACCACAAAATCTCCAGGGATCTCTTCCTTGACCTTTTCACAGACCAGGTCAGGGCATGTTTTCTGATACAGTTTCCAAACGGGCTTGGCTTTTTCAAGGACGGGGTCGCCTCTGAACAACGATCCCATGAGATACTTGTCCGTCCAATAGGGGTAAGTCGGCTGGTCGATGATAAGAATGCCGGGATACTCATCTTGATATTCTGACAATTCCATGGTCGCATGGCGTGGTCCATAGCAGATCGCGTGATAGTCGTTGATCTTTCCCGGATCAGAAACAGGCCGACCGGCCGCATTTTTAAACAGGTCTTGACTCGTTAAATTTTTGAATTTGGGAATCGTGTCCCAATGGTCATCCATCTCAAGCGTTGCATATAATACTTTGTCCGAGATACCTCGGATTTTGATCCAGCAGTGCGGCGTCCATTGCCTGAACGTGTCAGCAAACAATTGCGAAGTGACGCATTCTCCGTCTCTTGGATAACGCCCAAGGGTGAAGGCAGAGGTCGACCCATGCTGCACTTCGCATATCTTGACGCCTTGTTCGCTGTTATATTTGAAGTCGGCGACCATAAAAGTGATCGCTGCCGGCCAGTTGGAGCCGGAGAATGGTTTTTGAAACTCTTCGGCGCATAGAGTTGAAAGGAGTGCAAGAAAAAAGTAGACGATTTTCATAAGAAAAAATCTAGCGCTTTATTTAAAAAAAGTCTACTCAATTGCGATTTACTCTCCAAACATTGATAATAGTAGAATGACATCACTTATTGGCATCCATTCACTCACAAAAGCGTTCGGCTCTCGTCAGCTTTTTGAAAATATCTCGTTCACGATTTCGAAAGGGGAACGGATCGGTCTTCTGGGCCCTAATGGCGCAGGCAAATCGACGTTGTTGAAAAT
>CAZWOB010000020.1:28910-31046 GCA_964635295.1 uncultured bacterium
TTGTGGCTGGAGAATTTTTTGTCCCGTGAAAACCTGACCTACGTCATCGTCAGCCATGACCGCTATTTTCTGGAAGCGACTGCCAACAAAATGATCGAGCTGAACAGGTGCTTTCCTCAGGGGCTTTTCGAGAGCGAAGGGAATATGAGCGCCTATATGGAGCACAAGGAGGCATTCCTGGAAGCGCAGGAAAAAAGGGAAAGAGGGCTGGCTTCCACTGTACGGGAAGAGGTGGACTGGCTGAGGCAGTCTCCCAAAGCGCGAACGACGAAGTCGCGCTCGCGGATCCAGCGGGCCTATCAAATGATGGACGATCTGTCTTCCATTAAAAAACGGAACAAGAGAGAGACGGCGGGGATCGATTTTTCCGCATCGGAACGGGCAACACGAAAATTGTTGGCGGTAAACAATATTGGTAAGTCCCTTGGAGGGAAAACGCTTTTCAAGGGGGTGGACATCACGTTGTCACCGGGAACGAGATTGGGGATCGTCGGCAAAAACGGAACGGGGAAGACAACGCTTCTGAAGGTGTTGTCAGGAATGGTCCCTCAGGACATGGGGACAATTAAACCTGCCGAAGACTTAAAAATCGTCTACTTCGACCAGCACCGGGAGAAGATCCCGATGGATATCTCTTTGAAGGAGGCTCTTTCACCATCGGGAGATTACGTCAATTATCGTGGGCAGCAGATCCATGTCAATGGCTGGGCTCAGAAGTTCCTGTTTGATGCGGACCGGATGGAACTGCCGGTCTCCCGTTTGTCCGGCGGTGAGAGGGCGCGAATCCTCATTGCCAGATTGATGCTGCAGCCTGCCGACGTGCTTTTTCTCGATGAACCGACCAACGACCTGGATATCCCGACTCTTGAAGTGATCGAAGAGAGTCTGATCGAATTTAACGGAGCTGTCGTTCTGATCACGCACGACAGGTGTTTGATGGACCGCGTGTGCACCGAGGTGATCGGGTTGGGAGAGAACAATGAGCAGCAGCTTTTTGCCGATTACGAGCAATGGGAAAAAGCGTGCGCTCCACAAAAGAGGGAGCTGCGCGAGGAAAAAAAAGAGCGGCCTGTACGTCAAGCGGCCAAGATGTCCTATAAGGAAAAAAAAGAGCTGGAGGTGATGGAGGAGACAATCCTTCAGGCGGAATCAAATTTTGAAGAGCTCCAGAAGAAAGCCGATGATCCGAGCCTTGCACTCGACGCTGACAAGTCGCTTGAGCATTATCAAGCGATGGGAGAGGCCCAAAAGCATCTCGAAGAATTGTATGAGAGGTGGCAGTTCCTTATTGATAAATCAAGGCAATAAGCCTGCAGGGAGCTTCGGTCCCGTTTCTGATCTTGGTCGGGAGCGCTACCGCCCAAGCCCCGCTGTCCGGGACTTTTTGAAGGTTCGCGACATTCTCGATGATGTACTTTCCTTTCTTTAGCAATAGGTGATGAACGGGAAACTTCATATTCCGCCCATCCGGGGAAAGGGTGTCGATCCCGATCCCGACAATTCTTCGTTTCAACAACAGTTCGATAGAATCAGGAGAGAACCCTGGAAAGTGCATTTTGTTTCGATATTTGGTGGGGTTGTTCCAATGTTTCGCCCAGCCGGTATCGGCGACAACTAAGCTTCGGGGAGGGATCTTGCCGTGGGCCTTTTCGTAGTCTTTGACGTTTTGCGGAGTGATCAGAATATCCGGAAATGTCTCGGAATCCACCCGAATGACGCAGAGGGGGGCCACAAGCGTATCGACGTCGATGTTGGCGATATGCTCCCCGTCCGGATCAAAGTGCGAAGGGGCGTCCATGTGTGTTCCGATGCCTGCGGTATGATCATAGTGCTGGACCCGGTATCCCTCTTCATCATAGTCCATTTCAACATGGGAGCGGAACTCGCACTGCCCCGTCCAGGTGGGAATGTTCGGGTGCACTTCGTGACTGAGGTCGATCACTTCCGGGGTGTTCATTGCAATTGCCTTGTCACATCGACGACAGGCTGACTGTGTTTCGTTGCCATTTTTTTCACCTGTTTTCCACTAAAGTCGAATGTTTTAAGGTCTACCATTCGAATCGTTTGGTCCTCATGCGTACGGAAATAATAGCGCAGGCTCTGGGGATCTCGTGCAACAGTCAGCATCGTATAATC
>CAZWOB010000021.1:0-26201 GCA_964635295.1 uncultured bacterium
GCAGCTTTTTTCAATTTAATCTGATTGACCTGGTGATCTTTGCGTTCAAATTTTGGCAACCACAAAGCGCAGTAAGGTAGGGAGAGCGTTACCCCTCCCTACTCTACCGGTGATAAATTTTACGAGGTGCGGCCTAGGAGCGCTTGAGAAAAGCGATGAAGGGCAGGAGACAGGTCATCCTGGTCCAGCACAATTTCAATAAGCTGGAAAGTTCCCTTTTCCTTGAATGCATGCTGAAAGGCCTTTTCCAGTTCTTCCTCAGTCCTGACGCACACACCATGTCCAGCTCCCAGAAGAAGGGGCATTTTGGAATAGTTCCAGTCAACAATATCATTGTACTCTCCCTCAAGAAGAGGGCGCTCAGTTCCATATCCATGGTTGTTCAACAAAATGATCACAGGGTCCAGTCCATAACGTACTGCTGTCGAAAGCTCTGTGCAGGTCATTTGAAACGCTCCGTCCCCGACAACGCCGACAGCTCTTTTATGAGGGACGGCAAGCGCTGCGCCTACCGCAGCCGGAACCCCGAAACCGAGAGTGGCAAAATAGGGATTCGAAATGAAGTTGTCCTGCTCGATCATGAGATCGGAGCAGCCGAACAACGAGTCGCCGAAATCACTGACAACGAGGTGCTCCGGATGTAAAAACCCTTGCAGACACTCAAAGAGCCGTTTCACAGTGATTTTTGCACCCGTTTGAGGTTTGAAAGGAGCAAGCCGACGGTCGATATTAGCAGGATAATCGGACCGGTACCTGATATTTAGATCGAGAGAGGCAAGACCGTTGACCAGTGCCTCCATCGAGACATTAGGATAATGGTGATGGTTTACCTTGATCTCGTCGGAAGTGGCCAGGATCTTCTGCTTGGATTTGATGTTCGACGTTTGTATCCCCGTTTCGATCTCATTGAGCACGACTCCCAATACGAAGACCGTATCAGCGTTTTCGACATACTCCGTTACCTCTGTAAGGCTCATCTTCCCTTGATAGATCCCCATATAAAGAGGATGGTATTCGCTGATTGTAGTTTTCCCTAAAAGAGAGGAAACAATGGGAATCCTGTACTTTTCAGCAAACTGCAGGACCGCTTCGCTCAATTGGTGTCTCTGGATCTCATGACCGACCCAGATTACCGGACGGTTGCTTGCCTTTAGAAATTGCGCTGTTTCCTCAAGCACTTCCGCAAGCGCTTCACGGTCTTCATTTTCAGGAGGGAAAACAGAGCTGTCCTTAAGCATGATGGACTGTTCGACCTGGTCCCGGGGAATTTCGATGTAGACGGGTTTTTTGTGCTTTAAGCACTGTTCAATCGTATGGTCGATCTGTTCCTGTGCAGTGTAAGGGTTGTCGAGAAGTGCCTGGGCGACTGTGATTTTGCGGAAAATTTCCATTTGGGTCGTATCGCGCAGCTGGTCTGTGCGGCATTGAAACATGTGATGCAGATAATGGCAGGAGGCAAACTCTTCCGTCCCGGCTGTTCCGGAGATGATCACCATTGGAGAGTTTTCCACAAATGCCTGGGAGACTGCGTTGGTGATATTGATCCCCACTCCGTGCGTCGTACAGGCGACCCCGATGCCGCGCAGCCTTGCATACGCATCTGCCATGTACCCGGCAGTATTTTCCCTGGTCGCATTGATAAAATCGATTTCGTGGTTTTCGATCAGCTTATCGAATTGGAGAATATAATCACCTGGAACGCCGAAGATATGCTCCACCCCACAGGAGGAGAGGCGGTCCAATAAATATTGGCCGATTGTCTTCGTTTTCTGTTGGTCAGGCGCCTTGACAGCCATAGAAACTTCCTTCAATAATGAATCAATGATTTCGCATCATAGTATGCGTATTGAATATTTGAAACAAGTTTCTTAAGTAGATGTAAATGAGTGAATTAAAATGAAAATGGGGGCATTTTGGCCCCCATTTTTGACGGATGCGACGCTTATTTGTTTTCGTCGTCGATAATTTCGACTTCCGCTTCTTCGATGTTTTCATCGGAAGTTGAGCCGGCTTGAGGATTTTCCTGGCCGTTCGGTCCTTCGGAAGCTCCATGCGGTCCAGCGCCTGCGGCACCTGCAGCACCAGCTGCCTGCTGTGCTTGCGCCATCGCTTCGCCGATTTTTTGCATATGGGATTCCAACGCCTCTTTGGCTGTTTTAATCTGCGCAAGATCTTCACCTTCCAACGCTTTCTTCAAGGCGTCGATGTGGCTTTGCACGTCGTTTTTGACGTCAGCGGGAAGCTGTTCTTTGTATTCGTCCAGAGCTTTTTGAGCGCGGAAAGCAAGAGAGTCCGCATCGTTGCGGATTTCTACCTGTTCACGCCGTTTGGCGTCTTCTTCTTTATGCAGCTCGGCATCTTTGACCATTCGCTCGATGTCGTCTTCCTTAAGGCCGGAAGAGGCTTCGATGCGGATTTTCTGCTCTTTTCCCGATGCCATGTCTTTTGCAGATACGTGCAAGATACCGTCGGCGTCAATATCGAAAGAGACTTCGATTTGAGGCGTTCCGCGCGGAGCAGGCGGGATCTCGGTGAGGTCGAAGCGTCCGATCTCCTTGTTGTCGTTTGCCATCTTCCTTTCCCCTTGAAGGACGCGGATCGTAACTGCAGGCTGATTGTCTGCCGCAGTCGAGAAGACCTGCTTCTTCTGGGTTGGAATTGTGGTATTTCTTTCAACAAGGGGAGTCATCACTCCTCCGAGCGTTTCGATACCAAGTGTCAAGGGGATGACATCAAGAAGGAGTACGTCTTTGACAACTCCTGTGAGGACCCCGCCTTGAATGGCTGCGCCAACGGCGACAACTTCGTCCGGATTGACCCCTTTGTGCCCTTCCTTCCCGAAAATGGATTCGACCATTTTTTGAACGGCAGGCATGCGGCTCATCCCTCCAACTAGGATCACTTCGCCGATCTCGTCTTTGTTGACGCCGGCATCTTCAAGGGCTTTTAGGCAAGGCCCTTTTGTTCGCTGGATCAGACTTTCAACTAGGGATTCGAGTTTAGAACGGGTAAGGGTCAACGCCAGGTGTTTTGGTCCGGAGGCGTCCATTGTAATGAACGGTTGGTTGATCTCTGTCGTTTGCGTTCCGGAAAGCTCGATCTTCGCTTTTTCCGCTGCGTCCCTCAGACGTTGCAGCGCCATCTTGTCAGTGGAAAGGTCGATGCTGTTTTCTTTCTTGAACTCTTCGAGCATCCAGTTGAGGATCGCGATATCAAAATCGTCTCCACCCAAATGCATGTCTCCATTTGTGGCCAACACTTCAAAGACTCCGTCTCCGATCTCCAGGATAGAGATATCAAAGGTTCCTCCGCCAAGGTCGAACACGGCGATTTTTTTGTCGGTATGTTCTTTGTCCAGCCCGTAGGCGAGGGCGGCGGCTGTCGGCTCAGGAATAATCCTCTTGACGTCCAGTCCGGCGATCCGGCCGGCATCTTTTGTCGACTGCCTTTGCGAATCGTTGAAATAAGCAGGAACGGTAATGACCGCTTCTGTTATCTCTTCGCCCAGATAGGCTTCAGCGGTTTCTTTCATTTTTCCCAAAATCTGCGCAGAGATCTCTTCGGGAGTCAATACCTTACCGTTTGCTTCAAAGACTGCATCGCCATTGTCGTTGCTGGTCACTTTGTATGGTACGGTTTCAATCTCGGATGACACCTCATCATATTTACGGCCGATGAACCGTTTTGCTGATGAGATTGTGTTTTGCGGGTTGGTAACCGCCTGGCGCTTGGCAGGAATACCGACTAAGCGCTCATCTCCTTTGAACGCGACGACCGAAGGTGTCGTGCGGGAACCTTCAGCAGAAGCGATTACTTTAGGAGATCCACCTTCCATCACTGCAACGCAAGAGTTGGTGGTTCCCAAGTCGATGCCAATGATTTTTCGGCTTTTCTTCTTTTCTGTCATAATTTCACCTCTTTTAATTTTTTTCTTCTTTATTTTCTAAATCCTGTTCGGCTGCCTCGCCCTTTTCTGCTTCCGGTTCTTTCGATACAACGACGCGTGCGGGCCTCAAGGTCTTATCGCCGATTAAATACCCCTTCATTGTCTCTTCCAGGACAGTTCCCGGGGGGTGTTCCGTTGATTCTTTCATTTCAATCGCATCGTGAATGTGGGGGTCGAACGGCCTTCCCACAGACTCGAAGGACTTCACGTTGTTGTTTGCAAGGACGTCTTTGAACTGCATCAGGATCATTTGAAATCCCTTTGCCCAATTCTGCACCTCTTCGGATGCCTGCTCTGTATAATTTAAAGCATTTTCCATGTGATCGATCGGGCCGAGAAAATCCTGAAGCAGGCTCCTGAGTGAAAATTGTACGATCTCATCTCTGTCTTTTTGAAGACGCTTGCGCGCGTTTTCCGAATCAGCGAGCAGGTGAAGGTATTTCCGTTTATAGTCCTCATCTTGTTCGCCAACGGGTTTTTCCGCTTCTTCAACAGTGATTTCCACGTGGTCTTCCAGTTTCTCTGTTTCCTCTTCTGGTGTTGTTATTTCGTCCTTATTCATTTGGCCTCTTATTTTCTAATAGCATTAAGCGGGATTGCCCCAGCAGGCTGTGTTCCTCTTTCTGTAAATAGGAAGCCTCGGGTTCCGGCTGCCGGAATTGTATTTTAAATTTGTAAATGTTTCTTGTGAGCGCTTCGCTAATGTTATCGGAAAATGTGCGAAGCAGCCCGAATAATTCTTTGTAAGGCATTCTGAGAGGTCCCAAAACCCCGACGGCCCCGACTGTTTTTTGGTTGATCCTGTAGGGAACGGCCAGGACGCTGCAGTTGGTTTTCGCTGTGGCAAAGGGTTTTAAGTCTTCTCCTATCCAGTATGTCAGATGCTCTTTCGCAATGCACTCGCGCAATAGCAGCCGCATGCTGTGAGCGTTCTCGAAAAGCGCCAGGCTGTTGGCAAGGGTTGCGGTATCGTGAAAATCGGAATAGTTCAACAATTTGGAAAACCCGGTGCGGTAGACCTCTTCATCGATAAAGTTCGAGTAGCCGACGATGTAGCGTACCAGAAGTTCATTGTAGAATTTTTTAGCGATCTCCTCTTCTTCCGGTTCGATCTCCTCCGGTTTGTCGTGCCCGGTCAACCGCCAATGAAAGTAGCGTTCGATCCTTTTAATTGAAAAGGTGCTCAATTTTTGTTCCGTATGCATCAGCTCGGTTTGGATGACCCCGAAATCGCTGATCAGAACGCAGAGGAAGCGATGATAGTCGATAGGGACCAATTTAAAATTCACGATAAAATCGTGGTCGAATCGGGGAGCGGACAGAAAGACCGCCAAATTGGTCAATTGGCTCAGGCTTTCCGAGGCTTGCTGCAAATACAGGGCGATCTCTTTCGACTCGCTTTGGCTCAATGTATGAAGTATCTCCTCGTTCTCCTTGCTCACAACTGTTGAGTCGTAAAATTCGCTGGAGTAGAGACGGTAGGCGGCGGCGGTCGGAATCCTTCCCCCTGAAGAATGGAGCTGCTTTAAATACCCCTCTTTTTCAAGATGAGAGAAATAGTTGCGGATTGTTGCAGAGCTAAGGTCGCTGAATCCAGCATCTTTGAGCGTATTTGATCCTACAGGGGTTCCAGTTTGGATGAAATGATTGACCAAACCGATGAGTACCCGTTTTTCTCTTTCTTCTTTGTTGCTTTTTTTGTTATTTGACGCCTTCAAGGCTTCCTCTCCTTTTTCTACTCCTATTATAACAGGGGAAGGATAAGAGGTCAAGAAGAAATTAGCAAACGGATATATCGAGTGCTAAATCGTTTTTTCGAGGATGACGGGCAAAATATCGGTAATAGAGGGCCGCCAGTCGAGCCCTTTTTTATAGACGAGCTGAGCGGCGATATGGCAGGAAATGATCGCTTTTTTGTGATGATCGGGCACCTCTTCAAGCAATTCCTTCTGAAATTCTCCGACAAGGCTGGGAAGGGCGTAATTGAGAAAATATTTAATCATTGGATCGGAGGGGTCATTGCTCAAAGGGACATCTTCCAAATAATCAAGCAGTTCATAGGTATATTGATTGATGCGGGCAGAGATTTCATCGGAAATATCCGTTAAATAGCCGCCTCTCGTCTTAAGGGTATTGAGCAGGAGGTCTGCCTCATTGGAGGCGCATCTCTTCAGACGGTCTAAAATTTCTTCCACAAGGGTGCTCTTCCATTTGAGGAAAACGTCGTCTTCAAGAACAAGCCCGCACAGAACTTCAAAAGAGGAGCAAATCACACCGGTCTTATTGGCAGAGCTGTCTTTAATGATCAGAACGCCCTTGTTCTCAAGGAAGCGTCTGGCTTCAAAGGTCAGATAGAGGTTGGCCCCTTCAATGATTCCTCGGGACGTCGGTTTTCCATGATCGTCCAGGAAGTCCCCGACGTTGTGGATGTTCAAGGTGCGCGGCCTGCCGCCGGCAGGGATGAAGATGTCGCTTTTTGTTTGGTGGACGTTGTTCCTGAACAGGTGGTTCATCTCGCTGCCGGAGAGCCAGTCTTCCATCAACTCGCCGTCTTTCATTCTCCAGCAAAGCGTTTGCTGGACAAACACATTCTGTTTCTTTTTCACGTCTTTATCGACTAAAAACCCTCCGTTATGCAGTTTCTCCGGGGGATAGTATTTGATCGCCCTGCACTGGTGGAACAGCTCGACCAATACCTCAAGGTCGAGTCCTTCCGGATCGAAGATGGTTCCCGACACGTCTGTGATAGCGACGAGTTTCGCTGTGTTGGGATAATATTTGTGAAGGTTCCTGATCTGGTTCCCTGCGACGTCTCCATCCGGACCCCCTGATATTTTTACGGTAAACGGGTCTTTTTCCGGATCGATTCCGAGATGCATCAGGAGCTTCTGCATATAAACGTTCACCCCTAGCGAGGTGACGCCATACTCTTTATGGTTGATCCCGATTTGAGGTTTTCCGGATATGAAGGCGCTGCCTGGCTTGTAGTCATATTTTTTACTGAAAGCAGAGATCCAGTGGATCATCGGATCGTGCATATTTTCATCGGGCCCGAGGTAGATATATTCAGGTCTTTTCCAGTAATCGACGATATTTTTGGCCCGGATATTGCCATCAGGGTCGCAATTGACGATGGTGATCAGGCTTTCGATGAATGCGCGCTGCGCCTGATAGAGAAACTCTGTCGTTTGCTCTTTGCGGAAATTTTGAATTTTATGTTCGATTTCCGCCGAGTCGATGTGCGACTCTTCCAGTTCATTTTCCAGAATCGCAGATTCAGATTCCATCCGTTCGAAAGGTTTTAAGAAGATGATTGCTTTGGAGCCCCCTTCAGGAATGTCTTTGTTCTTTTTTTGCTGCGTATAAGCAAGGTGGTAGCACTCGGAAAAGACATTGTTGCGCTCGGAAAAGACATGTTCGGGCACTTTTGTATAGACGGTGCGCACTCCGCCGCGGGACAGATCTTTAAATCGAATGTGGAACCCAAAAAAGTGCATCCCTTTCATGAAGAAGATCCCGTATGGGAGTTCGGGGAATTTCTTTTTCCTGTCGAAGGGAATGTCGTCCAGGTATTTCGGGTCGAGCCGGAATGCGATTGCGGTATAGTTCAGGCGGTAATAGTTGGTTTTAAGCGAGTAGTGGATGAGGTTCAAAGCCTGTTTTAAGACATTCTTCCTTCGATTATCATTTTCGGGGTGGCCAGTATCGAGGTTCTCAATGTCATCGAGGCACTGTTTTCTGACTTCAAGGTATTTGTTAAAGTCGTGGTAGTCCGGATCGAACTTCAGTTCAAATGCCTGACAGATCTTTGAGGTCAGTTCAGGGTGGCGGCATAAATCGAGCTCGATATGCTCAAGGGTATAAAGGTTCGGATCAATATGGACGAGCGCCTGATGGGCGAAGTTGACGGCAGACCGGAGAAAATGGCCCAGCTTGCCTGGAATCAGATTTGTCTTGATCAGATGGGAATCGATGGCATCAAAGCTTGCGAAGTATTTGACCGTGGCAAGTTCCCGCAGAAAATCAGGGATGTCGGCAACGTCCCATACGGCCTCCCCATTGCTGCCATGCAACCCTAGCGCCATGACGAGGATGCTCCGTTTACTGTAGGGATCGATATAGGCAGCGTTTACTTTTTTCATAACCAGGTTATAGCGGTGGATGATCCGCGCCATGCGATACAGGAAGTTATGTTTCGGGGTATTGCGCCAGGCCAGCACAATCTGCATCGAAGCGATCCCTTTCTCTTCCCAGTCTTCATTGTACCTGACTTCATATTGGCAGTTGTCCCGGGTCTTTGCCCTGAAAAACATGTCGAGCGCCAGGATCAATCGATCGATAGGGAGCGAACGAAGGAACCGGATGTTGATCGCGTTGATGATTTTCTCAAATTCTGAGTCTGTCACATTGGGGTTGCGCTGCTTGACCAGGGCGCGCAGCTCCTCTTTTGACTTTGTCGGGTAAGATTCTTCCACACATTCGATTGCCTGTGTAAAAAAGGTCTGAGAGATCCGTAAATTCGCTTTGACTCCAGGGAAAGGGGGAGGCGATGTCGAAACATAGGCCTGGTAGTTCTTGACGCCGTGCATCGTGTAGTTTTTCAGGATCCTGAGGTCCGCGTCTGCGCTGTCGAGGCACATCACGATGGACGCCCCTCTGAGATGAATTGTGGTGAAATAGTCCTGAAGGTTAAAGCCGATCAGGTTATGGACGATAAGAATGATATTCTCATGGCTGACATCCTCAAAAAATGCCCGCGGCATGGCCTTTTCCAACCAGAGATAGTATTCCCTGAATTTCTCTGTTTCATTTTGTATGGCCAGCGCCAGCTGATCGTTGACTGTCGCTTGCTTTTGTGGATGCACCATGGGTTTCCTTTCTATTTCTATTACTATTTAAAACACAAAATTGACTTGTTTTCAACTGTTGAAATAGACTAATCATGTTTCAAAATTAGGTCTTCAGACAAGGAGGCGCCCGAAATTTCTATCAGACATGGTTGGCTCCGAAGCAGTTCAACTCGAATGAGTTGGACGATGCAGGCGGATAGAAATTCAGAGGCAAGTCGACGACGTATGAAGCTTTATTTTGAAACATGATTGGTATATAGTATGGACATGTCTCTTTTTGCGGTTGTCCGCCACATCAACGAACGCAGTTTACCACTCTGCCTTTGTTCCTTAGAAAACCAAATGGACAGTATCGCCTGCGTCAGCGAATCGCCTTCATTGTCAGGGATACAAAAAAGGTTTGCGCTTGCCTTGGAGTCCGATGCCGAGTGGCTGCTGGCCCTCGATGCAGATATCATCTTGTACGACGGCGAGGTGGAGCGAATGCTGAGGATTGCGGAAGAGGCTTATTCAAACGATCCTTCTCTTGCCCTGATTAATTTTCCTGTCTGGGACCTGGTTTCCGGGAAAGTGCTGAGGGGCTGCCAATTGTATCCGATGCGCTATGTTCCCGAATTACACGCGTTTTATCAGGAATTGACGTTTGATCCTGACCATGACCGTCCGGACCGCGGGTATTTTGAACTGTTTCAGCAGCATGCATTTGTCACTGATATCAAAATGCGGGACCGTTCTGTCGGGAGCCATGACTTTGAACAGTACTACGCTCACCTTTACGTCAAGAATATTAACCGCTGTGTCCGAATGGACGAGGTTTCACGCCAGGGATTTTTAGAGAAGTTTACAGGGCTTGTCGAGAGGGTCCCTGATAATCCTGACTATCAGGTTTCTTACAGAGGTTTTTTAGAGGGTTTCAATAGACAGCGGGTGGTGACTGATAAAAACCGCTATCCCGATGTTGGTCCTCTTCTTGAGGAGCTGGGGCTGGTAGAAAAGGGGCCTTTATCTGAAGGGGAGGTGAAAAAGCTTTGGAAAAACGTCTACTCATCGCATTCAACACTTCGATGATTGATCAATAAGTTAGTAATTAGAGACTATTGTTCATCTCCTCCAAAGACACGGACTAGAAAAATCGCCATCATTCGGTCTCCTCTGGTGAAGTTTTATAGGCCTGCTGAGGGTGGGCAGGTTGATCTGGGTAAAGATAAACCAACTCCCCACTTCTAATCATCCCAGATAAGTAATCATTTCTCAGATATCGAGGATCTCGGCCCATTATCTTGCCTAGCTGAGTCAATTGTAGAGGTCCTAAGCTACATAGTTTTTTAATAAGTTCTTTTATATCAGTCCTTTTAGAACGTTCTCCCAAAGAACTTAACTGTTGTTTTAGCGTGTCTGGTAAAGGTGGGAACCCCTCAGGCAAGGCATCTAATCCCTTATGCAACGGGTTAATATGAGGGGTTAACCCGTCATTTAAGGCGCTTGTCTGAGGGGTTAACCCCTCAGATAAGCCTTTAGTATGAGGGGCTAGCTTTTCTGGTAAGTCATCAGTATGGAGGTCTCCATCCTTATCAGGAATTTCAGGAAATGCAAAGAACTGATCAGAAAGAACATAGTAAGTTCCGTTTCCCGATCCCTTCATCGATAATAGCCCTAAATCGCGAAGATGGGTCAGCGCTCTGCTGGCAGTCAACGTATCGGTACGGTTAACTTGTCGGTAGTCCTGGTTCGTGATGGCTCGCATCTCGCGAGCAACTACCAGGGCACGCAAGTCGGCATCAGTCAGCTTGAGCTCCCTGAATTGGGATAACCACTCCAGATCCTGCTTATCCAGCAGATGATGTGGTAGAAACACAAGATCAAATTCGTTCTTATCTCTGTCGGTCTCGAAGATAGGAGGTGTATCTAGTCCTGCCTTTTTCATCCACTCCCTCATTGAAGCGATGCCAGTGCCCTTCGTCTCTGCAAAATTGAGCTCATGGAATACACTTGCTATGATAAGATTCCTCTGTTTTGAACCGGGCTGTCCAAGCTCTTCAAATGGTTTTAGGGAATACCCGGCATTCTTGAACTCCAGACGGTTTGAGTAGCGGATCACTAGCGTAGGTTGTCCTCCTCTGTAGTCGCGGTGCATCAACGCATTGGCCAAGGCTTCTCTAACCACATCCCTAGGAATGATGGGAGTGTCCGTTCGCTGAAGATTCCCTGGTTCCAATCCGAACAACTTAGGCAAATCGCTCATGATCTCAGAATGGAGCCGTGGCATGAGAGTGATCAGCGCTTCGCGATAATCAATGGAAAAATGACGGGAGGAAGGGTCGTTGATCCACTCTGGACCTTCCGTGATCACATAGTCCACTCTAGCATCAATTGGCAATGTTCGACGAAGCGCGGTTTTTGTGCCAAAAAGAAGGAGTCCAGCTACATTGGGTTGTCTTACGCCATTCCTGTACACCAGACAGTTCAGCGCCCGCAAAAGGTCTTCATCATTCAGCTCGAGCTCAGTGGCATTGGGGTCGATTTTAGCTCGTTGACGGCGGTAGGCCGCCACTGCCTCGGGATCGATATCCTCCCACGATGTGTCCGGCAGGACTTCTGCTTCGAACGGTACCTCGCTTCGCAGCTGGTACAAGAGGTCCCGATCGCGTTCGGTGCATAGTCTGTCCGATGAGCCAACACGGCGGAAAGTCCCTTTCTCGATTCCTAGTTTCTTGAGATAAATCGGTTTTTCTCTTGCCTTCATTTCGGGGATAAAGGCGACTACGAGACTCTTTCCTTCTATCACGTCAAGGCGGATCTCAGGGTTGATCGAAACATTAAATTCATCCCGGCTGGCTCCTGCCAATTCACATTGAATGTTGTCTGGATTGTCCACTCCGACAACTGTATACCGAGTGTTAGAGTCTTCCTCATTACGCTTAAGCCCGAGTACGAGATAGCCTCCACCAAGTCCGGGTTCGTTAGAAAAAGCGGAGATCGATTCCCTAGCGCTTTTCCCCAGCGTTCTCTTTGCTTCTTTAGCTTCTATCCGCTGACATTCGCCGCGTGTCTGCAAGCGTTCTAGCAGGTCTTCAATAGTCCACTCCATCACTTCTTACCTTTCAGCTCCTTTAAACATCACTTCCTTAATAGACGAAGGGCGTTCAGTCCGACAAGGATGGTTCCTCCTTCATGCAAGATGACGGCAAGCCACAAGGGGACGATGCCGAGCAGCGCCGGTACACTTGCGAAAATGATCGCCCCTGTTGCCATCAGGAAATTCTGCTTGACGATCACCTGAGTTTTTTTCGCTTTGCCATAGAGCCAGCTAAGTAACTCGATATTGTCGTGAAGTAAAACGATGTCAGAAGCGTCCATGGCGGTTGTCGTGCCTACCTGTCCCATGCAAATGCCGACAGTCGCCCTTGCGAGCGCTGGCGCATCGTTGATGCCGTCGCCCACCATGGCCAGTCCCTTCGTTTGGGAAATTTCCGAGACAGCCTGGAGCTTGTCCTCGGGCTTTAAGTTTGCCTTCCATTCATCGATCCCTAACTCGTTGGCTACGCGTTTCGCGCTGTTCTTATGGTCGCCTGTCAACATGACGACTAACAGGTTCCATTGGCTTTTAAGGGTTTGCAGAGTCGTTTTCATTCCCGGACGGACTGTGTCGTGGAAGCGGAAAAGATAGAGCTCGCCCTGGAAGTTCAAGACCGCAAGCATCTCTCCATCTGCATGAACTTCTTCCATTCGTTTTTTCAGGCGGCGGCTTTGCTCGGTCGGCAATTTGTCCAGCAGATATTCAGGGCGTCCCAGGTAAACTTCTCCCTCGACCACACGTCCTGTGAGCCCGAATCCCGGGATCGATTGAAAATCATCGAGGGGAGATGGCTTGACTTGTTGCTCTTCCGCATAGATGACAATCGACCGGGCAATGGGATGGATCGCGTTTTGTTCTAATGCATAGGCAACTTCAAGCGCTCTTTTTCGTTTTTCCGGACTGGTGGGACCGAGGCTTTCAATCGTTTCACAGGTCAATTCCCCGGTCGTCAGGGTTCCCGTTTTATCAAATGCCATCGCCTTGCATGAGGCGAGGGCGTCAAGGGTGATGCCCCCTTTCATGAGGATCCCGTTTTTTGCGCAGATGCTGATCGCGCTCAAGTACGCGATAGGCAGGGCGATGATCAGGGCGCATGGGGAAGCGGCGATCAAAAACGCCAGCGCGCGATAGAGGGAGCCGTCTGTTCCAAAGAACGGGATCTGCAAAAGAAAGGGGAAAGATACGGCAAACGCAAATGCCAATAAAATGATTGTGACCGCATAGCGGCGGCTTTGGGAGTCGAACCATCGCTGCAGGCGAGGTTTTGCGTCTTGCGCTTGAGTGACAAGCTCAATGATACGCGCAAGCGTGGAGTCGTTGCTGGTCCGCGTGACCTCCATTGAAATGGCGCCATCGATATTTTGAGCGCCGGCAGGCACCTCATCACCGACCGTCTTGGAAACGGGAACGCTTTCGCCTGTGAGGTGGACGAGATTGACCGAAGTGCTTCCGTTTTTGACCGTGCCGTCGAGGGGAACAATCTGGCCAGCTTTCACACGGATCATGCAGCCGACAGGGATCTCTTTGATCGACTGCTCCACAGTCGTCCCGTCTTCTCGCAGGACAAATGCTGTTGTCGGAGAAAGTTGGTGCAGGCTGTTAATTGCGCTGGTCGCCTTGGAACGGACAGCGTCTTCCATCGCCCCCGATAAAGCAAACAGGACCAGCAGCAATCCCCCTTCCATCCCGCTGCCGATAAAGACTGAAGAAAAAGCGGCCAATGTCATGAGGACATCGATGTTCACTTCAAAGTTAACCAGGTCCTCCAGCGACTCGATCAACGCAGGAATGCCGGCTAAAAAATAGACGCCGATCAAGGTTAAATGGGAAAACGGGGTAAGAGAGGGGAAAAAAGAGAGGATAAATGCGAATAGAAGAAGAAAAGCGGCAATAAACGCGCTTTTCAACGTTAAGTGAGCGCTTAAATTTCTCGAATCAGGAGTAATAAAGGGGCTTAGCGTCTCTTCTTGTCCCAGTTCGAAAAACTGCTCGAAGATCAGTGGTTGGCTCTGCAATTCTTTCGACGGTTCTGTAGCAGTGTTCATATGCATTCCAAATTAATCGGTCACGTAATCAAAAAGAAAATAAGCTGTACCGCTTGTCATTGCTCCGAGCCCCAAATTCCAGCAGATTGCAGGGATGATGCGGTTGCCTTCGTAATAAGCGGAGAGCGCAGAAGCAAACACTAATGATGCTACCGAGCCGATCCAAATCCCTTGTGCCGGGTAGGCCCAATAACATAAAAGGGATGCACATGAGGCTCCCAGAACTCCTATAAAGGCTCCCAATGCCTGTTTGAGGGGGTGTTCGTATGTGCCTAAATTCAGGCAGAGTTCTTCTTCCACCATCACTTTCAACAGCCGCTCATCATCTGCCATCAACACTTCGATTGCGTCTTCCAGCAATTTGCCTTCAAATCCCTTTGCGCGGTAGAGCTCCGTCAGCTCTTCCCTTTCTTGTTTTCGATGATGTTGGATTTCCCATCGCTCCTGTTCAACGACCCTGTGCATCCGTTCCAGTCGGGACCACGCGAGCCATGCGCTTCTTCCTGCTTTCCAGACTGCCCAGCCAAAGGAGAAAATCACCAGGATTTCAAGTGAGGCGAAAAATGAGGTTTGAGTCTGGGAAAGGATCAGCCAAATGACGAGCAAGGCGATCGCGGTTTCCCGAGCGGAATCAGCCCCTGCGGAAATATGGCCGGGAATTTCCGCCCCATGGATTTCTGTTGAGGAAATCAGCCCTTTTGCCTGCGCTTCGGCGACATGTCCGATCGCCTCTTTCCCTTCAAAATGTGTCGGTTTGGTGTCTTCCATCAAAATTCTCCCGTTTGAGGCCTTTAATATAGGCGATAACAGTTTTTTTTTATTAAAAAATCTGCTATAATATAATTAAGGGACAGGGTGACTTCGTATCATTTCTTATCAATACTACCCTTCCCACAACTTTAGCGCAATCACCGACACGTGGTTGCCATTTTCTCAAAATGATTGAGAGAAATTAATTTTTAGTTCTCCAGGAGGAATCATCATAAAATACAATATATCGACTTAAAGGACTGTTTTTTATGATTTTAATTAAAAAAAGAGGTAGAAAATGACAGGCGATATGAATATTAACCAACCGGGAGTTTCGCACACTGAATTTCATCACCTGATCGAACATCTTGAATTGACGGAGGAAAAAGACCTCATCGATTTGATGAACGATTCAACGATTTCGCAGAGCTTGAAAGAAGCGGTGATGTTGTATTACGCCATCGGAATCCCATTTTTGGAAAGGCCTGCAATGAGCGAGGACGGGGAATATTCCTGGTCTGTCAGCAATGTACAGTCGGCCATGGCGTCAGGTTTCGCGAAGATCGGAAGCGATATTTGGGATGCTTACTCTGAACATTTGGAAGAGCAGAAGGAGCGGATTGCGGAATATCTTGACTCACCGCAGTATCGCGCGAAAATCGAACAGCAATCGCCCGCTTATCAGGCATATGTCGAACGGAACACGCCTATTGACACTCAAAGCCAGGCGCGCAATGCAACAGGTTATCAGGAGTGGCTCAGCACACTTCCGCCAGCGGCAAGAGATGTTGAGATCGGCGGTGTGGACGAGAAGATCGGTCACGCCAAAGATTTATGGAACAACTTTATTGATGGAACGTCAAAATTTATGTCCGACTATCGGGATGAGATTCCCGATGCCGTGCCGTTTATCGCGGCAAGTTTTGTCATCTCATCAACGTTTATCGGCGACTACATGAATATTGTCGACATAGCCAGCACAGACATGGTTGCTGTAAATCCTGTTCAGGATGCGGCAAAGAATGTCCTGGAGCTTGTCCCGCAGAATTTTCATGAGCAAATCACCCTTTCCATCAACTTTTTCGCGATGGGCCTGATGGCCTATTCCAATGCCGAAGCGATCGGAAACCAGCAGCAAGGAGGGCAGGAAACTGCTTCCCGCGAAGCGGTGCTGGCGTTTGCGAACAATGTGATCGACAAGGTGAGCTCGAACGAAATCAATTACTTTTTAATGGCGCTTCTTGTCAGCAACACGGAAAAGGGGCAGCTCACGCCACAGGATGTGCAGCATTTGGCCCGGGTGGTCAAAGCGGCGATGTTGGCGGTTGCCCTCGCGGCGCTTTATAAATTCGAAGCGGGAGAGATTACCGATCAAGAGTTCAAGGACCTTCTTGCAGGGAAGATGGAACCGCGTACAGAAGAAGAAAGGCAGTTGGTCGAGTTGCTCAATAACATCTATTCCGAAGGTATTGAGGCAAATGACGGCCAGTACGAGGATCAGTGGAAATCTGTGATGGACAACCTGATCTCGTTTATCATGAGCAAACCTTCAGTGGAGGATCTCATCAATCCAACCAAGGTGTGGTCGCAGGTGGGAACGTATTTGCAAAATCCCGATCAAAGGGGTTAACCGGCCGGAGATTTTTCCCAGAGTTCTTTCAAAAGGGAATTGTGTTGGTAAACGTCGCATTTCTTCGCGTTCTCCAATCCCAGTGAATGCAGCTCTTCGGGGTAGGGTTTGCTGATGATCTCAGGCAGTTCCGAGACATCTTTAAATAAGTACCCCGCACCTCCCAGAAAATCCAGCAGCGCCTGTTTTCGTCCAGGCATCTCCTGCATGCAGATCCCGACGCCGCTGGCTTGCGCTTCAGCGATAGAAAGGGGGAGTCCGATCGTGTTGATCGACAGGTCTCCCGTGTAGACGAGCCAGTCGTGGTTACGGTACGCCTCAGGCATCTCCTCCGGTTCAATATGATCGATTGTTTCTACAGGGATCCCTTGCGTTTCGTTATAGATCATTAAATCGAATTTTTCATAGCCCATCGCGTACAGATCAAATGTCATCCCTTTGTCGCGCATCTGGTCGGCAAGGTCGATGAATGATTTGTAGTTTTTCTTGCCGATCGCAGCGCCGACATTCATTACTTTACCTTGAAACTCGCGCTTATCGGGATAGTAGAATTTTTTGTAGTTGATCACGGGCCAACAGGCGACAAATTTAGTTTCGTCCAGGCCGCATCCCAGAAGGCGGTCTTTAAAGTCGGGGAACGCGAGGATGCCCAGGCACCATTTCCGGTTGGCCAGCGCGCAGAGTTTCCCGAGCATTGCGGCATCGGGTTTCAGAACATCGAAGGAGTGTGTGCGGATCGTGTAGGGGATCGAGTACTTTTCAGCGATTTGGTTGAGCAGATCGATGTTATGGAAATAGTGAGAGTGGATCACATCAGGGGTGTATTGTTCGATGAAAGGGGCGATATCCTGATTCTTGATGGACTGGTGGTAGGGGAAAAATGTTTTTCGGGTGAGGTCGGGTCCCTTTAGAGAGATGATTTCTATGGTATAGTCGTCTACAAGGCTGGCGATCTCTTCGTGGATGTAGGTTTGGGAAATTTGCGGGTATTCGCTAACGATGTAGAGCACTTTTAAGGGTTTTTTAGGCTTTTCGGGAAAATTCAGGGTGCCTTCGATCGTCCGCATTGAGAACCTCTTAGAATAGATATCGATCCCTGCATCATTTAGGATGTTGCTATTTTCTTCAATCATCAAATTAAAATTAATAATGACAAGTATTTTATAAAGGCTCTCTTAATCATTCCTTAAAAATCGACCATTACTATGAGGAATTAAAAAGATTTATAACGGATAAACGATATGACATCTCCTGGATCAGGAATTCAACCTCAGATCTTCATTGTTGGATCCTCCAATTTTTTTGAAATAGACGGCGCTCATGAGATTTTTTCTGCTGTTGTTGAAGAATTGGCGTCATCATCTGAAAGTAGTCATAGCCATGATCGCATGCAGGTACAGAATGAAGCGGTAAGCGTGGTCGGCGGGTACTTGAATTTATGTGAAAAGCAGGGTTGGGAAGACCGTGGTAATGATCCGCGTGTCGGAGCGGCTTTTGTCAGGTGCATGTTGACCGACTATGTTCAAAACTTCCCCAAATATACTTCGCATCTCGCTGAAAAAGGAATGAAGACTGATGAGTTCGAAACGATCATGAAACGTGTGGTTGACGGTTTTGAAAACATCGGTAATTTGATCAAGTCTCCATTCTGTAAGGAACAGCCCGAAGACGGCCACCGTCCAAAGACAAATCGGGTACGATACGATGAGGGGGTCAAGGGGTGGAAGAACCATACAGTTTGCCGCATGGTCGGCAACATTGCCAGTCGGTATGAGACCCGCTTCCCTTTTTTTGAAATTCTTGTAAATTCTGCTAGGGATACCGTTGAAAACATCTCTTGCCGCCCTTTTCGTGTGACGATTTTCGATAATGAAACAGAACTGGACAAGAGGCGTCAAAGCCTGGCAGCGGGCCCTCAACTTGATGTCAGTACGGCTCACCATACATTTTATTCTTCTTCCTTGAAAGGACCTGATCAATTTATGAAAACAACGCGTTTGAAGATCGGACCGAACGCAAAGAGAATTTTGGAAGGACTAGAGTTTCTAAATAAGGTTGAGATGTATGCTCAAAGGACCCGCAACTGCTGGATCAAGCAGCCGATGCGGTGCCTTTTGGTAGGGCTTTATCTTGAAATTCTAAGCGTCAGGAAAGAGCTTTCACCACCTGAAGCATGGAAGATGGCGATGATCATGTATAAAGAAATTCAAAAGAGAAGCGGGATTCCCATCATTCAAGGGCTGATGGATCAAGTACGGATGAGCGCTGAGATGAAGGACAATGCTCTAAAAGAGATTGAATACCGTATGTCTTTTTAAAGGTATCCTTTTCGTCTCTACGTTGGCGGGTATAACCATGAGTTGAGTGGAATGGTTCTTTGATTAATCACTGCAGCATCCATGGGTAATTTGACTTTTACATAATCTTTGAGGCTTTGAGGCTTTGTGTTAATTATTTATCTTTAGTTACTTATGATAAAGGGAAGATTATAAACACAAAGGAACAAAGACACAAAGAATGTACGAAAAGGGTGTTTTGGGTGTTCTCCTGATTGGGATACTGCTAATTCCGGGAATAACATTTGTCATAGTAGGCAAGTACGAGAAGCGCGGCATCTCTCAACCGCCCGCTATTGATGTGATCGATGATCGTTTTAGTCTTTTCCGAGCCGAGCCTTTTTCGCAGTTTTTCAACTGCAGTTATCCATTCTTCAGGTGATGCGGATCCATAAGTGCTGTTCAACCGCTCCAACCGCTCTTCCATGCTGCAATCAAGAATTTCAACCGGTGCCTCTTGCATCTGTTTATACAGGGACTCTGGGAGGTGGCAGCTGCCTAGCAAGCGTCCTTCCTGTTCGATCCATATCGTTTTTTTAAGATTGAATCGGGAAAGTTCAGAAGCGATTAGATTATGGAAATGCTCCGTTGTCGGCTGCGGGCCCATCCCAATATGCCCGAAACACCCTCCTCGATGGTTTGCGAGCGCTTCCAAGTCGATAGTCTGCTTGCCCTTTTTTTGTAGGAATTTGAGTCTCTCAGTTTTCCCGCAGCCGGACAACCCGCCCAATAGCCGGAGTTTTAAGGGACGGGAAAAAAGTTCCTCGCATTGCCTTCTAAAGGATTTGTAGCCTCCGGGAAGTTGTTCGGCTTGAACCCCTTCTCCTTTGAGCAGTTCAGTAACAGCCAGACTGCGCATCCCCCCACGCCAGCAATAGATTGTGCAGGAATTCGTCACATGTTTTTGGATTTGGGCAACGAGTTGTTCTGTTCTGGGAAGGGCGATCTCAAATCCCTTTTGGATTGCCCGCATGGAACTGAAATTCTTGAAGATTGTGCCGATCTCTTTTCTCTCAGCATCGGAAAAGAGGGGAACATTGACAGCGCCTGGAATGTGCCCCTTGCGATATTCCGAAGGGGATCGGACGTCAATCAATCTTTGTCCTTCCATCAAGATAAGGTTGCAGAACTTTTGGGATATTGATCGATCCATCGCTGTTCTGATTGTTTTCAATGAGGCCGACCATCAATCGCGAGGTGGCAAGGCCTGATCCATTCAACGTATGCAGCAGCTCAGGCTTTTCCCCTTTTCTTCGGAAACGGATCTGAGAGCGGCGTGATTGATAATCGGTACAGTTCGAAACAGACGAGACCTCATAGTAGCGGTCCTGTCCGGGAAGCCATACCTCGATGTCGACCGTCCGTGCTGATGCGAATGACATGTCTCCGGTGACAAGCAGCATGTTGCGATAATGCAGTCCCAACCCCTCCAGGATCTCTTCCGCGTTGGCAAGCATCTCATCGAAGACCTTTCCGCTCTCCTCAGGCTTGCTGTAGCAGAACATCTCCACTTTGTTGAACTGGTGGGTGCGGATCAATCCGCGCTCGTTGGAGCCTGCCGCTCCGGCTTCTCGTCTGAAACAGGGAGTGTAGGCACAATATTTGAGGGGAAGCTCCTCTTCATCGAGGATTTCATCAGCGTGGAGGCCGTTCAGAGGAACTTCTGCTGTCGGTATGAGGAAAAGGTTGTACTCGTCGTCATGGATCTCAAACTGCTGATTGGCAAACTTCGGCAGCTGCCCGGAGCCGAACATCACTTCGGGACGAACGAGGGCTGGAGGCATCCATTGCATAAAACCATTTTTAACATTGACGCTCATCATATAGTGCAGAAGGGCCCATTCCAGCCGTGCGCCCCAGCCGCGGTAGATCGGCCATCCGGAGCCTGCGATTTTTGCCCCGCGGACGAAATCGAACAGTTCCAGCTTCTCATTGAGCTCAACGTGGTTTTTAAAAGGGAAGTCAAAGACGGGTTTTTCGCCAAATTCTTTGATCATCACGTTCTCTGCCGGATCGTCGTGAATTTTGATATCGTCCATCGGGATATTCGGAAGCTTGGCAAGCTCTAACTGGAACTTTTCCTCAAGAGGCCCAAGCTCGTGGTCGATGGCGTGAATTTCAGCGGATTTCCCAGAGACCTCGGCCATGATAGAAGAGGCGTCCTCACCTTTGCGCTTCATTTCCCCGATTTTTTTCGAGACCTGGTTGCGCTCAGACTTCAATTGTTCAACTTTTGTCTTTAAATTGCGGATTTTCTGGTCGAGATCCAAAATAGGCAGGAGGGAAATGTCCGGTTCTTTTCGTTTGAGCTTTTCTTCGATCCCTTCCCGATCTGCCCTGATCAGTTTGATGTCAATCATGCGTATCTACCTCGTTGAATTGGAAGCAACTATAGTGGAACTTTCGATTAAATTCAAAAAAAACGGGAAGATATGTTATTATTTGAAGTTTCTAAACATAGTTTTGGAGTAAACTCTTGTACCTCAAAAAGATCAAAATTCTTGGGTTTAAATCGTTCGCGGATTCGACTGTGCTGGAGTTTCATCCGGGGATTACCGCGATCGTCGGCCCGAACGGGTGTGGAAAGTCCAATATCTCAGATTCTTTCCGCTGGGTGTTGGGCGAACAGTCGGCCAAGTCGATGCGCGGGAATAAAATGAACGATGTGATCTTCGCGGGAACTGCGAAGCGTAAACCTCTGAATATGTCGGAGGTGACGATCACATTGGGGGATGTCGGCGACACTCTCCAAACCGATTACGACGAAGTGGCCGTTACAAGAAGAATTCATCGCAGTGGCGAGTCGGACTACCTGATCAACAAGCGTCCGGTCAGACTCAGGGACGTCTACGATCTTTTTATGGATTCCGGCATCGGGAAAAATGCGTTTTCTATATTCGAACAGGGCAAGATCGAGCAGGTGATCCAGCTAAGCCCGATGGAAAGGCGTTATATTTTCGAAGAGGCCGCGGGGATCCTGCGCTTTCTCCAGCGTAAAAAGGAGGCCCTCAGACGGCTTCAGCAAACCGAAGGGAACATTGAACGGGTTCGCGACATCCATCAGGAAGTGGAGAAGCAGATCATTGTTCTCGAAAAGCAGGCGGAGCAGGCCAAAGTTTACAAAGAGAACCGTACAGAGCTGGAACAGTTGGAGATCTCCCTTGCAGTCGCAAGATGGAACCATTTTAAGAACCGTCGCGATTCCTTTGAAGAGAAAGAGCGGGAGAAAAGAACTGCACTTGAAGCAGCGACCCTTGATCAGGAAAAGATGGAGGTGGAGAGGCAGGACGGCAACATCCGCTTGAACCACGCGATCAAAGAACTTCAAGGTCAAAAAGAAGAGGTGTTCAAAGCGCGAAGCCAGAAAGAGATTCAGGTCAAGGCCTGGAAATCTCAGGAAGAGCGGATCGAGGAGATGGTGCACAAAGAGCACGACTGGCAGCGTGAATTGGAAGAGATGATCGAAAAGCGTCAACACCGCCAGCTCGAGGCCCGGCAGATAGAAGGGAAGCAGAAAGAGGTCGATGAAGAACTGACCGGTCTCGAACAGTTGAGGAAAAACCAGCGTGAACAGCTGAGCGTCATTGAACATGAGGTCAATGCGATCAGGGACAGGCAGCACATAGTCCAGCAGGAAAGGCTCCAGGTCTTGCAAGCGGAAAATAAGATCGAGAGCGAGATCAAACAGGCGACGTTGAGGTTGGAGCACCATCAGGAAAAAATTCAGAGGATCGAGGAGAACCGGCAAACGCTCAAAGAGCATATGGCACAGCTTGATTCCCAGATCTGGGAGAAGCGTCAAGAGATCGCCAAAGGATCGGAAGAGGTCGAGGGCTTAAAAGAGCGGTTCAATATCCTCGAAGGTCAGATTGACGAGAAGTCATCAGCGATCAAACAGGCGCAGATCGAAAACGCACAGATATCCCAGGAACGTGCCGAACATAAAGCGCGCCAGAATGCCTTGCTGAGGCTTCGAGAGGAGATGGACGGATTCTCCAAAGGGACAAAGAAGATCGTTCAAGAGGCCGGCAGGACAGAGAGCCCCTTATATGGGAAGGTTCATGGACTGTATGAAGATTTCCCGACAGAGGGGTGTGATCAGAAAGCGATTTCAGTGATGATGAAACGCTACACTGAAACTTTAGTCGTCAAGACTCTTGCGGATTTTCAGGTTGTGGTGGCATTCGCGAAAGAGAACAAGGTTGGCGATTTTTCCGTCTTATGCCTTGAAATGCTGCCAAAAACTGACAAGTCCACCCGTGAAAATTCTTTGCTGCGGAGGATGGCCGATCATCCGTTGACCAACTTTTTCCTCAAAGATGTGGTCGTCAAACCCGACACAACCGAACTATGGAATGCCGAAAGTCAGGAAGTGTGGACAGAAGACGGCGCCTTTATCGACCGCCACCGGGTGGTCTTTTTCCCTTCAGAAGGGGAGGAAAACGCGTTTGTGCGGGAAGCTGAGCTTAAAACTCTCGAAAAGAAGCTGGACGAATGCGATCGGAAAAAAGCGCGTCTGGACGACGCTCTTCGGGAGCTTATCGAGCAGCGCAGTCTTTTGACCGAACAAAAACAGGAAGCGGACAAGGCGATCCGCGAGGCGGAAGTGAAGCTGGTCGAAAAGAAATACGCTGTCGAAAGAATGGAATCGGAAAGGGAACGTCAAAGGCTTGAAGCGGAAAAGGAGCAGGCAGAATCTTTTACCCTTCAAGAGTCGAGCCAGCAGCTGCAACAGACATTGGCAGGGCTCAATTCCGAGCATGCGGAACAGCGGGTAAAGCTGGAAGAGAGACAGGGCCAGGTGGAGGCGCTTGGCAACGAGCTTCAGGAAAAACTTGAGCACTTGAAACTGCAGCAGGTGGACATGGAGCACAAGGAATCGGCCTATCAACGGGTCGCGGACGAAAAGAGGAAAATCGTCCATCAGCTGAACCTCTTTGAAGTGAAGGACCTTGAAAGCCTGCAGCAGGAAAAACGCCTTGAGGAAGAGATCCGCAGCATTCAGGAAAAGAAAGCTGCAATCCAGCTGAACCGCGTCGATTATGAGCAAAAGATCGAAGAGATCGAGGAATCCCTGAAGCAAATTCAGGAACAGTGCGCGGAATTGGAGCAGGCAGTCGGCGCAAGGCAAAACGATCTTGAGGCAATTGAGCAAAAAATCGCCCTCAAACGCGAAGAGATCCGGACGCTGGAAAGGGAACAGCATGAACAAGGGATTCAACGCGCTCAGATCGACACCGCACGTCAAGCGCTGGAATCGGAATTTACCGAGAGATTTCAGATGTCGATGCGAGAGGCTGAATCGCGCGCCAAAGAACTTGAAGAGTCGATGGAAAAAACGGAGCGGCGCATCCGTACCCTCAGGCGGAAGATGGAAGAGGCCGGCGACATTAATATGACCTCGATCGAAGAGTATGAAAAATTCAAGGAGCGTTACGAGTTTCTCAACCAACAGATCAACGATCTGACCGCTTCAAAAGAGGAATTAGTCGAGATCATCACGAAACTCGACGGTGAAAGCCGGAAAATTTTCAAAGAGACGTTTGATCAGATTCAGGCAAATTTCAGGAAGAACTTCGAGATCCTTTTCAGAGGGGGAGAAGCGGACCTGCAATTTACCGAATCGGGGGATGTACTGGAAGCGGGGATTGAAATTGTCGCGAAGCCTCCGGGCAAGAAAATGCGTTCGATCAGTTTGATGTCAGGCGGTGAAAAATGCTTGACGGCAGTTGCCTTGCTTTTTGCGATTTTCGAAGTGAAGCCGGCGCCTTTCTGCATTTTGGACGAGATCGACGCTCCGCTGGATGATACGAACGTCGAGCGGTTCTTGAACGTGGTGAAACAGTTTACCGACCGCTGCCAGTTTATCATCATTACGCACAATAAGCGCACGATGGCGATCGCGGACCGTCTCTTCGGTGTTTCGATGCAGGAAAGAGGGGTCTCGAAAATACTGTCAATGGAATTTGACAAGCATGAGTCGCGAGAGCCGGCGTTGGTAACGTAATCATCTGTTACTGTTATTGGACAGTTGAGAGCATTTCAGTTATACTGTTTATCCATTTTTTAAATTAAAGGATTTATATGATTATCGGGATACCTAAAGAGATCAAAGAACACGAATACCGCGTGGGTGCGACCCCTCAAATGGTGCGTGCTTTTGTTGATGAGGGCCATCAGGTGCTTGTGGAAACGCGGGCTGCTGAGGAGATCGGTTTCACTGATGAGATGTTCCAGGAGGCAGGAGCAAAAATTGTGGCCTCACCTAAAGATGTCTATCAGGCTGAGATGATTATCAAAGTAAAAGAACCGCAGCCGAGCGAGTATCCCTTGCTGTTTGAAGGGCAAATCCTCTTTTGCTATCTCCATCTCGCTCCAGATCCGGAGCAGACCAAAGCCTTATTGGAGCAGAAAGTTGTCGGCATCGCCTACGAAACGGTCACAGACTCAGCAGGTCGACTACCGCTTTTGGTTCCCATGAGCGAGATCGCCGGACGCATCGCCATTCAGGCTGGAGCAGTATCCCTGCAGATGAACAATGGGGGCAAGGGATTGCTTCTTGGCGGAGTTCCAGGAGTGTTCCCATCCAATGTTACCGTGATCGGAGGCGGGGTTGTCGGAACGGAGGCTGCCCGGATGGCGATGGGATTGGGAGCGAATGTGACGATCCTGGACAGAAACCTTGAGCGCCTCAGATATTTGGATGCGCAATATGCGCCAAAGCTCAAAACCTTATACTCGACGGCGACTGAGGTGGAAAATGTTTTGCGTTGGACAGATCTAGTGATTGGAGCCGTCTTGATCCCGGGAAAAACCGCGCCAAGGCTGATCACCCGTTCCATGCTGCGGAATATGATTCCTGGTTCTGTCTTTGTTGATGTGGCCATCGACCAGGGAGGGTGTGCGGAGACATCGCGGCCCACTACCCATGGAAATCCCACCTATGTTGAAGAGGGCGTTGTTCATTATTGCGTCACGAACATGCCGGGCGCATGCGCTCGCACATCGACAATGGCGCTGACAAATGCGACCATGGAGTACGCTCTGCAGATCGCAGGAAAGGGGTATCGGCAAGCGCTACTGGAGAATCCGGCTCTTCTCGAAGGGCTTAATGTTTGCCATGGAAATGTGACCAACGCGTCAGTCGCCCATGACTTGGGCTATACATACGTGCCGCCTGCCGAGGTCTTATAATTGATTTCCAAACTTCCCGAAAAATTCCAGCCCTACCAGGAAGAAGCCTCCAGGCTCCTTTCAGAAAACCGTGTGGCGACGATGGAGTTTTCCGGTGGCACGTATCAGGTTCAGGTGGAGCCTCGGGAAGGGGGTGAATCGGTATGGTCATTTATCCAATTCGATGATGCCCATCGGTTGAAGGACTGTTTTTGTTCCTGCGAAGGGGGAGGAGATGTCGCAGCCTGTTCTCATTTAGCTGCGGCCTTACTGGCTATTTATGGGACGCATCAAAGACCTTTGCATGTGCGGTTCGAACGGTCGTTCTGGTATGCTCTCGCCCAGATCGCCTACCAGGAATTTGGCGATAACTTGTCCATGGTCTCCCGCAAGGG
>CAZWOB010000021.1:26301-30990 GCA_964635295.1 uncultured bacterium
ATGCTTGAACAGGAGCTGGAACGCCCATTTAAAGTCGACTTTGACTATGACAGTGAAGGGTTTCCAAGCCGCATTAACGGATATTTTGTCGATATGGAGGGGTGGATCGAGGTCGATAAGAAATGGTGGCCGGATCTTGTTCCCGTTTTAGAGTCTGTCAATGCTCCGCTCTATGTCCAGACTTTGAAACAATCGATCGGAGAAATAAAATTCGATGATGAAAGCCTTCGATTTGAGATTTTGCCAAACCCAATGGACCAGGGGCTCAGCGAGGACCTGATCAGTCGTGGAATGCCTGTCGGGAAGTGGATCTATCTTCCGAAAGTCGGTTTCTATCCAAGGGAAAAGCACCCCCTTTTACTGAAATCCTACACTGTTGAGGAGGTGCTCGACAATTTCGGGGATCTTGTTGCGGAGTTAATGCCCACGCCGCCATTGCATTTACACCCTGTCGATGTTGTCTATGACCTTTCATTTGATCCCGACTGGAACCTGCATATCAAATTAACGCTTCCCAATATGGGAGAGCTGGACGCGGTGTTCGGTCATTGGGGGTATAGTCGAAAGGGAGGCTTTTTCTATCTGGATGGCGTGATGTTCGACCGGGTGGAAATGGTGATCAAGGAAGAAGAGGTTGTTGAATTTGTTTCCTCCCACCGCCATTGGCTTGACCAGCAGCCCGGTTTTCAAATTCATCTGGCCGGTATTGAAACATCTCTAGTCTACGAGATGTCTGACGAAGGGGAGCTTACCTTGTCAAGGGTGGCCATTATCGAAGATGAAGGAGAGGGGAAAGATTTTGGCCAGTGGGTGTATTTGAAAGAGCAGGGGTTTTATCCAAAAACCTCGTCCCACATTCAGCTTCCCATTGAGGACCGGTTGGTGATCAATCGTTCTCAGCTTCCATTTTTTCTTCGGAAGCACAAGGATGACATGGATGCGGTCCCCGGGATGTTCAACCAGAGCTGTCCTGTGAAGAAATCGGGTTTGAAGGTGGAGTTGCTCAATCCCGAGACGATTATCATTACGCCAGAGTATCAGCTGAATGAGGGAATCAATCCCCATGACGTGCAGCATATCGAAGAATTTGTCTATGTTAAAGGGCAAGGATTTTCGATCCTTCCCCCCGAGATGCGTCTTCCGGAACGCTTTATGCATATTGTGACGATTAAAAAGGAGGCGTTTTCCTCTTTTCTAACAATAGAGCTTGAGAAATTAAAGGGCTCCGTACTGGAACTTGACCCGCGGTTAAAACGTCCAAAATCCCTTGAGCTTGTGATCGAGAACGTCGAGAAGGCGGAAAATAAATATCAGGTAAGCGCTTATTATCATACGGATTCCGGGGTTGTTCCTATCGCCGATATCCACGGATGTCTAAAAAAACGGAAGCGTTTTCTTTTTTCATCAGCAGGCTTGATTGACACGCAAAGGGGGCGTTTCCAGTGGTTGAAAGAGACTTCAATTGCTGAGCCGATGTTGTTGTCTCCCTTAGATCTTATTCGTCTGGCCGCATTTGACCCCCCAACAATCCGACAAGGGGAAGATTTGATCAACGATCTGTTGTCCTCGCACACAGCCTCTCTTCCCGACTGTTCGATGTTAAAGAGCAGGTTGAGGCCCTACCAGGTTCTCGGAGTCAATTGGTTGTGGTCGATCTATCAGAACGGCCTCTCAGGGCTTTTGTGCGATGACATGGGATTGGGAAAGACCCACCAATCAATGGCGTTGATCGCTGCTGCGAGAAAAATACAGAAGAAAAAGCAGCCATTTCTGATCGTTTGCCCGACATCGGTGATCTATCACTGGGAAGATAAGTTGAAAGAGTTTTTGCCCGATTTGACGGTGCGTACGTTTCACGGAATCGGACGGTCGATGGAAAATTTTCATGACGAAGACGATATTTTGCTGACATCCTATGGAATATGGCGCAGGGAAGTACAAAATCTGTCGAAGATTTCGTTCGATGTCGCCATTTTTGATGAGATTCAAGCCGCTAAAAATCAGAAGAGCCGGATCCATGTCTCTTTGAAGGATGTTCGTGCGCATGTGAAAATAGGGCTGACCGGGACACCCATTGAAAACAGGTTGCGGGAATTGAAATCGTTGTTCGATCTCATCCTTCCGGGCTATATGATGCATGAAAAAGCCTTTAAGGACTTTTTCGTCATTCCCATTGAAAAGGAGAGGAGCCAAGAGCGAAGAGAATTGTTATCGCGATTTATCGGGCCGTTTATTCTGCGTCGACGAAAAGAGGAGGTCCTTCTCGACCTTCCCGAGAAAGTGGAGCAGGTGGCGCATTGCGAGCTATCTTTGGATCAAAAGATGTTGTACTCCGAGTTATTGAACAAGGTGAAGAGCAACCTGGTCCATGAGCTGAGCAACCAGTCCAATCCTGTTCCTTATCTGCATGTTTTCAGTGTGCTGTCCAGCTTGAAGCAGATTTGCAATCACCCTGCCGCTTATTTGAAGAATCCGGAAGACTTTAAAAAATATCACTCGGGCAAGTGGGAGCTTTTTACCGAGTTGATTTCCGAGGCGCTGGACAGTGATCAGAAAGTGGTCGTGTTTTCGCAGTATCTTGCGATGTTGGATATTATGGAAAAGTATCTGGACGAGCAAAAAATCGGACATACGACGATTAGAGGCGCCACTCTGGACAGGGGAGAGGTTGTGAGGAAGTTCAATCGAGATCCTAAATGCAAGGTCTTTCTGGGATCGTTGCAGGCTGCTGGGCTTGGGATCGACCTGACATCTGCTTCTGTAGTGATCCATTATGACCGATGGTGGAATGCAGCGAGGGAAGATCAGGCGACCGACCGTGTCCACCGTATTGGACAGCAGAGAGGGGTCCAGGTCTTCAAGTTAGTGACCTTGGGCACTTTCGAGGAGAGGATCGATCAGATGATTACGCGGAAAGGGAAGTTGATGGAAGAGGTGGTCGGCGTTGACGACCATCGCTTCATGAAGGCGTTTGACCGACAGGAGTTGATCGACCTGCTTTCCTTTACGGTTGAGTAATTGATTTCTAACGTTTGTTAAACACGAAGGATATAGACAACGCACTAGAGCCTTTGATGCTCTGTAATGGATATCATCATTAGACATTATTTGAAAGAATGTTTAAGACCGAGGTCTGCAGGACTTTCAATGTGAAGAGGAGTACGCTGATTGATTCATTAAAAATGATGGAGTTATGAACAATGAAAAATAAACACGGACTTTCTAGACGTATTCCTGAAAGTGACAAAAAGAATGTGCGTCGGAGATGTGGATTCGGATGTGTAATTTGTGGCATGGGAATTTATCAATACGATCACCTAACACCTGAATTTAAAGATTGCACAAAGCACGACCCAAATAGGATTACTTTATTATGTGGAACACATCACGATCAAAAAAATAGAGGATTCCTACCCATTGAAATAGTAGAGAAAGCCAATGAAAATCCTTTTTCGAAAAAAAATGGTTTTTGGGGAGAGTTGTTTTTTTGGGATCAATTTCCAAAGTTATTTCTTGGTAGTAATGAGATAAATAGATGTAATAAAATATTTATTGTTCATAATAAGACCTTGTTGCAAATTGAGGAGCCAGAAGAAAAAGGGGCTCCTTTTAGGTTGTCAGGTTTATTTTGTGATCATCAAGATAATATTATCCTAGAAATCAAAAATAATGAATGGTTCGGAAATCCCCAAGAATGGGATGTGAAAACTGAAGGTGGGAAAATTCAAATCAGGTTAAACGATCCTGAACCGTTAACCTTATTGGAGATAGATGCAAATAGACTCCCAGATTCTATAATTTTTTCAGAAATGAATTTAGGCTATAAAGGGAATAAATTTATCGTAAAAGATGGAGAGTTTTCCTTAGAGACTTTAGAAAAAGGAAGGGTTTCATTCGTTGAATCGAGGTTAAATTTTGGTACTTTTGATAATAGTTTTGTAGTCAATGTTGATGAAGACAACTCCATTAAAGGTATTGGATATTTTTGATAATTTAAAGAAGTCCAACAGAACTTTCATCCGCTAGAACTGGAGTGTTCTAGCGACAACTTGACCTGACAGTCAGCACTTGTCTTACATAGCCTCGACTGTCAGATAAGTCGTGGATAGTACAATTCAAAGATACTCCCCTTAAACCATTCTTTCCTTTCTCTGGTGAAATTTTGATAGAGCAACTATGTCTCGCTGAGCAGCTTCCGGGTATGCTCATAGCCGGCGCGTTCCAGCTCGGAGGCTCTGTCATAGTCAAAATATCCCACCTGTTCCACCGGTACATGGATAAATGTATCAGAGAATACCCTGGCATTTTTCTTGATGTTATAATGTAAATTCCCAAGTGTCTCCGCTCTCAAAATCAATGAGACGATGTCCGGCAGATGATAATCCCGGGTTTGACTCAAACTTGTGAACAGAGATTTCCATAAGGTGATCGGGTATTCGGCAGACCGGCAATTTGACATCTCTTCAAGATTCATCACGTTAGACGAGTAGATCGTCCCGTCCAACATCCGTTCCCTCAACTCGACGACAGGCAAGCTGTTGATGATGTCTCCATCAACATAAAGCAGCCCTTCCCTGACAGAGGGGGGATAGATCCCCGGCGTGCTGTTTGTCGAGAGCAGAGCCTCAAATAGCGATCCCTTTCTGTCAACTTGCTCTCTTCCCATCGATAAATTTGTGCTGACAGAGA
>CAZWOB010000022.1:0-29963 GCA_964635295.1 uncultured bacterium
AATCTGCATGTCCGGTTTGATGAGGGGGAGGGGTAACGCCCTCCCTACTCTACAGGGCTCTGTGGTAGTGGTATTTGTCCTACAATCCTCTCTCAATGTTAAGTTACCCTCGGTTGATGGAACTGAAATTAAGAAGTATCAATAAAATAATCTCAGTTCCTTCCTCTCAGTGGTAAATGATTTTTTAGTATTCTTAAGTTGTAGAGTCTCTATTCTTTTGTTCAAAAGAGGATTTTGTTATATCTCATGTAAAACAAACAAAGATCGAAGATATGCAAAATCAAGAAGTACAAGGCGTGGAAATACTGGGTAGGACCACTGGCGAATATAAAGAAATACTCACAGATGAGGCGCTCGCCTTTCTTGGGGAACTGCACAGGCGGTTTAATCACAGGCGGTTGGATCTATTGGAAAAGCGGGCTGAAAGGCAGCAACGACTCAATAAAGGGGAGAGGCCAACGTTCTTGAGAGAAACCGAAAAGGTGAGGTCGGACATCGGCTGGACTGTGGCGGAGACTCCTGCTGACTTGCAGAAAAGGTGGGTGGAGATTACTGGGCCGACCGACCGCAAAATGGTGATCAATGCGATGAACTCGGGTGCGGACACGTTCATGGCCGACTTCGAAGATGCGAACTCGCCGACCTGGAACAACATGGTGGAAGGGCATATCAATTTGCGCGATGCCATTGACGGGACGATTTCTTTTGAAAATCCGGACGGAAAAAAGTACGCGCTTAATGAAACGCATGCGACCTTGCTCGTCCGGCCGAGAGGTTGGCATCTGAATGAAAAGCATTGCAAAGTTGACGGCGAGGAGATATCAGGATCGCTGTTCGATTTCGGTCTTTATTTTTTTCATAATGCCCACCGATTGGTCAGAAAGGGGAGCGGGCCCTATTTTTATCTGCCGAAACTTGAAAGTCATTTGGAAGCCAGGCTCTGGAATGATGTCTTTCTCATGGCGCAGGAAGCTTTAGAGATCCCTAAGGGGACAATTCGGGCGACCGTCCTGATCGAAACGATCCTTGCCGCATTTGAGATGGAGGAGATCCTTTATGAACTAAGGGAGCATTCGGCGGGGCTGAATGCGGGGAGATGGGACTATATTTTCAGCGTGATCAAAAAGTTTCGAAGACTTCCTGATTTGCATTTGCCGGACCGAGACCAGATCACAATGACCGTCCCTTTTATGCGGGCATATACGGAGTTATTGGTGAGGACCTGCCATAAACGGGGTGCCCACGCGATAGGAGGAATGGCCGCTTTTATTCCCAACCGCAAAGACCCGGAAGTCACTGAAAAAGCTTTGAGAAAAGTGAGAGAAGACAAAGAGAGGGAAGCGGGCGACGGTTGCGACGGCACATGGGTCGCTCACCCGGACCTTGTTCCCGTTGCCAGGGAAATTTTCGAGTCCAGGCTGAAGACGAAAGAGAATCAAAAAGATCGTTTGCGCGAAGATGTCGAGGTCAACGCAGAAGATCTATTGAACTTTGTCATTAAGGGGGGGACGATCACGGAAAAAGGGGTCAGGCACAATATCAACGTCGCTCTGCAGTACTTAGCTTCCTGGTTGTCCGGAACCGGAGCTGCCGCCATCTACAATTTGATGGAAGATGCCGCAACCGCTGAAATCTCCCGCGCTCAAGTGTGGCAGTGGATCCATAGCGGTTCCAAGGTCACAGACGGACCTGATATTACGGCCGAATGGGTATCGTCATTGATTGAAGATGAACTGACAAAAATACGCAGCCTTTATGGAAAGCATTATCAAGAGGAGTTATTTACGCAGGCGAGATCGTTGTTTGAAGAACTGGTGTTCGCAAAACATTTCATCGAATTCCTCACGCTGCCGGCGTATCAACAATTAGGGTAAGTATGTACACACAAGAAGATATTGATGCTTTAGAAAACGAGTGGAAGACATCGCCGCGCTGGAAAGGGGTGAAGCGAACCTATCACGCAGAGGAAGTTGTCAAGCTCAGGGGATCGGTCGAGATCGATTATCCATTTGCCAGGATGGGAGCGGAAAAATTGTGGTCTCTTCTCGAAAATGAATCTTTTGTACGCGCATTGGGAGCTTTATCGGGCAACCAGGCGGTTCAGATGGTCCAGGCGGGCTTAAAAGCGATTTATGCGAGCGGTTGGCAGGTAGCGGCAGACGCTAACGATGCTCTTCAGACCTATCCGGATCAAAGCCTATATCCTGTCCAGAGCATGCCTCATCTGATCAAACGGATCAACAACGCGCTCAAACGCGCAGATCAGATCCAGCATTTGCAGAACAAGATCAATGGCGACTGGTTCGTTCCGATTGTCGCCGATGCGGAAGCGGGGTTTGGCGGCAACCTGAATACGTATGAATTGATCCAGGCGATGATAGAGGCGGGTGCTGCGGCAGTCCATCTTGAAGATCAGCTTTCTTCGCAGAAAAAGTGCGGCCATATGGGCGGCAAAGTGCTGGTCCCAGGTGATGCATTTATTCAAAAGCTGATGGCGGCGCGGCTTGCTTCCGATGTGATGGGGATTCCTACTTTGATCATCGCAAGGACGGATGCGCATTCAGCGAAGTTGATCCGCTCGGATTCGTATGAAGTGGACCAGCCGTTCTTAACAGGGGAGCGTTCTTCCGAGGGCTTTTACTATATCGATGGAGGAATTCCCTACGCGATTCAGCGCGGGCTTGATTATGCCCCTTATTGCGACCTGATCTGGTGTGAAACATCGACGCCGGATGTGGGAGAGGCCAGAGAATTCGCTCAAGGGATCCATGAGAAGTTCCCGGGCAAGTGGCTGGCCTACAATTGTTCTCCCTCCTTCAATTGGAAGGCGAAGTTGGACGAGAGGACGATACGGGACTTTCAGGAAAAGCTTGGGGAAATGGGCTACAAGTTCCAGTTTGTGACCCTTGCCGGATTCCATACGTTGAACGCATCCATGTTCGACCTCGCCAATCAATACCGGGACGAGGGGATGGCTGCGTACTCCCGTTTTCAGGAGCATGAGTTCGAACTGGAAAAAAACAGCGGTTTCAGTGCGATCAAGCACCAGCAGTTTGTGGGAACAGGCTACTTTGACGCGGTGACGACGACGCTGTCAAGCGGTGAGTCAGCGACGACAGCCCTTACCGGTTCGACTGAGGAAGAACAGTTTTAGCTGCCCGATCAATACAATAAATTCCCGATTTGACGAATACGATCGCCGCGAGCAATTCGACGGTCAATGACGTAATACCTCCGATGATCAGCCAAATGATCGAAAGTACAGGAGTGGCGTTTGATAAGGCTCCGGCCATTTTAGGATCTTTGTGCAGTGTGATCTTCCATAAAAAGTAGGGGACCCCGAACATGCTGATCGCGTAATAGGCAAGCAGATACCAATCTGTACCCACCGGTTTTACCCAGCTGTTCGTCAGAATTAGAAGGAAAAAGTTAAAAATACCTAAAATGAAGATGTCTTCACCGATGCATCTGAACCCCTTTTTGTCCTCTCTTGCAGGGTCCGTGCTTAGCAGGTAAAGAACCCATCCGATAGCTCCAACAGCTCCTCCAATATATCCTGAAAGGTATTCGAAACCGACGGTGTTGTGCTTCAACTCCGGAGAAAGCAAAATGACGATCCCTGAAAAGCCCAGGACGATTCCTGCGATATCCCATCGGTTTAAACCGTGTGTGATGTGCCAGGACTTGACGATGATCAATATTGCCGGCCAGGTGTAAAAAATGAGGTCGATCTGTGCCGGAGGCGCGTTTTGAAATGCGTAAACATAGCCGAACTGGCTCAACCAGAAGACAGCAAGAACACTCCATCCTCTTTTAACACGGCAAACAATGGACCGGATAGTTAACCGACCACCTTCCAGATAAATGCTGATCACACCACCGAACAGTTGTCCGATGACCAAAATTTCCCTGGCTGGGATATGCTTCATCTGATAGATGAAATAAGCGCCGGTCGACCAGAGGAGGATGGCGATGATTCCCGGTAGGTAATCTGATAAATTTTTGGATTGCAAGGGGTATGGTACAAAGTTAGTTGTTTAAAATTGACATATAGCGTTTCTAGAGATATCGGGCAATTCCTATCTACCGCTTCCAAGGCGTGAGGATCTCGCAGCCATCATCCGTGATCAAAAGCGTATGTTCCCATTGTGCGCTGGGCCTGCCGTCTATTGTCCTCGCGGTCCAGCGATCGGCAGGATCGATGACCGCCTCCCGCTTTCCGGCGTTGATCATCGGTTCGATCGTAAACGTCATTCCAGGATGCAAGGGTATATCCACTGCGTTGCGGCAATGGGGGATCTGGGGGCCTTCATGAAAGCGGACGCCCACTCCATGGCCGACAAATTGATTGACGACGGAACATCCTCTTGGATGAGCAATAGACTCGATCACCTCGCCGATTTGAGAAACATAGATTCCCGGTTTCAAGATCTTGATCGCCTCCATTAGGCTTTCATATGATACATCGATCACTAACTGTTTCTCCTCTGAAATCTCGCCAATCGTGACCATCCGGCTGCAATCCCCATAATATTGATCCAGAATGCATGTGACATCAATATTGAGAATATCGCCGTTTTTTAAGGGAGTCTCGTCAGGAATGCCGTGGCAGATCACCTCGTTCAAGGAGGTGCAGATGCTTTTTGGGAAAGGGGGGGTTCCGTAATTCAAGGGTGCGGGAACCGCGCCCGCTTCTTTGTGGAGATTGACTGCCAGAGCATCCAGCTCAAGGGTCGTTACACCTTCTTTGGCTGCGGAACAGAGTTCGTCAAGGATTTTGGCGGCAAGCTGGCACGAACACCGGATGCCGGCGATCTGTTCCTCATTTTTGATGAGGATGTTGTGCTTTTTGTAATACTCTTTTTTTACTTGTTCGATGTCATGTTTCGGCTTTTCCCCTTTGGAGGGGTAATGACATTTTTTCCATTTTTTTCCACTTCCGCACCAGCACGGGTCGTTTCTTCCTATCATGATCACTGACACTTGTTTGCATTTGTATTACGGATGTTATACAATACTCCATCGTTTTTAGTAAGTTAAACTATGAAACCCAAAGACTTAAAATTTCCATTTTCCTGGGAGGAGCGCCAGGTGCTCTTGACCGACAAGGTGCTCTATGTCCCTGAATATTATGATCAATACGATCAATTCCAATTTCCGGGCTGGGACGATTCTTCCCTTTTCGGCAACACGCAGCCTGTCATCGTCGAATATTGCAGCGGAAACGGGACATGGATCGCCGAAAAAGCCAAAGAAAATCCCGATCAGAACTGGGTCGCAGTGGAAAAAAGATTTGACAGAGTGCGGAAGATCTGGTCTAAGATCAAAAACGAAAACCTGAATAATTTGGTTGTCTTTTGTGGAGAGGGGTTTCGATTGACTCAAGAATATTTGCCGAAAGGGACGGTGGACCAGGTCTATATCAATTTTCCCGATCCCTGGCCTAAGAAAAGGCACGCGAAACACCGGATCGTTCAGCCGTTGTTCATTGAACAGGTATACAGGATTTTGAAGCCCGAGGGGGTGATCACACTTGTCACTGACGATGTGGCCTATTCAGAGCAAATGATCGAGGTCCTGAGCGGGCAGGAAGGAATGAAGTCTATGCATCCAGCGCCCTATTTCGTTAACGAATTAGAGGGGTATGGGACCTCTTATTTTGACACTCTCTGGAGAAACAAAGGGCGGACGATCCACTATCACCAATTCCAAAAACAGGGAATGCTGCATGCGGTTAGTTGAAAGAGATGGTCCGATCACCGGTTTCGGAGATGATGATGCCTCTTTCTATTCAATTGACCCGCTTGATGCCGAGGGGGGTAAGAAAGCTCTTCAAGCCTTGCAGACTCGGGATTTCGAAAGAAACGCTCTTGCAGATCTGCTGGATGCTTATAACAGGGACCTTGGAAATGACGCTGCCGCACTGGAAAATATCTCCCGCTTCCGTGAACCTTCAAGCGTCTGCGCTTTTTCGGGGCAGCAATTGGGGCTTTTTGGGGGTCCTGCCTATACAGTGCTCAAAGGGATCAGCTGCCTCATCTTGGCAAGGCAGCATGGCGCTGTTCCTGTTTTTTGGATGGCGACCGAGGACCACGACGTTGACGAGATCGATCACACCTATCTGATCGATAACTTAGGCAACTTGAACAAGTTCCATTTTTCTCTTCCTAAAGACCACCGCTTTGTCGAAGATCTTTCATTATCTGAAGATCATCTTGAAGAAGTAGAAAGGTTCTGCGAGGTGATCGACAGGCAGGAGCTTTATCAATTAATTAAAGGGGAAACATCCTATTCCCGCGCGATGGCAAGGATCATGGTCTCTCTGTTCAAAGGGACAGGCCTGGTATTTGTCGAACCGAAGATTTTACGACCATTAGCCAAGGAATTTTTAAAGAAGGAGATCGCCTCCTGTTCCGAAATTGCCGCTGTTCTGAAAACGACGACGAACAGACTTCTTGAAGCAGGAACCAATCCGGCCCTTGATGTTTCCGATGGGACAAATCTGTTCATCAAAATAGACGGGTCCGTTCGGTCGAAAATTCATTTCGAGGGTGGCCATTTTAAGGTTGGAAGCCGTTCTTTTTCAAAACAAGAACTATTGGAGTTGATCGAAACAGAACCGGAAAGATTCAGCACCAACGCGGCAGCTCGCTGTGTTTTGCAAAACTTGCTTTTTCCCGTCATTGTCTATGCGGCAGGCCCTGGAGAGTTGGCCTATTACCGCCAGTTGAAGGACTACCATGAATATCATGGGATCTCAATGCCATGGATCGTTCCGCGTCTCAGTTTAACTGTTGTCACTCCGATCGCGCAGGAGATGTTGGAGAAGATCGGCTTTGAACCATGGGCTGACCTTCCGGAAAACTGGTCTGAGATCTCTCCTGATATTGATGTTGGCGGCGAGGAATTAGCTGTGGAATGGATGGAAAGTGCAATCAAGCAATTTGGTGAAGACCTTCCACATGCATCCATGCAACGGTTTATTACCTTCCAATCGAAAAAGCTCCAAAGAAAAGCAGCATTGGCAAGGCTGAGAAAAAAAAGGATTGCCCCTCATTCACTCCATTATTTGAAAAACTTGCTGCATCCGCATGAAAAACCTCAAGAAAGAGTGATCAACTGGTGGGAATTCCAAACCCATGTCGATTACTCGATCATTGATAAACTCTTACAACAACTCAACACTGTTCCCTACGGACATCTTTACTGTTTTCTATGAACCTAACCGTAAATTCATATTTGACATCTTTTCCTTTTTTTTGCTCTTTTTTCCGATCTCTTCTTGCAAAGCATGTCTAAGCTGTGCAGCGAAGAGATCGAAAAAAATATCTTAAAATAAAGAAAAATCTGAACAAATAGCAATCTACGGATAGGTTCATGAACATTTATCAATCATTTTCAACGATCACTGAAATACCCGAAGAATTTCACGCAGTCTCGCTCACACTCGATGCAGGACTAACAAGCCGATTGGAGTGGAAAGCGCAGATCATGCAAGCGCATGAATGGAAGGAAAAAGGAAAAAAGTTGTTTTGGCTTTTCGACTTTGGCCTCCGGCCTGATGTCAGTTATTCCGATACTCACTTGGAGTCTTTGCGGCTTTCTGTTGAACATTTCGACCGTGAGGTGTGGAACCGCTTCCAACAAGAGACAGTTGGCGCTTGCCTCTATTGTGGAACAAGCGATTTGTCCGAAGATCAAATCCGTTTTTTTGAGCAACTGGCGGGAAGTCTTCCCGATGAAGTTGAACCTTTTTTAATGTTGGACGTGACCTCTCTTTCAAGTTCTGTCGATATCGCGCGCGCTCTCTCGAAAGAGCGGTTTCCCCATTTCACACTGGCTGTTAAAGGAATGGAGATCCCTGTCCCTGAATTTGGCTGGGAGACTGTTGTGGGGATGAGAGGAATGATTGGAGAACGTCTGCTTTATTCAACGATAGAAGACCCCACTGTTGGTGTATGCGTTCCTGAACAAGGGGCATCCGACTGCATAGATGAAATCGTCCAATGGATGAAGAAGGAGGGACTTTCATTCCGTATGATTCCCGAGGCTTTATTGACAACAGAATGGCAGGGGCTCGATCATGTCATTGTCGATACGTCTTCTGTGGATGTGTTAGGCAAGCGCCGCCTAATGGGATTTTGCGCAGCGGGGGGGACGATCGTTTCGATAGGAGAGCTTCTTGGTCTGCCATTTGAAATGAGCTTTGAGGAGTGGAAAAGCTCCGGGCAATGAACCCGGAGCTTGAAAGGCTATTGCGTCAGGATGCCGCCGTATTCAACGAATACAGGAACAAAGACCAGACTGACAATATTCATGACATTGATCAAGATATTGAGGCTAGGGCCAGAAGTATCTTTGAACGGGTCACCTACCGTATCGCCGACAACAGCCGCTTTGTGGCTCTCAGAACCCTTTCCACCTAATGCACCCGATTCAATGTACTTCTTGGCATTGTCCCAGGCACCTCCGGCATTTGCCATCATGACAGCCATTAAAAATCCGCTGATCAATGAGCCAGCCAGGAGGCCTGCAAGAGCTTGAGTTCCCAAAAATAGTCCGACAACAATCGGAGTGGCGATAGCGATCACGCCGGGGCCGATCATCTCTTTAAGTGCCGCCTGCGTCGCGATATCGACACATTTGCCATATTCCGGTTTTGCAGTTCCTTCCATCAAACCGTCGATCGTTTTGAACTGACGCCTAACCTCTTCGATCATTTTAAACGCAGTTCTTCCAACTGCCTTCATCGTCAAAGAGGAAAACAGGTAGGGGAGCATGGCGCCCAAAAATAAACCGATCAATACAGTGGGATTTGTGATCGAAATATTTTCCAGCTTTGCAGCGATGCTGAACGCTGAAAACAGTGCCAATGCGGAAAGCATGGCAGAGCTGATCGCGAACCCTTTTCCGATCGCAGCAGTTGTGTTTCCTGCTTCGTCAAGCGTATCCGTCCTTTCTCGAACAACTTTGTCCAGTTTTGCCATTTCAGCGATGCCGCCAGCGTTGTCAGCGACAGGTCCATAGGCATCGACTGCAAGCGATATTCCCAGCGTAGACAGCATGCCGACACCGGACAATGCGAGTCCGTATAAACCTGCCAGCATAAAGGCTAGATAGATCACACAGCAGATGACGATAATCGGAAGGACAACGCTGCGGTATCCTACGCTCAGCCCGGTAATGATATTCGTACCTGCCCCCGTTGAAGCACCCTGGGCGATCTCCTGAACAGGGGAGTAGGAGCTTGAGGTGAAAAATTCCGTCGTCAGTCCGATAAAGATCCCTCCGATCAAACCTGTGACAATAGCGAAAAAGACACCGTTCTGCGTATAGGTCAACCCAAGAAGTTCGAAAGATTCGGGAAGACAAAGCTGGCAAAGGAACCAAACGCCGATCACAACCAGAACGCTGGCAAAAAACAGGCCGTTTTTGAAGGCTCCGTGGATGAGAGGCTGTTCTGCCCGCTTTCCCTTGGTGACAAAAAACGATCCCAGGATCGAAGCTACGATCCCGCATCCGGCGACCAGCATTGGAAAAATAACTGCGGGAAATGTGTTAAAGGTGAAAGATCCGATTGTCAGAGACGCAATGATCGTCCCAACGTAAGACTCGAACAGGTCGCCGCCCATACCAGCGACGTCGCCAACATTGTCGCCCACATTGTCAGCGATAACAGCGGGATTGCGCGGGTCATCTTCAGGAATGCCGATCTCAACTTTACCTACCAGGTCAGCTCCCACATCCGCCGCTTTTGTGAAGATGCCTCCTCCAACTCGCGCAAACAGCGCGATAGAGGAGCTTCCAAGGCCAAATCCTTTAATGATATGGATGGCAACTTCGTGGCTCATTCCCATGACGGGAACAAGAACGATGTAAAGGACTGATAGTCCGATCAGCGCCAGACAGACAACGCAAAGCCCCATGACAGCTCCGCTTGAAAAGGCAAGTTGAAGCGCCTGATGCAGACTGGAGATCGCCGCATTGGCTGTTCTGACATTCGCTTGCACTGCAATGCGCATCCCCAGGTAGCCGGCAGCACCGGAGCATAACGCTCCGACAACGAATGCGATAGCCGTGTATTTCCCTTCATTGATAGGAGTGTCGGCATCATCAAGGCTATACCATAGAACAGGGGTCAAGATAAGGATAAAAAGGGCCAGGACCTTGTACTCTCTATGCAAAAAGGCCATCGCGCCTTCCTGGATAGCCCCTGCGATCGATTTCATCTCCTCAGAACCCTCTTCATGTGAGAGGATCCAATATGCAAGATATCCAGCGAAACCCAGTCCGGCCAACCCGATGAATGTGATGATAAGAAGTTGGATCATGTAAATGTTTCCTTGATTAAAAAAGTTATTTAAAGTTGTGAAATATAGTCGATTTAGTGATTTATACCAACGTGATTGTGAGGTTTTCTTTGAAAAAAAATATCGTAAATAGTGATTAGACTTGGTATACCTCTATAAAAGATATCAAGAGAATGGTGGTGATCAAAAATGACTGGATTTAAAGAATTTCCGTCCTATAAACGCTTAGAAGAGCTTGCGAAATCCCCCCTCGATCTGACTGCCGATGGGGCGCTGTCTCCTGAAAGGATCAGTCAGTATGTCGCGTCTGCTGAGGGGCTTAGGTTGTTATACGCAACAGAAAAAGTGACCGATGATGTGCTGAAGGCGTTAGAGGGTTTAGCTGGCGAGGCCCGGGTATTTGAAAAAATGAAAAACATGCAGTCTGGAGCTGTGGTCAATCAAATCGAAGGGTTTCCCAGTGAAGAGCGTAAAGTCTTGCATACTGCCACGAGAGACATTTTCGATGATCCGCAGGACTCTCCTTCTGCTTCTGAAGCTGCCGCATTGGCAAAAAGAGAGGTGGATAAGCTGGAAGCTTTCCTGCCGGGGGTCGAGGGGAGGTTCAACGATCTCGTGATGATCGGGATCGGAGGTTCCGATCTTGGGCCGCGTGCGAACTACCTGGCTTTGCAGTATCTGCAAAAGGCGGGGAGGAGAGTGCATTTTATCAGCAATGTGGATCCTGATGATGCCGCAGGTGTTTTTGAAGAGATAAATCTGGAAAGATGTCTGGTCGGTGTCGTTTCAAAGTCAGGGACAACCTTGGAAACATTGTCAAACGAAGCGCTTGTCCGCCGCCGGTTTGAAGTCGCCGGTCTCGATAGCAACCATCATTTCATTGCCATTACCGGCGAAGGAAGTCCGATGGACAATCCCGAGAGATATTTGGAGAGCTTTTATATTTGGGACTGGATCGGAGGGCGCTATTCAAGCACCTCCATGGTTGGCGCTGTGATGATCGCGTTTGCCTACGGCTTTGAGACCTTCATCGAGTGGCTGAAAGGGGCCCACGCTATGGACCGCGTCGCGCTTATCCCCAAACTGGAAGGAAATCTTCCGTTATTAGGAGCCTTGCTAGGGATTTGGAACCACAACTTTCTCGGTTATACGACCAATGGCGTCATGCCCTATTCTCAGGCTTTGATCCGCTTTCCCGCCCATCTTCAACAGCTGGATATGGAGTCGAACGGAAAAAGGGTTGATAAACAGGGGAAGAAGGTAGAGTTTAAAACGGGGCCGATCATTTGGGGGGAGCCGGGGACAAATTCCCAACACTCCTTTTTTCAACTTCTCCATCAGGGAACGGAGGTCGTCCCCCTTGAGTTTATCGGGTTTAAAGAGTGTCAATACGGGCAAGACCTGCTGGTTGAAGGCACAACATCGCAAGAGAAGCTGCTGTCCAATCTCTTCGCGCAGTCGATAGCGCTGGCAACCGGGAAGCGAAGCGACAACCCCAACCGATACTTCCCGGGAAACAGACCTTCAAGGCTCTTGCTGGCAAAACAGCTGACCCCGTATACTTTAGGCGCAATACTCAGTTATTTTGAGCACAAAACGGCATTCCAGGGATTTATCTGGAACATCAATTCATTCGATCAGGAAGGGGTGCAGCTGGGCAAGGTGCTGGCAAAACGGCTGATCGAGCAGTTTAAAGGAAAAAGAGAGGAAGGTGCTCCAGAGGAGTATCCGCTCGGGGAAGCTTATCTTCGACAATTGGATGAGGTATAATGGCGCTTCACACATTTGAAATACCACGCAGGCATCGGCAATGCGGTTTAGGACAAGAGGATTTCGCTCCCGGGCAATCCTATTATTCACTGCTCGAACAAGGCAAAGAGGGGTATGAGCGGAAAGACTATTGTCCTGAGTGCTGGAAAAAACAGCTTGATGGGAACGAGGGGTATCTGGAGGGCAAGGTTTTTTGGAAGTCGTCAGTTCCTGAAAAACAGGCGATCTCCGAAGAGGCAAAAAGGCGGGATGAAAGGGCATTGGACCTCTTAAAAGAGTACAGTTCCAGCGACCGGTCTGAAGAACTTTCCCAGGCTTTTATCCTGGCTCTACTTTTATCGAGAAACAAGCTGCTTCAACTAAAGCAGGAAGTGGAAGAAGAGGGAAAGACCGTCATGCTGTACGAGGTGCGGCGCACGGAAGAGATGATCGGTGTCAGGAAGGTCGATCTTTCTTCAATCCAAACGGATTTGATTCAGACCGCACTGGCGGAAAAACTGGGATCATGAACGATCAGTTAGATGATTTCCTTGTCTATCTCGGATCTGAAAAAGGGCTGACGCAAAATACGATCGAGGCCTATCAAAGGGATACCTTTGCATTCCTCAAGTTTCTTGAAGCGAAGGGAGTCCGATCATTCAGGGATGTCGAAAAAGAACAGATTATCGATTTTCTTGCTTTTTTGAAGTCGCAAGGTTTAGCGGTCTCCACCATTTCAAGGCACTTGATTTCGATCAAAGTCCTTTTTCGATTTTTGAAAAGGGAAAGGGAGATTGAACACAATATTACGCTCTATTTGCAGTCTCCGAAACTCTGGCAGATCATTCCGGAAGTACTCACATTGGAGGAGATGGAATCGCTCTTGAACCAGCCGGACCTCGAAACTCCAAAGGGTGTGCGCGACAAGGCAATCCTGGAGCTGTTATACGCGTGCGGTTTACGAGTGTCAGAACTTTGTCAACTAAAGATCAACGGGGTTGATGAGGATTCGGTCAGGGTTTTCGGCAAAGGGAGAAAAGAGAGGATCGTGCCGTTGGGAAGCCAGGCGTCCAAGGCGATTGATCAGTATTTGTTGGAGCACCGCGACCAATATAGAAGCGATGAAGAAGGCTTTCTGTTTGTCAATAATCGGGGCAAGCCAATGGACAGGGTGTCCATTTGGAGAATGATCAAAGCGTATGGGAAGCAGGCGGGGCTGACGAAAAATCTTTCCCCGCATACGATGCGCCACTCTTTTGCGACCCATCTTTTGGATAACGGGGCAGAGTTGAGGGTGATCCAGGAAATGTTGGGGCATGCGAGCATCAGCAGCACGGATCGTTACACTCATGTGAGCCGTTCCCATTTGCAGAATGCGTTTGATCGCTACCATCCCGCCTCATCGGGGAGTTCAGCGTTGTGATTGCGGCCAGCTCCGCTTTCATTGTATCACATACTCTTGGGCGCGCTGGGCCATGATGCAGCCAAGGTTTGCAGCGAACAGGACCGAACCTGCCGCCCATGTGACCTGCAAAGCAAGAAATGAAGCAATTCCCGTAAGAAGCAACACTCCCCAGGTCTGGCTTTTCCAAATGGACTTCACTTTGTCGATAATCTCCTGAACCTTATTGTCCCAGATAACCCCTGAAATAAACCCAAGGGTAAATACCGTCGGATTGGTCGCAAACATTGCAGCTCCTGCCAAACCAGCTAATATGATCCTGGTGACGCGCCATACCTTATTTAACACAACCTTCCATTTAGCCTGGTGTTCAGACTTTGACTGGGCTTGAATGGTGGGGGAGAATCGAGAGCTGTGATCAAAAATCGCTGGTACTCTGAGCATAGTGTTTTCCTGCAGTTCAATGTGCATAAAAGAAGCAGTATACACTATTTTCAACTGTTTTTGCAAAAACTCCTCAAAATTGTAAAAAATATTTTTTTATTGAAAAAATCCATTTTTTTTTCTTCTTTCAAAAAAACATATCTAGAAACTAAAAACCTTAATATTTTGAGATGAAATCAAAATTAAACGGCTTATATTAAATTAAATTATTGACAAACAATAAAAAAAGTTATATTATATAAGTATAATAGGTAAGCATTTATAATGCCTGCAATCTAAGGAGGTAATCCAAGAAAAATTTTCAAATTTTTCCTTAATTTTTAAGAGGTGTTAGTCATGAAAGACTATGATCTAGGCGAATTCAAAGTATCAAAAAAAATACAAAAAAAACTGAATGACAAGGAATGGCTGAAGAAGGAATTTGCTAAAGGTAGATCTGCACAAGAAATCATGGGATTTTCAGATGAGACGATGGCTAAATTTTACCGTGCGGCGCATCATCTTATTGAACGTGAGAGATATCCTGAAGCTGCTGATGCGTTTCTCTTTTTAGTGACGCTGAATCCAAAGAATCCTGAATTTTGGCTGGGACTGGGTATGGCAACGCAAATGTGTGGGAATTTCGACGATGCGATCGACGCTTATGAAATGGCGGCGTTTTACAAACTGGACGATCCCGTTCCCTATTTTTATCTTGCGAAATGCCTCTTTGCAATACACGATAGAGAAAACGCTCTGCAAGCGTTGGATTTAGCAGTGGAATATGCTTCAGATAATATGGAGTTTGCAGATTTGAAGACCCAGGCGATACAAGCGCGTAATCTCATTAGAGGACACGAATAAACAGACCAAATATTATGCTTTACTAAACAGCTATAGGATATTTTCCTACAGCTGTTTTTTTTTATTCTGATATAATTGATTTCTTAAAAGAGTGGGTATTTCATGTTCTCAGGTATCGTCAAAGGATTGTTCCCAATCGTAGATCTCAATAAAGAAAACGGTTTTCGCTATGCGGTTTCCCTTTCACCTGAATTAATGGAAAAACTTGTGATAGGAGCGAGTATATCTGTAGATGGCGTCTGTCAGACTGTCGTTGAAATGTCAGGGGACAGTGTCTACTTCGATGTGATCGATGAGACTTTGCGCGTGACAACTCTTAATGACTTGGAAATCGGACGCATGGTCAATATTGAACGTTCCTTGAAATTTGGCGACGAAATAGGCGGGCATTTATTGTCCGGACATGTGATGGCCACAGCAGAGTTGATCGAAAAAGAGACGAAAGTCGGAGAGACGATTGTCCGGCTTCGAACACCTGAACGACTGAACCAGTATCTTTTTCCCAAAGGATTTATCGCAATAGACGGGGTCAGTCTGACAATCGTCGGCACAGACCCTCTTTCGGTACACTTGATTCCTGAAACGCTTAGAGTGACAACTCTTGGCTATAAGATGCCGGGCGATCGGGTTAACATCGAAATCGATCATCATACCCAAGTCATTGTAGAGGCACAAAAAAAGCACTCCTAAATGGAGTGCTTTTTTTTCAAATTGCCTGTTGTATGAGGCTGAACGTTAGAAATTCACGACAATTTGTGTAGAGATGATATCTGTCTTGGCATTGTACTCTCCAAGAAGACCTCCTCTAAACCATTCCTCTGGATCTGATTGTAGAGTAGACAATTTGTCGATTTTCGGATCTCTGACAAACAGGTGGGCATAACCAACATCGATCCGTGTGCAAGAATTAATGTTGTAGCCGAATCCTGTCGCTACCCAGAAACGGTCATCATCGGGAACCCGAGGTGTTCTTCGCTCTCTGTTAGGAACAGGTGTTTCATCGTAGGAGACGCCAAATCTTGCAATGAAGCAATCGTTGGGACGGTAGTGGACTCCTAGAGAATATCTTAAAGAGTTTTTCCATTGAAACGTCGTGACGCCATCGGGTTGGTTCTCATTTTCAAACTGGAATCTCAACTCTTGCAGAGAACTCCACTTTGTCCAGGTAATGTCTCCCATGACAGCGAAGCATCGGTTAAATTCATGGTAACCACTAAGTGATAATTGCATGGGCAAGGTGATATTAGCCTTGGCGCCCGTGTCCTGGAAAGCAGCGTTCAACTGAGGAACAGATTGAACTCCTAAAGGAACATCTTTGAATTTCTCTTTTCCTTCCACTTTGTGCTTCATTTCAGACCGGTAGCTGAAACCAATGCGGGTGCCGCAGCAGGGTTCGTAGATAATCCCAGCGTTTCCACCGTAGCCCCAGCTGTTCCCTTTCAATTCGACGCGGCCGTCAGATTGTTGAGGGAACAGTTCGAGTGCTTGTGAAGCAGCTTCACCGAGTTGGAACAGTCCGATCAGACCGAAATCAACGGCGTTGGTCAACTTGGCATGCAGGTACATCGCGTTGAAACCCGCACCGACGCTCAGGCATTTGTTGATTCTCCATGCGAAACTTGGGTTGATGTTGATCGTCAACACTGAAGAACGGATCGCATGATAGCGGCCTCTCCAATTGTCGCTGTAGTCAGTGACGAGCCCATAGGGAGAAGTAATCCCGACACCGAACCACATGCAGTTATTGATCTGCGTGCTGAAATAGGATTGAGGAACGAGGGCAAACTCACCACCGTCGCGGCCATCTGAGTTTCCCTGGTCCAAATATGAGGTCAGCGGTTGGAAAGTTGCTGGAACTCCACCAGGACCCGGGTTGTTGCTGAATGTGGCAACGGCCATGGAACCGTCATCGTTATAGTCAGCGACGGGGATCACTCCGTGAACGCCTGCGACAAACTGACTGCCGCAAATACTTGTCATTCCGGCAGGGTTGAACCAAAGTGTCGATGCATCTTCTGCGTACGCAGAACCCGATGCATAGGCTGTCCCCATTGCGCTGACACTCTGTTCAATTAAGAAAAAACCAGAAGAATGAGCTTTTTCAAAACTGAGCAGGAGGGTAGCGCTAGATAGTAACATCAATAGCTTCTTAGTCATCGTTCCTCCATAATATAGGAAATTTTGTCATTAAGTTTTCTTTTTAATGAAAAAACGATTTTAGAGCAAATTTAAATTGTAGAATGGATCGAACCGACGGACTCATTTCGGCTGTTCAATACTTTATGCCAGTGGGGATGCGCTTGCTTTAAATTGTGCAAACCGTTCTTCGTCAATAAATTGAGTTTTTCAAGTAATGCAAGGGCTGCCATTGGGATCGGACGGTGCGATCCATCTTCGCATTTGATGGCGATGCCGATCTTTTTAGAGGGAATGCTCATGCATAAGATTCCTTCGGCACCTTTTTTAGCGATCACTTCACCGCGGAACGCCCGCATAATATCGGTGTCGAAGCGGTGGGTGCCGCCAACGAACCAGGGATGTTTGCTCATCGCTTTCGCGACATGTCCGATTGGACTTTTTCCGAACTCTTCACCCATCTTCGAATACCCCAAAGCGATCTGTTCCAGAGGAATCGCTACAGTAGGCAGGCCACAACCATCGATTCCGACAGATGTCGGCGTGTAGTCGCAGTAGTGGCTGATCAATTCAAGCACCATCTCTTGAACGGGATGATGAAGGCAGTTGACCTGATGGTGGTCTTCGCCAATTTCTTTCGAAGCCGCGATCAGTCCAACGTGTTTTCCTGAACATTCATGGTAGGCCTTGTCCGGTATTTTCGAAGAACCTTCATGGGTGTGTTTTGAACGTCCGCAATATAAAGCTGTTACAGGTATTTTGATCCGTTGGAGGAGTTGTTCCAGACATTCGATATGTTTTGGTTCCGAGGTGTGGGAAGAGGAGGCGAATGCCAGCTCTTTTGTCGTCACTTTATAGGTTTCAGCAGCTCCTGTAGAAAGAACGGTGGCAGCCTGGAACGGTTTCAGCGCAGAACGGAAAAACGTCAAAGCAGAAGGATCTCCTGCAGAATAGAGGAGCTTCCCTTTATGATTAACCACGGCAATATGGCCATGGTGTTTCGATTCTACGATATCGCCACGAGTGACGAGACCGATCACATGGTTATCACAAGACATCAGCGCTCATCTTGTGATAAGCAAAGAAATTATTTCAATAAAAAAATAATTTTATTGTTTCGTTATTGAGATATTTTGGCCTTGAGCATCTGATTGACTGTCTCTGGTGATGCTTTCCCCCTTGTCGCTTTCATGATCTGTCCGACCAGAAAACTGAAGGCTTTATCTTTTCCATTGCGAAAATCCTCGACGGACTGCGCATGTTCGCTCAACACTTTATCGACAATTCCTTCAAGCGCTTCATTGTCGTCCATCGGTTGATAATCAGGGTTTTCTGCAACGATGAGCTCCGGGTCTTTGCCGGGCGAGGCAACCATGTCATCGGCCACCGACTTTGCGATGCGTCCGGTGATCTTACCTGCATCTATCATTTGAACGAGCTTGCCGACATGTTCGGCGGGAATGCCGGAAGTCGTCAAATGTGTTCCTGTATCTTTGAACCTTCCCGCAAATTCCACGATCAACCAATTGCACATCTGTCTTGGCCTGTGGCAAATCTTTAGAGCTTCTTCAAAATAGTCGGCAAGTGGTTTGTCGCTCGTCAGGACAAAGGCTGCGTCCGGAGCAAGTTGAAGTTCGCTGACGTAGCGCCTTTCCCTTTGTAGGGGCAGTTCAGGAAGGGAGGAGCGGATCTCTTCAATATAAGCGTCGGTCAGAACAATGGGGACGAGGTCCGGTTCAGGGAAATAGCGGTAATCGTCTGCATGTTCTTTGCGTCGCATGAGGACGGTCTCTTTTCGATCGGGGTCCCAGCGATAGGTGGCCTGTCCCATCAATTCATTCGGATCCGTGTCCGGATTGTCTTCGTAGAGTTTGATCTGCCGTTTGATCTCCGATTCCAGCGCCAGCTGCATATTGGAAAAAGAGTTCATATTCTTGATTTCAGCTTTATTCCGGAACCCTTTTTCTCCTTTGAGCCGGACTGAAATGTTGGCGTCGAAACGCAGAGACCCCTCTTCCATGTTGCAGTCGGATGCGTCAAGGTACTGAAGGATCGCCTTGATCGCCATGGCGTAGGCGACAGCTTCTTTAGGACTATGGATGCAGGGCTTTGAGACAATTTCAACAAGGGGGACTCCGGCCCGGTTGTAGTCAACGCCGGCAAATCCGGAAAAGTGTTTGAGCATTCCCGCGTCATCTTCCAGATGCACGCGGTCGATCTCAAACGTTTTTTCCTCGCCCTCCACTTCCGCGACGACATGTCCGCCAAGAATGATCGGCTGATCGAATTGCGTGATTTGAAAGTTTCTTGGGCTGTCAGGGTAAAAATAGGACTTGCGGTCGAATTTACTGAATTTGGCAACTTCCGCCTCCAGGGCGCATCCCAACTGAACAGCCTTTCTGACCGCTTCTTTATTGAGGACGGGCAGGGCTCCAGGCATTCCTGTGCATACTTCGGTGATATTTGTATTCGGTTCATCGCCAAATCGGTTCGGCGCCGCGCTGAAAAGCTTGGACTTGGTGTTGAGTTCTGAGTGGATCTCGAGACCGATGATCGTTTCCCATTTATCTTTGTTGGCCATTAGTCCTCAAATTGTGGGGGAAGTTTGTTAAAGGAGGTTTCTGATTCAAACGCGTGGGCCATTGAAAGGACGCGCACATCCTCTTTCTGAGGGCCGATCAATTGGAGGCCCAGGGGAAGAGAATGACTTGTAAATCCATTAGGTACGCTGACCGCGGGGAGTCCCGCTAAGTTGATCGAGATCGTGTAGATATCTTCCAGATACATCTCTAAAGGGTCTTTCTTCGATCCGATCTTAAATGCGCCCGATGTCGCCACAGGCATCGCAATGAGATCGCATGTTTCGAACGCTTTTTTATATTGCTCGATCATGAGAGTCCGCACTTTCTGGGCCTTTTTGTAATAAGCGTCCTGATATCCCGTGGAAAGGACAAAGGTGCCCAGCATGATCCTACGCTTCACTTCATGTCCGAATCCGATCTCTTTCGAGCGGTCGTAAACCTGGTCCAGTGTTTCCGCGTCAGGAGCCCTGATCCCATACCGCACACCGTCGAAGCGAGCGAGGTTTGTCGAGGCTTCGGCCGTTGCCAGAATGTAGTAGACGGCGATCGAATATTTCAGCGTGCTCAGGTCGACTTCAACGATCGATGCGCCTTTCTCCTTGAATGTTTCAAGACTTTGCTCGAATGCCTGCTTTGAATCTCCTTTCAAATCCTTTAGAAATTCAAAAGGGACCCCGATTGTCGTACCTTCCAAAGTTTTGTCAAACTTTTCGAGATAAGTCTCTCTTTTATGGGGAATGCTTGTCGAGTCGCGATCGCAGTGGCCTCCGATCACCTCCATGACAAGGGCTGCGTCAGCCGTGTTGGTCGCGAACGGGCCGATTTGATCAAGGGAGGAACCGAAAGCGACAAGACCGAATCGGGAAACCCTTCCGTAAGTCGGCTTGTAGCCGACAACGCCGCAAAGTGACGCTGGCTGTCGAATAGAGCCTCCTGTGTCGCTGCCTAATGCAAGCGGGACTAATCGGGCGGCGACAGCAGCGGCGGATCCACCCGATGACCCACCTGGAGCGCATGTCAAATTCCATGGATTGCGTGTCAGCTGGACCGAAGAGTTCTCTGTCGACGATCCCATGGCGAACTCGTCGAGATTGGTTTTGCCGATGATCACCGCGTCCTCAGCTTTCAAAAGCTTGACAACGGTTGAATCGAAGGGGGCTTTGAAGTTGGTCAGGAATTGGGATGCGCAAGTGGACAGTTCCCCTTTCACGTGGATATTGTCTTTGATCGCGATAGGGATGCCGGCTAGTTTTCCGAGAGGTTCCCCTTTGGCCAGTTTGTCATCAAGTTTTTTGGCATGTTCACGGGCCTGATCGTGGTAGACTGTCAAAAACGCGCCGATCTGTCCGTCATAACTATCGATCCTCTTTAAAAAATAATCGACGATCTGAAGAGCAGATACTTCCTTATTTAAAAATTTGTCCCTGAGCTCGATTGCGGATAGTTGGTGCATGCTATTTCCCTTTGATCACAGGAGGAACGCGAATCATTCCGCCGATTTGTGCTGGAGAGTTGCTCAAGAATATTTCCCTGGGCATCACTTCGCCGATCTCATCTTCGCGCATCACATTTTGCATATCAGCCAATACGTGATTGCATGGCTCTACACCTTCCGTATCGACCTCATTGAGAAGGTCGATGTAGGTGAGGATGCTTTCAAGGTCTGACAGAAGCGCCTGCTGTTCTTTTTCAGAGAGGTCGATCCGTGAGAGATCGGAAAGATACTCGATCATTTCTTTATCTAAATGGGCCATGGATGTCTCAGTTAGTTGTGTAAAATATTCTTGATTGACGGACAATTTTAATCGAAGTCAGGGATTTTATTCTAGGGTTGATTTCATTATAGACAACAAAATTAAATTTGATTAGATAGTGTCGTTGCGGATTTTTGGTTTGCAAAGAGTTTTTATGAATGATAGTCTGTTCATTTTTTTTAATTTCATGAAGTAAGGATTAACGATGAGCATTGCTGCTGATTTTTCATCTTTTCGGGCTGCATTGATCGATAGTCCGATTAAAGTGACAACAGATCGAGCGGGAAACTGGAGCAAGATCCCTTCTATCAAACGAGGACTGTACGCGCTTGAGTGTTATGAGAAGACCCGTTTATCAGCGCTTGCTGTCAGTATGATCAAAGAACTTGACAGTCTCGAAAAAATACCGGTGAAGTTTGGTCGGGGAGATGATCAGAAAGAGCTGTTCAATGAACATCTCGATGCTGCGAAATACATTAAAAACCGCATGAAAACGTTTAAGACTTCTAAAAAGATGCGTTCGCAGTGCCAACTCTTGAAACAGCGGATGGCTGCGTTGAAGTACCGCATGGAGCAGGTCAACGGCGGGTTGGACAAAGGCAGTGTTTCTCCGGAAGACGTTAATGAGCTGGAAGGGTTGGCTGTCGAGTGGAAAAAGCATTACAAACTCTATCAGGATACTTCGATTTCAGATTCCGAAAGGGAAAAATTAAGAGAGGCTTCCCGCTACCCTAAGTTTAGCAAGCTTGTAAAGCTCGATCCGGCGATCCGCAATCAATTTTTCCGCTGGGTGATCCGCGACAACAACCCAGTGGATACATTTGTACAGTTCCCGTCAACCTGCTATCGCTTGAAAGCCGCGTTGCTTTCAGGACGGATCGGAAGGTTCTCACGGGAATTCCAATATGTGGCCAAAGAAGAGGGGAGGAAAGTGTTCAGACTGCCCTTCCAGGTGCAGACCGCAGATGGGGGGTTGGAAACACGGCAGATCAGCATCCTTGACGATCATCGATTGGTGACGCTTCGGGGCGGGCTGCAGCTGACCATCCGCCAGGCGATCAATATCTTCAGGCGGAAAAACAATGAAACGGGAAATCTTGAGTTCATGGGGTTCAGCGGTATTACCAATTGGGACTCTCTTAAACTTGGATGGCTGAATCCAGAGACCGGGACTCATGAGCTCATTGATGTTGATCATGAGAACTCCAGGTGGTGGGAGCAGCTGCCAGTGTTCGAAACGGTCTCTGCGGCAGAAGTTCGCCGCCGGTTTGGCGTCGATGTAATGGGGCCCGGACAGTGGCTGGCGGTCGCTAAATCGACACGGGAATGCCTGACCTTGGATATCGACCGAAGCCACGGTTATTTTGAGATCCTTGTCCCTAATCCGGCAGGCGAAGGGTACCGCCTGTATCCAATGGGAAAGTTCGCGAAGGAATTTCCCAAGAGCATCATCGAAAAGTTCTTTTTCGTTACGAACACCGTCGAAAGCCGCATCGAATACCCCGATGAAAACCCGTTCTATTCCCATCGTCAGCACGCATCGGCCCCGTTTGTCATTGAAAATGATCAGGGGCTCGAGCTGATGGAGATGATCCGAAAAGATCTCAAGGCTGCAAGGGAAGGAAATGTGGTTTTTCAGTTCGCCTGGGAAAATTGCGCCTGGTGGCCGCAGGAGAGACTGGAGAACCTGTTAGGAAAGAAAGAAGAGGAGGAAGATGGAAGAGTACCAAACTTTTTTGTCCACTCTCTTCTGGAATCAAGACCGCAGGTGCAGCCGTTGAAATCAATTTTCAAATTTTGCCGCATTCTCCCAGAGTGTTTAAAGAAAATCACAGTCAAAATTGTCGCCTTCATCCTGGGCTCATGGCGGGGGATGTGGGTCGAAGAAAATGGAAAGCGCGTCTTCAAGTCCATGAAGAACAGTCGGTTTAGAAAAGAATGCAAGATGTACCACCCGGCGCTTCTCCATCACCGCATCCAGGAGGGGTTGATTGAGGGAAGGGTGACGCTTGGCCACCATTTTCTTCCCCAAAAGGTGTAATAGATGACAAGCCGGGTTGAAAAAAAATGAATTGTCGCTCAATACTTTAATTTTATAAGGAAGGTTTCAATGCCCTATACCTTGCAAATAGGTGACCAAGCCCCTGATTTCGATCTGCCTGCCACGGATGGTAAATCATACAGCTTAAATGACTTTGACGGATATGACACGTTGGTTGTTTTTTTCACCTGCAATCACTGCCCATATGTCGTCGGTTCAGACGATGTAACAAAGAATACCGCGGAAAAATTTAAGGACCAGAGCGTTATGTTTGTTGGAATCAATGCCAACAGCAAAAGCACGTACCCTGAAGATTCATTTGAAAATATGATGAAGCGAATGGACGCGAATCATTTTCCCTGGATCTACCTTTATGATGAGGCTCAGGAATCAGCTAAAAACTACGGTGCGTTGAAAACCCCTCATTTCTATGTTTTTAATAAAAACAGAAACCTTATATATACAGGAAGAGGCGTTGACAGCCCAAGGGATACATCGAAGATGACGGTCAACGATTTAGACCGTGCGCTTTCTGAGCATCTCGCGGGCAAGCCGGTCACAGTTCCTGTGACGAACCCGATCGGCTGCAACATCAAATGGGAAGGCAAGGATCCAAAGTGGATGCCGGAAGAGGCATGTGATTTAATATGAGAGTTTTACTAACCGGATCTTCAGGTTTGATCGGAACGGCTCTACTTTCCTGTTTCAGGGAAAGGGGGCATGAGGTTGTCAGGCTTGTTCGTGAAGAGTCTAAAATGTCAGAGGACACGCTCCTCTGGGATCCTGAACATCGGGAGTTAAGGCTGGAGGAGTTTGAAGGCTTTGATGTCGTGATTAATTTGGCCGGCGAGAATATCTCGACGGGACGTTGGACAGACGAAAAAAAGCAGAAAATCAGGGACAGCCGCGTGATCAATACGCATATGCTCGCAGAACTGCTTGCAAGGCTTGAGAAACCTCCTTCCGTATTCATCTCGGCATCGGCCATCGGTTTTTATGGAGACAGGGGAGATGAGGAATTGACGGAAAGCTCCTCGCCTGGTTCCGGTTTCCTATCAGATGTCTGCCAAAAATGGGAAGATGCGGCGAATGCGGCAAAGAGTGCCGGAATCCGGGTCGTCAACTTGAGGATCGGGGTTGTCCTTTCCAATAAAGGCGGCGCGTTGTCTAGAATGCTGGTCCCTTTCCGAATGGGTCTGGGAGGGGTCATCGGATCCGGCCGGCAGTATATGAGTTGGATTTCAATCGATGACCTTATCGGGATAATCCTACATGTCATCAATGAAGAGTCGCTCACAGGCCCTGTGAATGCCGTTTCACCTGATCCTCAAACGAATTATCACTTCACTAAGATCCTGGGAAGAGTATTAAAAAGACCGACGATCTTCCCATTGCCTGCATTTGTCGCTAGGTTGATCATGGGCGAGATGGCTGATGCCTTGCTTCTCAGCAGCTCACGTGTCCAGCCTAAGGTTTTGCAGGAGAGTGGTTACCAGTTCCTTTATCCCCAGTTGGATTCGGCTCTGAAACATCTTTTAGGGAGAAAATAATGCTGGCGGACCCAAAATTGCGCTGGCTGATCGTCTCCGCTCTTCTGGTGACTGTTTTTGAGATCCTCTCTCTTATCGGATTCCGTCTGGAACCTCATGAGGCGATCCCGGTCTTTGGTGTGATCATCCTGGGAATTGGGTATCAGGTCATTTGGGACGGTTTGAATGCATTGTTCAGACTGAAGTTCAGCAGCATTAATTTATTGATGCTAGTGGCAGTTGCGGGCGCTTTCTATATTGGAGAGTATGAAGAAGCCGCTGTGGTTATCGTTCTTTTTGCTCTCGCTGAAAGATTGGAGCATGTGGGGATTTCGAAGAGCAAGTCCGCTCTGGACCGGTTGGTCGAGGGGATGCCTAAATATGCTCAAATCAAAGGAATGGACGAACCGATTGATGTTTCTCAAGTAAATGTGGGAGACATTATTGTCGTCAAACCTCATTCATTAGTTCCGCTGGACGGTAAAGTTGTCGGCGGGGTTTCGTTCGTCGATGAGTCGACAATTACAGGAGAACCCATACCGTCCGACAAGAGAAATGGAGACGAGGTTTTTGCTGGAACAATGAATAAAAAAGGTGTTCTCGAAGTCAGAGTCACCAAGGCGACGGGAAATTCGACTGTCGATAAGATTCGTGAAATGACTTTCAGCGCTATCAAGCATAAATCGCAGACCCAGCAATTTATTGAATTATTTTCCTCTTATTATACACCGGCGATCCTTGTTCTTGCTTTTCTTGTCACTTTCTTGCCTCCTCTCTTTGGGATAAGAGAGCTTGAGGAAAGTTTCAAGCAGGCATTGACGCTGCTCGTTATCTCCTGCCCCTGCGCATTGGTGATCTCTACGCCAATCGCGATCTATTCCGCGATAGGGAATGCGTCCTCGGCGGGTATTTTAATAAAAGGGGGGCGGTATCTGGAAGCGATGGGGCAGTTAAAGGCGATCGCTTTTGATAAAACGCGTACATTGACCTACGGACGGCCGATCGTGACCGACGTCGTGCCGTTCAACGGGCATTCGAGAGAAGACCTGTTAAGCTGCGCTGCCGGTGTGGAATTGTTTTCAGAACACCCTTTAGCCCAGAGCATCGTCGATGCGGCGAAGAAAGAGGGGTTGACTCCCCATAAGGTTGAGGAATTTGAAAGCGTTGTAGGTAAGGGCGCGAAGGCTGAATGCCTGGTTTGCCCCGACCGGCACCATTGTATCGGCAAGTTAGAGTTTATCCTTGAAGAACACCACGTTTCAAACGAGGTCAAAGCGGAGCTGTCGCGCCTTCAAAGTGAAGGGAAGACGGTGATCATTGTTTCTTCAGATAAAGAAGTTGAGGGGATTATCGCTATTGAAGATGAGGTGCGTTCTGAAGCAGCGAGCGTGATCAAGTCTCTCAACAGCCATGACATCAAAAGCGTTATGCTGACTGGAGACCATAAGTTGACTGCTAAGGCCGTTGGTAAACTAGTCGGGATCAAAGATTGTAAATCCGAACTTCTTCCTCAGGACAAAGCAGCAGAGGTGTCGGCCCTTGCCAAGAAATATACAATTGTCGGAATGGTCGGAGACGGCGTGAATGACGCTCCTGCCTTGGCGTCTGCCAGCGTTGGAATATCGATGACGTCGCTTGGCAGCGATAGTGCTATAGAAGCGGCAAACATCGTTATCCTTAACGATCATTTGAAGATGATCCCGTATCTGGTCCGTTTGGGAAAAGAAACGCTTAACCTTATCCGCTTCAACACGATGTTTGCGTTAGTGTTGAAGCTTCTTTTTGTTGCATTGGCCGTCTTTGGTCTGAGCAATCTTGCGTTAGCTATTTTCGCCGACGTAGGCGTCACACTGATCGTTATTTTGAACAGTCTTCGATTGTTAAGTTTTGAGTAGTCGTAATTTCTTGTTTACAGTATAAAGGCTCCAAATTTTCTTAGATGGTGTCGTCATGAGATTAATATTTGAGATTATTGCAGATTTTTTCTTGGGAGAGTCTTTTGGACGACGAGGTATACTGATCATGTTTCAAAATTAAACTTTCAGACAAGGAGGCGCCCGGAATTTCTATCAGACATGGTCGGCGCCGAAGGAGTTCAACTCGAATGAGTTGGACGATGCAGGCGGATAGAAATTCAGAGGCAAGCCGACGACGTATGAAGCTTAATTTTGAAACATGATCAGTATAAACTGGTATCAGTTGGTGAGTCTGAAAAGGGCTCTACCAAGGGAAAAGGTGCTGTAAGCTTCGATGTTAATCTCATGATGAAACTATCTAAAATGGAGGTATACTATGAAGAAATTGATGACCGTTTTACTAGGAGCTTTAATGATGACCCAAGCTGTTGCACAAGGAGAAGAGATCGCCAAGCGTTATGTGACTTGGGACGAGATCCGTGAAATTGTTTTTGAGATGTGCGAAGAGATCGACAACGATGAAGTCGATGTGATCTGCGGGATCAGTGTTGGAGGGCTTGCTCCAACTTCGTTATTTTCCCTGGAATTGAAAGAAAAAAATGTCGTCTCCATTTCATGCCGGTCTTATGACGGATATGAGCAGGGGGAAGTTGTGATTAAGAACGGGCCGGAAAGGTCGGCGCTTGCCGGTAAGAAGGTCTTATTGGTGGATGATATTGTCGATTCCGGAAACACGATTGTCAAGGTGAAAGAGCATTTATACGAGCATTATGGTGTCGAAAGCGTGGATGTCGCCGTGATTTACCTCAATACGGCCCATTGCAAATGCGAACCTCCAGCATACTGGGGTAAAGAGACCACAGAGTGGATCGTTTTTCCTTGGGAAGTCCCTTATTCTGAAGTTGTTCGTTAAAATCATACTTTGTTTTACTCCCAAATCGTTAGATTTGGGAGTATAAATTAATCTCTTCTAGACCTTTTCTTTAAGCGCTCTTAATAATAATCCTGTAATCTAATACTTTATTAAAAATGGGCTTAACAAAAGATGTCAACAATCTCCGGACACATAAATCCGCTGTCCTCCGAGTTTCAAAAATCGGCCAACAATTTCAAGACTTTGAGCAGGGGAAGCAAAATCCTGACGATTTTCTTTTCTGCGGTCGCTTTTCTTGTGACCCTTCCCTTTTTGGGTATTGGGGGCTATGCCGCATTTCGTTCTCTTGTCGATCGCTTATCTCCGATTACGCGAACACACACAAAAACGACAGAGAAGACTGATAAGGCTTGGCGTCGGTATAAATATCAACGCAACAGGGCTACTAAACCGCAAAAGACGACTGTCCGCGAACTCAAAACCTCTAAATATCAAAAAGAACTTGTTGAACAGCTTATTCAAGGGCTGGAATCGGAATTGAAAACGATTGAAGACTACGTTGGATCAGATAGAATTGTCAGCTCGTTGGACAGGGCATTGGATTCGCAAGCAACATTAGATGATCGAAGAGTGTGTCTTAAAGAGCTTTCGGTCCTCTACAATACTTATCATTATCAAATTAAAGAATCGAAAAAAACAGCTAAAGATCTTGTTGCCCATTTAAAAAAACATCAACAAGAGGAACTGTCTCAACGTCTTTCAACGTTGGAGACTGAATATGATGTTCTCGGAACCATGCTCGTGACAACCTTTGCCGAACAACAGGCGAAGATCGCCAAGGTATTTATTTTGGTGGATACAGAGCTGAGGCAAGATATCGATGATCAATTGCAGAAGTTTGATCCCAGGGTTCTTGAAGATTATGACGGTGTGACAGATTTTCTATCCAAGGTATTCGGTCACATTAAAGACAATGAAAGCGAACAAAAAGCAATCGACGAACTTAAGGCTCTCGATTCCAACTATGGCATTATGCCTTTTCTTGCGACTTTATTTGCCTATGTAATCCCAGCAGGAGAACAAACTGGAATTAAAAAGAAAATTCACGATGTGGTTCTAGAGCCTATTGACAGTCTCAAAAGTAAAGTCCGTGGAGAAATGAATCGAAGGATCATTGAAAAAGAGCGGTTGGCTCAAGAAATAGAGAGACAATCATCCACTTCTCCAGAAAGAGCCGCAAAGAGGACTGGGCGATCTTCCAGAAGCAGGGCTCTTCAAAGCGCTTCTCCAGGAGGATTGCCTAATATTGGCAATACCTGTTACATGAACAGCTCTTTACAGGTAATCCTCAATTCTCCAAAACTCAGTGCATTGATTGATCGCGATATACCCGAACCGATCTGGAGCGATTTTTCAGAAATAGAGTTGGATGATGGCGTCCTTGCGGGATACTTGAGCGGCACCGTTGTACCAACGTCTGAAGCTTTAAAACTCGCGGTTGGCCGATACAGGGAAGCGATGGAAGACCATCCGAGACATATGGCGCATATTCGAGCTCTTCGTTTAGTCAAGAATATCTATACAGGCAGACTTGCTAAGCCCGATTTGAGAACTGCCTTAAGACAGTTAAAACAAGTTGTCTCCAATCCTGAGACAAGATTAGTGACGATACCCTATTCCTATGCACAACAAGATGCTGCAGAGTTTCTAACCGCAGCGCTTCGCGGAATCGGATATTCCTTCTCTTTGCGGAAAACCATTCGTGGAGATGATGGGGAACATACAAGCACCGTTGATGAAGGTGCTCAATATCTGTCTCTTCCGATCATTAAAAAAGACCGAGGGAAAGCGACTTTCCAAGAGTTGTTGGACGGCTATAAGGTGGAACATGTCGACGATCCGAAAAATGCGTGGAATGTGGTCAATGATAGTGATCTAGTAATCAGGCAGTATCAAAAATATACGAACACTTACACCATTGTCGATGAGATTCCTGAGGTGTTGGTCGTTCAGTTGAAGCGCTTCGATAGAACCGGTATTGTCTCGCGAAAAATTGGAGATCTTGTCGAGATAGGGGAAGAGGTCGATATGCGGACCTTGATTGATGATTCGCTCTTAGACGATGATACTTCTACTCGTTACCGTGTGACGGGCGTTGTTGTCCATGGCGGATCACTTAGTGGAGGGCATTACACCGCTGATGTCAAAACTGAGGATCAATGGAGCAGCCGCAGCGACAGCAGCGTGAACAAATCACCTTCAACAACCTCAATTAAATCCAATCGGGAAAGGGGATACATCTACGTCCTCGAGAGAATCTAATCAAGACTTTGTGTCTTTGGTACGTCAGGCTAAGTCTGACTTTTCTTATGGGATGGAATGT
>CAZWOB010000023.1:0-28306 GCA_964635295.1 uncultured bacterium
ACTGACACTCGTAGCTTGGAAGGCTACTGTTCTACCATTGAACTACAGGCGCATTTTGTCCACATATTTTGCCATACCCCCTGTTTTTTTTGCAATGGCCAAGAAACGAAAAAATCTCTAAACTCTCATTCAGACTTAAAATTTCGAAGATAGACAGGGGGCTAATATGGCATCAAATGTAGGATCCGCAACCACGGGAGATGTGATGGGAAGCGATGGACAGTCAGCCGTTTCATTTGCAGCAACGTTAAAAGAAGCTGGGAAAGAACTTCACGACAAAGCGGAAGGAACTCCTGTTGTAAAAGCAATATTTGACGGGACGATTGCGGAAAGCGAGTACATGGACTACCTTGCCTGTCTCTTTGAAGTCTATGACCAGTTAGAGAAGGAATTAGGCTTGCTTTCTGGTGATTCGCCTATTGCTCCTTTAGTGATTCCTGAATTCTATCGGGCCTCTTCCATCAAGTCCGATTTAAAGGCATTTGGCGATGAGGAGCGCAAGCCCAACGCAAAAGCGGAAGAGTACCGGGCCCATCTCAAGTCGATTGGCCAGTACCATCCCCATCTCTTGGTCGCTCACGTTTATCTGCGTTATTTGGGAGATCTGTTTGGCGGTATGATGATCGCCAGGAAATTAGCCGATCGATTCCCCGGAAAGCTTGATTTTTATGATTTCACAACACTTTGTGAAGCCAAACAGCTCAGATCTCCAGCGATGTTCGCGCGCAAGTTCAAGGAAATCCTCAATACATTGCCTCTCACCCCGCTCCAGCAGAGCGAGGTGGTAGATGAAGTGCTCAAGGGATATCAAATGCACTACGACATGTTCATCCAGATAAAATCGTAAATGAGAGCCCATGCCGAGACGGAGACGCCGCGTCAAACCCCGACTGACCATCGAAGAAAAATCTGCCAGGGTGCTCAATCTTGTCCTGATCGGACTGCTCCTGATCACGCTCAGGTCCTGGCATCTCTCCGTTATTTTACATGAAGAGAAACTCGAGGAAGCAAGACGCCCTCAAAAGCGTGTGATGATCGAACCTTCTAAACGGGGAACGATCCGCGACCGTTTCAATATTCCCCTGGCCATCAATAAAGTGCAGTATAATGTCGCTGTGTCCTACGCGCAGATCCGTGAGGTCCCCGGAGTTGTCTGGGAGAGGGAGAACGGGAAAAAGGTCAAACGGTATAAAAGGCGGGAGTATATCGAAGAGCTGTCCTCCATGATCGGCCGTGAGCTGCATATGGACCCCGACAGGGTCGAGGATTTGATCTATTCAAAGGCGGCCCTTTTTCATCTCCTCCCTTACACGATCAAAGAAGATATTTCAGAAGACCAGTATTACCGATTGAAAATGCTGGAGCGGACCTATCCCGGGCTGTTAACCCAGTCCGTGCCGAAGCGCTATTACCCCTATGGAAAGATCGGCGGGGAGATCATCGGCTATATGGGAGCGATCAGCCGGCAGGAGTATGAATCTGTCGTGCAGGAGATCCAGGCCCTTGAAGAGTGGTTGGAGCGGTATGAAATGGGGCAGGATCCTCTGCTTCCCGAAGGGATTGAAACGGCAGCTGATGTTGAACAGCGGTACAAAGAGCTCGTCGAACATGCCTATTCCATCAATGACTACGTTGGCAAAATGGGAATTGAAGGGCGGTTTGAAGAGGTGTTGCGGGGCTATCATGGAAAAAAGGCGTACGCTTCCGATGCGCAAGGGAAACTGATCCAGGAGCTTCCTGAAGGGAAAAAGCCGCAGTCGGGAAACCGCGTTCTGCTGACCATCTCACAAGAGCTGCAGGAATATGCTGAGCGGTTGTTGATCCAAAACGAACAGGTGCGCATCCCCAGGGTTTCCCGAGTGAACGCTGAGGCGCGGAAAAAACTTGAGGATAAACAGCACTGGATCAAGGGAGGGGCAATTGTAGCAATGGACCCTTATTCAGGCGATGTGCTGGCTCTGGCGTCCTATCCCCGTTTTGATCCCAATGATTTTATCTTGTCAGGAAATAGTGAAGAGAGCGCCAAAAAAACGGGGAATATCCGCCAGTGGTTCGAAACTGAAGCATATATCGCTGACGTCTGGAACCAGAAGCGTCCATTGGAAAGAGAGTCTTTTGACATTGAGTCTGAAACGATCGTGAATGACTCGGTTTGGGTGGACTGGCAGACCTATCTCGAACTGATCCTGCCCGATGGTTCGCCGATCGTCGAAGCGCTTTACCGGGTGGACAATATTCAAAATGCCGTTCTGATCCAAAAGCATCTGGAAAAACTGCTGGCTTTCTCTCCCTCTGAAAAAGTTTATGCCCTTATCAATATGTTGTATCCGGAAGAGCCTCACCAACCCTATGGAAGGCGTTTGCCCGCTGTCCAGCAGGAATTTTTAGAAGAGCAGATCGAAGAAAACAAGCAGGCGGTGCAATTTCATAAAAAGGCGCTTGATCCCTTTTTGTACGGGCTCAACAGCAATTACGATAAAGTGATGTTCCTTGATCTGGTCCGGATCGCGGTGGATCCCTCCAGGATTTCAGATCCCCTTTTAAACCGCATTGGCCATCAGTCCCTCGCAGAATATCGCAATGCTCAGTCGGCCTTCGTTTCCTTGGAAGAAACGGTCCGGGAATTTGTCTGGGAGCTGTTCAGGGAGGTGCATTTCAAACGGTGGAGAGAGCTCTACCAAAAAGAGTTCCTCAAGCAGAAACGGTTGGAAGAAAAGATCAATAAAGTGCGCTATGCAAAGCCCTATCTGGATATCCTGGATCAGCAAGAGACGTTGATGTTCCGGGAGTTTTGGGAGCAGCATCGTTATGCCCTTATTGTCTCTTTCATTAAAGGGGAGCACTATCAGAATTTTTCTGAACTGCGCCCTTATCAGGACCTTCTGATCAGCTGGGAAAAGGAGCTGAAGCGAGGCGCCCATCAGGCATTGCCCTGGAGTCAGGCATATTGGAAATTGCGAGAATCAGTAAGAGACCTTTCTCCAGATCTTGCGCAAGATTATATCGCCGGCCTGCGAGGGTTTGAGCGTTTGAACCGTCCATTGCTTGGCCGTTATCGGCACTTGCGTTCAGAAGAGGGAAAACAGCTTGAGAAACACTTGGCTGCGGGATTTTATCCCAGTTACGGCTACGGTTTTGCCCGGTCGCACGCGTATCGTCAGGCAACGGTCCAAGGGTCGATTTTTAAAGTTGTCACCGCCTACGAAGCGTTGGTCCAGAAGTTTAACGCCCTTCAGGGAAAAAGCGCGAACTACACGAACTTGAATCCTTTGTTGATGGTGGACGATACGCATAAAAAAGGAAAAGCGGTCTTTGTTGGCTACGATCAGAACGGCAGGCCGATCCCTCAGTTGTACAAAGGGGGGAGGATCCCGCGGAGCCATCGCAGCGGGCTGGGAAAAATGGACCTTGTCAAAGCGATGGAACTTTCCAGCAACCCCTACTTTTCCCTTCTCGCTGTCGATAATCTGGCCAACCCCGACGACCTGGCAAAAGCTGCCCGCAGCTTTTCCTTCGGGGCGAAAACGGGGATCGACCTGCCTGCGGAAATTGCGGGACGGGTCCCCTACGATTTGGCGGTGAATCGCAACGGCCTTTACGCAATGTCGATCGGTCAGCATTCCCTTGTCGTGACTCCCCTGCAGACGGCTGTCATGCTTTCTGCGATTGCGAACGGCGGTAAAGTGCTCAAGCCTAAAATTGTCAATATGATCGTCGGGAAAAATGAACAGAATGAAGGGAAAATCCTCACTTTCGAGCCTGTGGTGAACAATCGGATCTTTATGCCTGATGCGGTGAGGGAGGTTCTTCTCGAGGGGATGTACCGCTCGGTCGTGCGTTCGCAGACAGCCAGCCTGGGGAGCCTTTCCCATTTGTACGAACAGTATCCCGAGGCGATCAGTGATTTTGTCGAACTGAAAAACCAGTTGGTGGGAAAAAGCAGTACGGCCGAGGCGATGGAGCAGTTGGATCTCGATCAGCAGCTGGGCACAAATCTGTACAATCACATTTGGTTTGGCGGTATTCTGTACGACCCGGATAAGAAGGCAAAATCTAAAACTTTTGTTTTCAACGACCGCTTTGGAACGCCTGAACTGGTTGTGGTCGTTTATCTGAAGTTTGGTGCGTGGGGGAAGGATGCGACTCCTTTGGCGGCCCAGGTGGCGCAGAAATGGCGAGAGATCAAATCCAGGCACAAAAACTGAATCCTCCTTGAACTTTTCTCATTTTTCCAGTAAATTATTTTCCTAAGTTATAAATTTTATGGATGAAATGATGAGATCTATTTGTATTCTACTTACAACCGTATTAATGACCGGCTGCGCTGGAAAGCTCGGGCCGACTTCAGTTAGAAACGACAGCTTGACTTACAACAGGGCAGTTCAATGCAGTAATGACACTCAGCTGCTGCTCAATCTTGTACGCCTGCGCTACCGCGATACCCCCACTTTCCTGCAGATTGGCGTGATCTCATCCTCTTATGAGTTCAAAAGAAGCGTTGCTGCAGACCTTAGAGAAGGCGCTCATAATGATTTATTTAAAGTTGGCGCTGACCTGACGGACAAACCGACGACCACCTATTCCCCTGTCAGAGGGAAAGGGTTTTCTGAAGAGTTGTTGACTCCGGTGCAGCTTCACAGCCTTTTGCTGCTGAACTCGTCCGGCTGGCGTATCGACCGCGTGTTCCGCATTGCGGTGCAGCGCATGAACAATATTGCCAATGCTCCCTCGGCTTCCGGGCCTACTCCTGATCGCGCACCTGATTACAAAGAATTTGCAGAGCTGATGACAATTTTTAGAGAACTTGAGCTGAACGATGCGATCAACATCGTCGTCGACCGCCACCCTAAGACGGGCAAGCTTGTCTCTACGATCGCCCTGGAGCCGAATGTAGCGATGAGCAGCCATTACGCAAGAGTGTGGGAGCTTCTTGATGTTGATCCTGAAACCTACAACATCCGCATGCTGCCTTTCCATGGAGCAAAACGGGAGCGCGATGAAGTATTAGTGGACACCCGTTCCCTGCTCAGCTTGCTTTACTTCCTTTCCCAAGGCGTTAACCCGCCGCAATGCGACGAAGATAGCGGCAGGGTGACTGTGACATTTGATGAACAGGGCAATTATTTCGACTGGTCGGAAGTGCTTGATGGCGTCATGAGAATCAACAGCAAGCCGATCACTAAAGAGGATGATTCCGTCCCTTGCGGCACATGCGTATGCTACCGCGGCTCCTACTTCTATATCGATGACAGGGATTTGAATTCCAAAGCGACTTTTTCTCTGCTGTCGCAGGTGATGGCGCTTCAGGGCGGTTGCCCCGTACTGCCAGCGCTGACTATCTCGCTGGACTAACTAAGAAAAAAGGAGGGCAAAGCCCTCCTTTTTATTTTTATGGCAGCTGCAGTAAACCTTCGTGATTGGGATCGCGATCTTTAGCGTCTTTATTTTCATTCCACTCTTCTTGAGGTTGAGCAAGATCGATCAACGCCTGGCGGATCTTGTAGACGAACTGAGCGTCCTTCTTACCGTTTTCCAGATAGTCTGCACCGTATTCGTAGATAAAGCGGGCAACAGCTCCTGCTACATGCGGGGCGGCCATGCTTGTTCCGCTCATTTTAACAAGTTTGTCTCCCGGGGCGTTTGAAAGGATGTCGACTCCCGGAGCTGCCAGGTCAATCCCGGCGCCTGGTGAATAGACGGGGTTTTCGGGGTGGACAGTTGTGCTGTAGTTTGAAAACCACGCCAACGTATCATCTAAATCACCGAAAGAGGATTCCGGGCCCTTTCCGCCAGGTTTCCCGTCGGTATCTGCCATTGCAGAGACGGTCATCACTTCCGGATAAGCTGCCGGAGTGAAGTTTTCTCCAACAAAGTAGTCTTTGCTGTATCCGTAAATATCTAAGCTGCTATTGCCGGCCGCGACAACAAAAACGACCCCTTTATTGACGCTATTCTTGATCGAATTATGTAGAAAACCGCTGTTTCCAAGGCTTCCCAGGCTCATGTTGACAACGTCCACTTCTTCAGAATGGTCGGTGACCCAGTCGATCGCTGCGATGATATCCGACATCCAGCCGGTCCCTTTCGCATTCAGAACTTTCAGCGCGATCACTTTGGCTCCTGGTGCGACTCCAACGACACCGCGTCCATTGATTTTTGCGGCGATCGTACCGGCAACATGCGTTCCATGTCCGTTATCGTCTAATTGTTCCGTGGTTGGAGAGACAAAATTGATTCCATTGATCACGTCGATATCAGGAATGTTCGGATCGACCCCAGTGTCGATCACAGCAACGGTCATCTCGCTGTAGTCTCCACCTCTTTCCGCTTTAATCCTTTTGATGCCGTTTGGGATTTGTTCACCTTTGTTGATATTGATCTCTACAGGAACGATGCTGGTCGGTTCGATCAGATACATCAAACGGTCCTGCTCGATCGATTCCACTTCATCGTCCGCGAGGAGAGAGGCAGCGTCCACATCTTCGTCGAGCTTGATCACATAGCCGTCCTTAAGGGAACGGATGACGCGTCCCTTCGGAGCATCAGCCATATGGCTGACAGATCTTTTGCTGACTGGATGGTCTTTGAATTTTACAATATATCGGTTGGATTCACCGTATGCATGCGGCAGCCCCACCGAAAAGGCGATGAAGAAAATGACTAGTAGTTTTTTCATGATAACAACCTTTATTAAATTATGTTATTAATAAAGGTCTATTTTAAAAAACTAATTTAAAGATGTAATAAAGGTATTAGTACTTTATTTTTAATATCGGCGTTGGTCTTGAAGCCTTCTTTCGATTCTGCGCCTTTCCTCTCTTCTGTACTGCTCCTCGCGCGCACGGCGTCTTCTTTCGTCCTGCTGACGCTGCCATTCCCTCTCTTGCCGCTTTTTCTCAATTTCACGATCTTGAATCTCTTGCTCTATCCGCTTTTTTTCAAGTTCTCTGTCCAGAACCTCGTTTTCTATCCGCTTTTTTTCCTGGATATTCTCTTCTATCCGTTTTTGCTCATCTGTAATCGCGTCTAAACGGAAAGAGAGAAGTAACAAAATAACGATAATACGGTACATAATCAAACCCTCCATATGACTATTATAATAAATATTAATCTTTATTTCTAAGCATTTTACCGATAATTCCAGCCACAAGGACCGCAATATAGAACTGCCCCATGATCGCTTGTGTGATCGCGAGGTTCTGCGTGAGGTATGTTTGCGGGACGATATCCCCATATCCCAGCGTTGTCTGCGTCACAAAGCTGAAATAGAGAAAATTTTGGAACATCTCTCCTAGTCCTAAAACAGGTGTCGAGTCAATTGTCGACGTGTAAAATCCCTTGAACGAATCTGGACGGATATGCTCGATCGTTTCGTAGATCAGGGAAAAAAAGAACCCGAGAAGAAGAAACACGCAGACAGCGCCGAAAACCGTATTTGACGTATAGCGGTGCGTGAAGAATACCCTGCGGAAATGAACGACTGTCGTCAGTCCGATCAGCAATGCGGCATTGATCATGCTGAAGAGGTGAATCCACCACGAAGAGATCAAAAAATCCATTCCCAGAAAAATGACAGCAGAGATCCCCAACAGTGTCCCCGAGAACAGCGTCGCACGATTGGAGGTCAGAGCAAACACCGAGGAGATCAACATAAAGCCTAAAAAAGTGGAAACAATGAGGCTCGCATAAAAGCCTGAAGCAAGAGGGGCTGCAATCATGATTACCAAAAAGGAGATCAGCATCCCAAAAAAGCTGTATTGAAAGTCATTCACGTTTTCAGAGGACATAAGGATAGCTATACATTCGCATTGAATTTTTCGTAAAGAAATTAGACGTATTGTAAAAAATAGACAAAATTGATAAATTAGTCGCATGATCAAAGAAATCGAACCTCTAATCCCGATGATCGAGAGCCTGACAGAGCTCTTTTATCCCTTTGCGGAAGCTGCTGTGCACGATTTAAAAAAGGGAAAGATCCTCGCTATCTACAACAATTTATCTTGTCGAAAGATAGGCGACCCTACCCCGCTAAAAGAGCTCAAGGTTAATGTCGATCAGTTTCCTGACCGTTTTCCTCCTTATATCAAAGAAAACTGGGATGGCAGGAAGTTGAAATGCGTATCGATCACCGTCCGCGATCGGGAAAAAGTACCTGTTGGGCTGATCTGTTTTAATGTGGACTTAAGTTATTTTGAAAAAACGCGCCAGGTCGTCGACCTGTTCTTAGAGGTTCCCCAAGACGCGCAAAGTCCGGTGGAAGCGGGACTGGAGAATGGCGAACAGCAGATCGGCCTGTTGATACAAGCCTACACTAAAGAAACACAAACAAGTTTGTTGCACCTTGACCGCAGCCAAAAAAAGAAACTTGTGCATTTTCTCTATCAAAAGGGAGCATTTAATTTGAAAAATGCCCCCGTTCAGATCGCTCAAGCATTAGAACTTTCCCGAGCGACGATTTACAATTATCTCAAGGAGATAGGAAATGAAGACTAATCGAATGAAAAAACGAACGATTTATCAAACAGATGCTTTTACAAGTACGATGTTCGGCGGAAATCCCACAGCGACCGTCATTGACGCCAGCGGGATGGATGAACAGGAGATGAAGGATTTGGCCAACGAACTGAAGCACTCGGAAACAGGCTACATCCTCCCCAGTGAGTCCGCTGACTTCAAATTACGCTACTTTACACCGACAGGGGATGAAATCCGTTTTTGCGGGCACGCCACGATCGGAGCGATGTCGGCTATCGAACAGGACGGCTGGGTGAAACAGGGGGAAAAAAAGAGCTTTCGTGCCGAGACGAATGCAGGTGTGATCACATTGGAGATCGACTGCACCTCTGGTAAGCCAAGCTTCAATTTCGAATCTCCCGAAGTGAACTTAGAGCCTTTTACAGTATCTCTTGAGCCCTTGGATTTTCCCGATGTGATCGCCTCTCCGATGATTGAGACAGGAAACCGCTATCTGTATCTCGCATTTAAAGACCTCGAAACATTGGGAGGCCTGCGCCCCAATATGGACGAGATGAAAGAGTTTTGTGTTGAGAATGAGATCGTTCTGGTTTGCGTGCTCACACCATTCGCGATCGATCCCAAAAACCAGGTTCATGCCAGGGCGTTCGGGCCGGCGGTTGGGGTGAATGAAGATCCCTTCACCGGATCGATGCAGGGAGGGCTGTTCGCCTATTGTCGTGAAACAGGATTAATCGATCCCTCTTTGAATTCGATCAATACCGAACAGGGGCACTTTTTAGGCCGGCCCGGATATGTGAAAATCGACTACGACGATAACATTTACCGCCTCTATGCTGAAGCGACCCCTGTCTTTAAAACAGAGATGCAGATATGAGTCCCCTTTATCGGGAGACGCCGCTGATCGACTCCCCTGTCCTTTCGAGAAAGCTTTCGAAGGAAGTGTATCTCAAGCTGGAGAACCTCCAGCCTAGTGGATCTTTCAAAAACCGCGGGATAGGGTTTCTCTGCCGTCAGTTCGCGTCTGAAGGCGCAAAACTCTTTGTAGCCTCTTCAGGAGGGAACGCCGGCCTTGCTGTCGCACATGCGGGCAATTGTCTGGGGGTTCCAGTCAAAGTCGTTGTCCCTGAGACCACATCACCCTATATGCGGGACAAAATTGAGAAGGAAGGCGCGGAAGTGATCGTCCACGGCGAGAACTGGAACGCCAGCGACCCTCTCGCCCGCGAGCTCTCGGCCCCGGAATCCGCTTACTACATTCCCCCTTTCGATCATCCCCTGATCTGGGAGGGGCTTGCGACGATGATACAGGAAGTTGCCGATGCGGGATTAAAGCCGGACGTCGTTCTGTTGTCCGTTGGCGGCGGCGGGCTGTTTTGCGGAGTAGTTGAGGGAATGCGGCAGCAGGGATGGAATGACGTTCCAGTGATCGCTGTAGAGACCGAGGGGGCGCCGACACTGTCGAGATCGATGGAAGAGGGAAAAATTGTCACATTGGACGCGATCAAGACCGTTGCCACTTCGTTAGGGGCGACCCGAGTGACAGAACAGGCGTTGAGATGGACAAACACACACCCGGTGATTTCAAAATTAGTAACTGATGATCAGGCGTTGCGTGCAGTGGAGAAATTTGCTGATGATCACCGCATGCTGGTAGAGCCAGCCTGTGGAGCAACATTATCTCTTCTCTATGAACAAGATGAATGTTTGAAGCCTTTTCGAAAAATCCTTGCGATCGTCTACGGAGGAGCGGGAATTAAGCAGCAGCTTTGATCACAGACACTAAAATTTCACGCCTGTTCTCATCTTTTTGAAGCCAATAGTCCATCCACTGGTTCCACCGTTTGTCGCGCTCTTTGACTTGTCGTTCCCGGGTGTCTTCTTCGACGCGCGCAAGTTCATCTTCTCTTGCCTGTTTGAAGAAAGAAACGATCTCCTGCTCTTTGCGGAAGACCAAGGTGATTGCCCTGATCAGGGCGAGGGAGGTAAAACCCTGATTTCCAGAAGTCGATCGGCTTCCCGGCTCGTCATTTTCAGCTGTTTCCTGACCATGCTCGTTGATGAAGGTGTCGACCATCAGTTCGTATTCTTCGTCGTTCAAAGCGATGATTGTGACGGATTGAGCGGAAATGACTTGGATGTCGTCATGTTGTTGAACCACGATATTGTCAAAGTCCAGAGCGGCGACCTTTTCATGCATTTCAAACACTTTCTGGTCACCATTGAGGAGCATACGCACCAACTGATTGAGCTTGCGGTCGATATCGGCCGGACTGTCAATATGCGTCACATGGAGGTCCCGGCAAGAGCCGCTGGAGACATAATCAGCATTATTGATGACAAAATATTGAATGCCTGGCTGTGGAGCTACAATTTCGGGAGAAAATGCCGCGAGCGGGGCGTTTTGTCTGATAGTTGGTTCAAACATGATATTAAATCCTTAATTTTGAACCTATTATAACATGTGTAGATTAAGGGAATGTTAAGAAAAGAGCCAAAAAAAAAACTGGTTCTTAATCAAAGAATGGAGGAAACTTTGACCAAGAACCAGCCCATATCGATTCCAATTTGGAGAATACTCAAGCAAGGTCTTGTAAAAATCTGTAAATTCCCGTTATATCGGAAAATCAATAAAAAATTCTAGAAATTTCCAAAAAAAAATCTAAATAGCTCAGCCCCAATCCGGTTGGTCGCGATCTTTCCTCCTCCCCAGAAAGGTTCTTTTTAAATAACTAAATGTTAGTAATTTGTATTTAAAATAATCATCTGCTATAGTAGTGTTAGTTCTTAATTCAACAGGATGGAGACCGATGCGTCAAAACACCTAATCACGTTCATTTCGATTAACAGATGACAAAAGGTGTTTTTATGTGTAGATCTTCATTTCAGCTTTTAAAATTTCATTCTATTTCAAAATTTTTCGGTCCTAAGCAGGTGCTTTGTGACGTTGACCTAACGATCAGCCGTGGGGATCGGATCGCTTTGGTTGGGGAAAACGGCTCTGGAAAGAGTACGTTGGCCAGGATAGCGGTGCAAGAGTTGAGCCCTGATGCGGGAAGTGTATCTTCCGCCTGTGAAATGGGGTACTTGTGTCAGGAGACTCCATCTTCTTCGGAAATGTCCGTTCGCGATTATTTGATGGAAGCGTACGGAAATCTTCATACGCTGTCTTCACGTCTTCGTCGACTTGAGGAGGAGATCTCTTGTCAATCGAGACCAGCGTTGCTTGATGAATGGGAAGCTGTCCATGAAGAGTTTCTGGCGAAGGGCGGGTATGCTATTGCGAATCAAAAAGAAAAGGTACTGGCGGCCTTAGGGTTATCCAAGGTAGAAGAAGATCGCACAATGGGAAGTTTGAGCGGTGGTGAGCGCAGGCGCGTTCAGCTTGCGGCATTTTTACTCGCCCGGCCTGATCTTCTCATCTTAGATGAGCCCACCAATCACCTGGACACTGATGCTGTAGAATGGCTGGAGGGGTATCTTCAAAGTTATTCTGGGGCGTTGTTGTTGATCACGCATGATCGAACTTTTCTCAATCGTGTGGCAACTGGTGTCTATGAGCTTTCTGAAGGGGCTCTCCATTATTATGAGGGAAATTATGAGAGTTACCGTGGGCAAAAGGAAGCTGAGGAGCGCCATGCTTTGGAATCCTATCACAGACAGGTTGAAGAGGTCTTGGCTCTAAAGAAAAAGGTCAAGGAGCAGACTTATGCCACTTCATCTCCCGGGGCTTGCAGGGATAATAATAAGATGGCTTATGATCGGCGTGGGGAGAAGCATGTCAAATCTAAAAAGAAGAAGATTGTTCAAATGAGGTCCAGGCTTGAAGAGTTGGCGCAGGATTCGTTGGAGAATCCCGTTCCCAAAAGGTATCAGGGGATGGTATTTTGTTATGAGCCCTTGCAAAGCGATTACGCTATACGGTTTGAGGGTGTGTCGCATTCTCCGTTGATCAAAGAAATGTCTACCGTATTGCGAAAGGGAGATCGGATCATTCTCAATGGGCTGAACGGGTGTGGGAAGAGTACGCTTCTCAGGGCGTTGGCGGAGCAGGGACAGTTGTCGAGGGGGACGATCGTGTATTCTCCGCAGATCATCATTGGGTATCTTCCGCAGGAATCCAGTCTTACAGAAGGTTCAGAAAGTGTTTTGGAGTATTTGTCTGGGCGGTTATCCCTTTCAGAAGACTATTTGGGCAGGAAGTTGCATCAGATAGGGTTATTGAAGGGGCGAGAGATAGGAGCTCAGGTTTCCAGGTTATCGATGGGTCAGTGCAGGCGGTTGCAGATATTGGAGTTGATGCTTACGGGTGTGAACGTGTTGTTATTGGACGAGCCGACCAATCATTTAGCTCCGTTAGTGGTTGAGGAGCTTGAGGAGGCTTTGATGGCATTCCCTGGGGCGATTCTTGCGGCGACACACGACCGCTCCTTTGCCGATCGCGTGGGAACGGATGTGTGGTCTCCTTTTTGATCAGGAGCTGATCCATATTCCAAATTTCTTTGAAAAACAACAAAGTTAGGAGTTTTGAACTCACTGTATTAAATAAATGATTTCAGTTTCTAAAAATTGATTCTCTTCCGTATATTGCCTGGCATTTAAATGTCGGGAAAATGGAATGAATCGTTTAGGTTATAAATCTTTTTACTTTTTGCTGGTTTTCTTTGCTCAGTCCCTATATGGGTTTGAAAAATATGATCATTTGGATGGTTTGAGCGATCCGACGAGTTATGTTGAAGGTTGTGTCAATGTTTTGACAGGAGCTTTTGTATATTCAAGTCCTGACCTTGTTGTCGATGGACCTGAAGAAATCAGCTTTATTAGGAATTACAATAGTTTCAATTGTTTTAATGAGTCCTTTGCGACTGGGTTTACACACAATCATCCAACGGGATCATTTCGAAACGAATATAACAATAAGACGAGGAAGAAAACAATTTTCGTAGATGAAAAGAGCGGAAATTGTCTGAAGTTTTCTAAATTTGGACCTTTTAGACTAGGAGCGGAACTATATCATTTAGATGATGAACATATTTCCTCTGGGTTAACAAACACCTATGCAGGAATCATATCCGGCAGGACAAATTTAAAAAATTGCAAAGTATTTGCTACAGATAAGCCTACGCGTATTAAAAAAGTACTGCTTGGTGATGGCACGGTCCGTAATTACAACTCTGATAATCGCTTGTATTTAGAGATACGGCCAAGCGGTAATAAGGTCTCTTATAGCTATTACAAAGGTCGTTTGGTAAATATCAAAGCCTATTCTGCTGATTCTTCTCAATGTATTGGGTGGATGAATTTCACATATAACTCTGACATGCTTTCATCAATTAACACAAGTGACGGTAAAAGTGCAAAATATATCTGTGAAAAGAAACGGATGGGAAAACCATCTAATGATAAGCTTCCGTTCTTAGTAAAATTAAAAATTTATAATCAACCAGGAACTAGTTACTGCTATACGAAAGATGTTCATAAACATAAACCTAAATATAGCGATGAGACAACTGAAATTTACTTCAGAAAACTCTATGCGGTTGCTGAAGGAATTTCAACACGGTTGAGCTGCAAGTACGATGATAAGCATAGAGTCCAGACACTTTACCTGCCGGGAACGAAGGGATTAGTCCAGGGCTATAAGTTCTTCTATAGTGATAAGACCAGTTCAACTGTAGTTACAAATCCATTGAATGGAATAGCGAAATATACCTACTTCAGAGGGCGTGTAAATACAATTGCGGCATATTCAAAGTATCCTTTACGAGAGAATAATTGCTATCGAACGCAGCATTTTTTATGGGGATCAAAACGGAAAACGATAGATAATCGAGGAAACTTAATTCTCAAGAGTCTTTCTGATGGTAAGGGGGAATATTGGAGCGCAACAAAATATACTTATGATGAAAAGGGGAATGTATTGGAGGAAACTCTCCATGGGAACTTGACTGGTTTAAGTGGAGATGCGCCATTATCAATCATTAAAAGTCAAATCGAAGGATCTGAGAGTTATCAACACAAATTTACATATTCCAATGATGGTCTGAATTTGATGTTGAGTCATGAAGGAGAAGATGGAATTAGGGAGGAATATCAGTATATACCTGGGATAAATCGAGTATCCCAAGTGATGACTCGGGCTAACGGTGAGATTATCAAGAGGCAGTTTTATCAATACAACCATTTTATGGCTCAGGTATCAGTAAGAGAAGATAATGGTTCGAGTTCAGATGAAAATGATTTCAGCGATGTTACCTGTTCAATGGTTCAAGTCAATACGTTGATTGAGGAATTAACATTGCCAGGATTTGGTAAGCCTCAGGAAACTATTGAGGGGTATCTTTCCCCTACTACGGGGGAGATTGTTCAGCTGAAAAGAAAAGTGTTTACTTACGGTGACTATCATCAAGTGACATCCGAAACGCTATATGATGCAGATGATAAATTCTGCTATACACTTACTTACGACTATGATTCTTTGGGACGTTGTATACGAGAAACGGACTTTTTTGGAGTTGCAACTGTTTACAAGTACAATACCCGCAATTGTTGCATCTTTGCAGAAAAAGAAGGTTCAGGTGTTTCCACTACATTCAAATATGACAATGCTGATCGGTTGGTTGAAAAGAAAGAGACCCATGAGAGTGGAGAAGAATTTGTCTACTCTTTTAAATATGATGCAATGGGGAATGTTATTGAGGAAAAGGATGCTTACGGCAATGTCAAAAAAATGACCTACGATACGTTCGGCAGACATATCAGTACGGAATATCCTCCAGTCCCCCTTGCCGATGGCACCAGATGTTCCCCGATTGAGGAAATGGGATATGATATATTTGATCGCGTGGTCGAGGAGAGGGATCCTCTAGGAAACCTCACCAAGAAGAAATATACAGCCAGGGGACAACTTGCTGAAATCGAGTATCCGGATGGGACTTCTGAGAAGTATGTCTACAATCTCAATGGATCCTTACACCAAAAGTTCGAAAAGAACGGCACGTATAACATAATGGTATACGATGATTTTCAGCAGCTCGTAAAAGAAGAAACTTACTCTGTAGATAAAATTCTTCTAAGAAGCAAAGAGTATTCATATGAAAGAGGTCAGCTCGTTTGTGAAATTGATGCTTCAGGGACTGTGACGGAGTATCAATACGATCTAGCTGGAAGAATGATTGGTAAGCGTGTACATGGTGAGACTTCTCTTGCAACCGAGACTTATGATTACGATTCCTTGGGAAGACTTTGCCAGACAAAACAATGGTTGTCAGTCGATAAAGGCGAATATATAAACCATATTAAAGAATTCGACTTTAAAGACAGAGTGACGCTCGATAAGACAGAGGATCATCATGGAAACATGATCTCATGCACTGCTTTCTCTTACGACATCAATGGAAATTGTATCGAAGAGTGTTCATGGCAGGACGAAGAGATGCTCAGCGTCGCAATAGCTGAATATACTTCGTTTGGTTTGCCTCTTGTTACAATCGATCCGATGGGCAACTCGACTCGATACCACTACGATTTTGGTTTTGAAAATCCACATGGACAGAAAGTGTTCAGATCCACTGTTACCGATCCCAAAGGAATACGTACAATCGTAACCAAAGATGTTCTTGGACGTGATGTAGAAATTAGTAAGGAGAACAGTCAGGGAACATTGCTTTTTCGAGAGCAATTTTCTTATGACTTAAAAGGTAATAAAACTCATTCCCGGACTGATTCGATTGTGAAAGGGATATCAGAAAGAATATATGAAGTTGAATGGGAATATGATTCCATGGACAGGGTGATTCGAGTCATTGAAGATCCTAAAGAAAAGTCGAAAGAAACATGTTTCACATACCATCCGATGGGAATGCTGGAGACAAAGTGTAAACCTGACGGGGTAATACTATCCTACTTATATGATAGTTTGGGTAGAGAGTGCGAAATGACTACTTCTGATCAAAGTATACATTACATTTATCAGTACAATAACAGAGATCAATTGATAAGGAGTGAGGACTTAAACTCAGGAAAAAAGGTTGAACGTGAATACGATGGGTTCGGCAATTTGATTGAGGAAGTATTACCGTCAGGAATGCGGATTTGTTTCGAATACGATCCATTTTTTCGAATTGTTAAAGTTCTTTTACCCGACGGATCTTTCGTAAACTATACATACGATTTAGCAAGAATTGTTGCAGTGAGTCGTTTTTCTCCTGATGGTCGTGAACAATATACACATCAATATCAGGATGCAGATATGCAGGGAAGAAGTCTTGAGAGTGAACTGATTACAGGTGATGTTGTTAAATTTGAATGGGACTTAAATGGCAGGTTAAAAACAATTTCCTCTCCACATTTTCAAGAAACAATCCCCGATCAAGGATACGACAGTGTTGGCAATCTCTTGCAGGCAGATTATATCAATGGCGGTAGGCAGTTTTCACACGCATATTTCTACGATGACTTGAACCAGCTTATCCATGAATCGACGATTAGTGAGCACAATTACCGTTATGATTCTTTGCACAATCGATTGAGCAAAAATTCTTCAAATTATACCGTGAACACATTGAATCAAGTAGAAGAATGTGAAACAAGCTCTTATCAATTTGATCTGAATGGCAACTTGATCACGCAAGAGTCTTCTGAGGGAAAAACAGTATACACTTATGATGCACTTAATCGATTATCAACTATAGAAAGGGTTGGGGAATGGAGAATAGAGCATCATTATGATTCTTTTGGAAGGCGTGTAGGGTCTCGGCGTTTCAGTTGGTTCGGCGATTGGGTTTTAGATAAAGAGAGGGAGTATCTATTCCAGGGAATTTATGAATTAGGCTATCGTTATCCAGGCGGGGATTTTCAGGAGTTAAGGGTGATGGGCAAGCGAGAGGGGCCTGCTTTTCGGACCTGTGTCGCTTTCGAGTTGGATGGAGAAGTTTATGCACCTCTCTACGATCATATATTCAATGTAGTCGCGTTGGTCGGTCTAAATTCAGGAAACCTGGAAGCGTCTTATCGCTATTCAGCTTTTGGAGAAAAGGAGATGTTGATTTCATCTGAAGTTACTTGTCCTTGGTTGTTCAGTAATCAGCGTTATGATTCAGACTCGGATCTCTATCATTTTGGGAAGAGGGATTATCGTCCATCGTTAGGTAGATGGATTTCTCCAGATCCCGGTGATTTTATTGATGGAATGAATTTATATGCTTATACACGTAACTGCCCGACGATCCATTTGGACTTTTATGGATATTCTACGCATGAGGCAGCGAAGCGTCCCGTAGCCTTTCCCGTGTATGGAGGGTTAGGCTGTGGTGGGGCGACCAACTGCGTTCTTAAAAATGTGGGAAGTTATTATGAGAATCTTGCTCATCACGCACTTCCAGAGTCCCCTCAGCGATTTTTTCTTGAGGGAATGGGTAGAATGATGCAGGGAGAATCGTTTGTTCCTCAAGAGGGTTTTGTGTTACCATCCGTGTCCGATGTTGTGCCGGGTAGGTCTCTTCCCGGAATTAGAGTACGATTAATTCCTGGGATTATGACATCCAAAGAAAGTGCTCAGGCCTCTGCTGAGAAGATTTCCAAATATTTAGGCGGTGCAGAGGTGTATTGGACCTGTCAACAATCGCGAGGATTGGTACAGGATTTAGCTCTTTGTTTAGTAGAAATGATGCATATAGAGACGCCTGCCATTCAGCACTTGAGTGAGCAGATTAAGAATGATTATCATGAAATGCAGGCAATATATGGAGATAATTTCCTTTTGTGTTATGTCGACCATAGCCGAGGAGGTTTGGACTTTTACGAAGCAACGAAAGATTTACCGCGAAAAATGCGAGATGTGATGAGTGTATTAACTCTGGGTAGTGCAAAGATTTTGAATAGAAATGATTATGGGATTGTGGATCAGAAATCGAATATTTATGATTTGGTCACACAAATTGCTATTTTGACATCTCACAACCTTGAGGGCGCAAATTTTCAGTATTCAGACTATAGTTCGGGAAATCCTCTCTCGTTTATTATGGATCACTTCATCGAAAGTGAAGGTTATGTGGACCTTCTTAAGGCTCACTGTGAAAGTATATTAAGGCAATAAATTATAAAATGAAAAAAAATATATTTCTATTTTGTGTTTTACTATGCTCTTCTTGTCAAAAAATAGATGAGCCAGAACACATTCTCCAGGCAGATAAAGCAATTAAGGTATTTCAAGTTACTGCCTTTAATGAATTTGGATTGCTTCCTCAAGGATCTGGGGGAGCTTTTATGGATCAAATTAACAGTGTTCATTTGTATTTTTCAACAAAAGAAGAAATGGATATCTCACAAATGAGAGCTCTAATAATTCGTTTGAGTCAGAAATTTATGAATCAGATTAACTCTGATGATGAAATTAGGGAGTATCTTGCAGAGTATCCTTTCGAATCAAACAGATTAAAGCTGCGAATAACAATACATGGATCGGATGGTAGACCGATCATGAACCAAGAGGCGAACAAGGAAAAGTTAACTTCTGGTTCTCTGGAAAAAAATATAATATATTACTCGATTTTGAATGAGGCTGAACCTTATTACCAAGAAATATTTCAGGAATCTTTTCAAGAGGCACTTGAAAAGGTTAGAAGCCAATAATCCTCCAACAATTAACCAAGTAAAATCCCATGAGAAAAACAACAACACTACTATCTACTTCATTTTTTATCTTTTTTTTCTTTTGCCTGTCAGCGACTCAAGTGACGACAAGTGACCAGTGTCAACTGGTTGTCAAAACAGTTGATCTAAATAATGTAAACAAAAGACAAGTGAGTGCAGAGTTTCTTGAATATCTTCAAAAATATAAACGGGGCTTCAATATCATCGCTAGAGATCTGCCTATTGATGCTTCACATTTTACTGTAGTGATCGAAAGACCTCTTTTTAAAGGAGGATTTCTAGGGTATTCCTACGAGTCTTCAATCAGATCCTACAATGTCACCAGAGAAGAAATACTTGAAAGTCAAAAACGTTCCGGACAACCTGAACTAATTATCGACAGCTTAGTCTGCGCAGGATATCTTCCTGGAGAAAAAATAAACTATGCGCTTTTCACCGATAACAACAAGATCGTAGCAAAAACGTCTTTGATCCCAAATCCTCTTGAGAAGATGTTTTCCGATGGAAAAGCAAAAATTCAGATGGAATATTTTGGAGGAAACGGGTCTTGGTACGCTATAAAATTCACAGGCTTTGAAAATGAAGAGACCATTTCCTTTCAAAGTATTTCTGGAACAGAAGAAATTCCTGAACAAAAGTTCAAAGTGTTAAATACCGTGGGAATGCATTATTGCAACGGTGTTATCGGTGCTGAAGGGGGGAAAAGCATCTTAACCTTTCGACGAGCGTCGGGAGATAAAGTGGTCTTCGTTCTCCCATGGGGGTATAAGCTCATTCCTTATTTAGAAGGGAAGGTTGCCTTTGGTGAGATCCCTTAGAAAATGATAACGCTCCTCCTGATCAGGAGCTGGCGCTTGCGTATCTTTTTAGCCCTTGTAACCAAAGGATGCGAGTAAAAGTGAATAAGATTAATACTCCAATGGATAGGATTCCGAGCTTTTGGAGAGTTACCTTTCCAAGCAACACCTCTGCAGGGAGATTTCCTGCAAGTATGATTGGAATGCAGAAACCGAAGATCACTTGAAGTATCCAAGGATAAATACTTAGAGGTTTCGAGCCAAGATTGATCACGGAATTTAACAGTTGAATGGAATTGGAAAAATCAGTCAGCCAGAAGAATAGAGTTGTCAATAGGTGATTGAGAAGATAGATAACGAAAGTCCCTAATATAACAGCTAAAACAAAACCTGCGGCCGAAAAGAAACCGAATGCAACTTGAGACTGTTCAATACCTCTGTAGATAAAGAGAACAGGTAAAATAAGATTGAAAAGAGAGGGGAAATCAAATCTCGAAAATGAACAAAGGAACATCGAGTCCACAGGTCGAATGAGGTCGTAATCCAATTCTCCATACTTTACTTTATAAGCGAAGTCATCATGTCCGATCTCAAAAAAGAACGAATAAAGATAGATCATGCAGTTAAAGCTTCCAAACAGAATGAAAAATTCACTTTGAGACCAATCCCCTATTGAATTTCCGAAGTCATAATACACATTGATGGCCAGATATTCGGCTAGAACAAAAAGAACGCCGAAAGTCACAATCATGATGGAAGCCAGTCGATAAATCAGCATCTGCTGCAAACTGATTTTGGCACGTAGTAAGAGAAGATCAGCCAATCGTTTTAACACCCTACTGCCTCATATCGCTTTAAACCTTTCGAAAAAGAAAATGAGGCCAGGATCCAAAATAGTAGATTTTGGAAGATAAGGTTCCAAAGATGGATAGTTAATAGTTCATTGGAAAGCGAGCCTTGTAGAACTTTGACATTGACATAGGAAAAATAGGCAAAGGGTGTGTAAGGAGCCCATGAGCTTATGTAGTCGGGTAGTAGATCTAATGGAACAATCGTCCCTCCAAGGATAGCCATACCGGCCATAAATAGATTTTTTATCGGCCACATTTCAATGATGTGGAATGCAAAAGTCGAAATTAAAAATCCGAAAAAGAAAGAGAGAGTAAAACTTAAGGATATAATTCCGATTTGCTTTAAACCGATCAGTTGATCAACCCCTCCAAAAAAAGAAGCGAAGAAAAATAGAAGAGTAAAGAACATTAAATGAATGCTTTTTACTCCAAAGAATTCACTCCAGGAATTTAACATGTAGGGATTGGGGCGCAGAAGATAAGCGCTCAGTGTTCCTTTTCTTACCAGCTCCTGGAGGGAAAACATATGGGATGGATAAAAGATGAGTAGAATGAACTGTGCAAAAAGCAGATAGCTGATCATTTCTTCAAAGGTATATCCGTTAATCATATCCTGTGATTTAAAAAGGGCCTTCCAAACAACGATTGATCCAACGAGTTGAAAGACTCTGAAGATATATGGCGTAATGAAGTTCAGCCTGTAGGTCATTTGTTTTTTGATGTAGATCCCTGCAATCACACGAAATTGCTTAAGGCTGTTCCAAAACTGCATAAATGGCATCCTCCAGGGAACATTTATTAATCATGAGATCATTCACGACATACTTTGAAGTGAGATTTTTTAGTGTGTCGTTGAGTTGATCCGGATTGCACTCTACGGAGTTTTGTAGTTGAGCAGTCTTGAAATCGATGCGGATTTTCGGAGTGCATTGATCAATAAGTTGATGCACGCTTCCTTTATAGCAGATGGATCCCTTCTTGAGGATATAGAGTTGGTCGCAGAGTTTTTCGATATCGACTAGGTGGTGACTCGTAAATAGAATAGAGACACCGAGTTCACCTGTGATTTTTATTAAAAAATCCCGGATGGCTTTTTGACTATGGATATCTAATCCAATTGTAGGTTCATCCAAAAAGAGAACTTTAGGGTCATGGAGAAGTGCCGCGATGATTTCGCATTTCATCCGTTCTCCCAGGGAGAGGTTTCTTGTTGGTGTTTTAAGATGGTCCGTCAGGTTTAGTATCTGGCAGAAGTGGCTCAGCCTGTTTTGGTACTCAGCGTTTGGAATGTCGTAGATCACTTTTAATGTTTCAAAAGTGTCTTTGGGTGGAAGGTCCCAGATAAGTTGACTTTTTTGACCGAGAACGACGCCGATTAGTTTTAAGAATTCCTGATTTTTTCGATAGGGTTGATGTCCAAGGACAGAGACTTCACCGGATTCAGGTTGAATTAATCCAGTCAGGATTTTAATCAGAGTTGTTTTTCCAGCCCCATTTGGCCCCAAAAGGCCTGTGATGCTTCCTTTTTCGATCCGAAAGTTCACATCATTCAGGGCATCTTTATATACATGATCACGTTTAAAGAAGTCTTTGAAAGACCCTTTTATTCCATCACTCTTATGAAATGTTTTGTATCTGTAGCAAAGAGATTTTGTTTTAATGACCATTAGTGAATTGCCTTCTGATTTTGCATTTAATGATTTTAAGTTGTTGATTAGTAAACATCAATGGCGTTTAAATAATGATGAAGCAGATTTATTGGTCATTTAAAAAAATATATAGCGTTGCGGCAAAATAGAACACGTTTGTATAAGGTTTCCGTTCAAACGGGAATTATATGCAAATGTATAGATTATATTTTTTACTATTCATTCTTTTTTCTTCTCTTTATGCAGAGGAAGAAATCCAGGGACGCTTGTCCGCAGACCAGCAACCGCAGGCGACTGTAGGGGGATGCGTTAACGCTGTATCAGGTAGCTTTTTCTTTTCTGAAACCGACTTGCCTGCAACTGGACTAGGCACTCTTCAACTCATACGTACGTATGACAGTCGAAGTTCCGAAAAGGGGTTTTTCGGCAAAGGGATGTCTCACACATTTCCAACTAATCTTCGCGCGAAAGAAAAGAAAGACAGCGCAGGTCATAAAGGGATCGAAGCCAGCCTAGCGACTGGAGAATCCTCGAGCATCCCCTATTCCGGCCCGCTTAAAACCGGAAGGTGTTCCATCAAAAGTGATTTCAAAAGGGAATCTGGGTATACAGGTTCGTTCAATCCTTTAAATCGCCTTGAACCCCATCTAGGAAAAGTTCGAATCTCATCAGATGAAAAAGGAAAATGGACTGTCCAATTGTCAAATGGGGCGAAAAGATATTTTGAACATAAAAAGAAATATGATCACCGACTTGTCTTAGAAGAGTTGCCTAATGGTCAACAGCATTACTATCGCTATTTTTCAAAGAAATCGATATCGATTTCCCAACTTGGTGCCGATGACTCAGAGCTATCATTACTATGGATGTCTGGTGGTGATAGAAAATATGCTCGGCTTGATGGTAAAAAGAAATGTGCCTATCACTTTGACTCCAAGGACCGGTTGAAAAAAGTTGAGGGAGATCATCTCCCCACCCAAGATTATGAGTATGATACTTCGGGTAGAATCATCAAACTCTGGAAGGGGGGAAACAAGTATTTAAAGGTCAATTATTTCTCAACTGACAAATACCATCGAGGAAAAGTTAAAAATATCCAGCGCTGCATCGGATATGACTATGAAAAGCTCTATACGTTCTCTTACAAAAAAGATAAAACGATTGTCACCTGTCCTCTTAAGAATAGACAAGTGTTTAGATACAAAAACCATCGGATCACCCAATTCGATGATTGCGAAGCATTCAGGAGCTGGAAGTATCGCTATACAAAGCTTGCCGATATAAAATCTATCGCTCTTTACGATACAAAAGATGCAAGTGTCTGCAAACATTATGTCGAGTACTCCTACGATAACAAGGGAAATCCCCTAAGTAAGAGGGTTTATGGGCAGATTACAGGCAATCAGGACGATAGTATTTCATTTTTTAAGCATGAACCCATAGAGGGACAGCTATTTCAGGAAACAGTGTTCGAATACTCGGACGACGAGTTTAACCTGTTAACGAAAGAGATCAAGCCAAATGGAACCGAACTTCACTACACTTATTATCCGCAAACATCCCTCATTGCTTCTAAACGCACCATTAGCAATGGAGTCTGTCAGCTTCGGGAATTTTACTCTTATAATTCCGCCGGATTTAAAACCGAAGTGGTCGAGGATGACGGAAGTGGAGAAGAGATTGATGATTTTTCAGATGTCACCTATCGCATCAAGACCGAAAATGTCTATAAAAAGCTTCTCCCGATTTCATCAGCTCACTACTTCCAGAACCTGGAAACGGGTGAATGGAATCTTCTTTCAAGGAAGGAAAACGTCTACGATACTTACGACCAGTTGATTGAGCAAAAGACCTATGACGCGAACGACTCCTATGTCTATTCCATCTTTAAGGATTATGACGCACATGGAAACATCACTTCAGAAGTGAATGCAATTGGAGAGCTGACTCTTTTCGGATATGACCGATTGGATCGGAAAATTACCGAGGAGCACTTTGGGACGGGTAAAATCACCCACTTCCACTACAACAGGTGGAATGAGCTAGTCAAAGAGATTGAAGAGCATGAAAACGGCATCACTCTCACCACAGCCCATACTTATGATCTGGCAGGAAACCGTACATCCACTACCGATTGGTATGGAAATGAAACAATCTACCTGCACGATCGCAGCTCACGCTTGATCGCGACGATAGACAGTGAAAAGAATTTCGAGTCAAAACAATATGACCTTTTCAACCATCCTGTCGTATTGACTGATAAGCGTGGTAACAAGACGAAAAAAGCCTACAATATCTTTGGTAAAGTTCTCTCGGTCGATTACCCTGATGGCACCAAAATACAAAACCAGTATTACCTGGACGGCAACCTCCATAAAAAATGGGAGGTCGACGGATCTTATATAGAATACACCTATGACTACCTGGATCGAGCAATCAGAGAGGAAACATTTAGTCCTGATGGAAAAAGTCTCGCCATATCGACAAAGAACTACAAGGGGAAAACACTTGTTTCTGAAGTTGATGCCAGAGGTGTGAAGACAGAGTACACTTATGATTGTTCTGGTCGACGTACATCGCTACGGCGAGGAGATTATTTCGAAGAGTATGCCTATAATCCGATGGGGAAACTGTATTGCACGAAGGTTGGAGACCGATTTGAAATCAAAGAATTTGACAATCTTGGCCGAGTCGTTGAAGAGCGGGTGGAAAATGCGAGCGGTGAGCTTCTCCGTAAAAAGACCTTCTCTTTCGACCGTCACGGTAATGTACAGTTGACCCGTGAATTTACATCACCAACAGAATATTCTGAGTCGCAAGCAGTTTACAATTCCCACAATCTCATTGAGTCCTCTATTGATCCAGAAGGCAATGTGACCACCTATCATTATGAGTTTGGAGATCAATTCGTTAAAGTGCGCATTGATCCCATGGGACAGGAAAAGTGGGAAACCTACGACCATCATAATCAATGTATCCAAACAGAGATCCGTGCTTTTGGCGAAGTTTACGCTTGCCAGAACAATATTTATGATGCGGTCGGCAATTGCATCAGGCAGGTTCACGACATTTATACCGATTCCGAAAAAACCGGCGAGTATAGTGTTGAGTGGGAATACAACGAAATGGGGCAAGTCGTTCGAGAGATCGAGCAAGGCCTGAAATTTACCGAGACCTATTATTCCCTTGGTAGAAAAGAATGTGAGATCAAACCCGGAGGGACTTCCCTGATTTATGGATACGATGATTTTGGAAGAGTTTCTTCGCTTCATTCATCCGACGGGACCATCCATTATGAATATCTCTACGATCCTGTAGGCAACCTCATCCAGTCAAAAGATCTGGTTCACAATACCCTGCTTGAACGGGACTACGATGAGAATAACAATCTTATCAGAGAGCAGCTGCCAAATGGTAATGAGAGTCGTTACACGTATGATCATCAAGGAAGGTTGTCTAAAATCACACTCCCTGACAGTTCTGAAGTGATCTACATTCATAATGCAGTTGATTTAGTTGCTGTGAAAAGAGGAGGTCATGAGCATCGTTACACCTATGATTTAGCTGGGAATATCCTCAGCGAAACAGGTTTTCATGGGGAAAAGGTTCAATTCACCTACGATGCCAATCATCGGGCCACCTCCATGGTGTCTCATAGCTTTGAGCAGCACCTGGCATTTGACCCCGCCGGTAATGTGATCCAGGACAATGACATCGCGTATACCTACGATCAACTTTATCAGTTAACCTCTGATCGGGACTCCCAGTATCGCTATGACTCCCTGAACAATCGGATCGAGAAAAACGGTGAGTCTTACTCTCATAATTCTTTGCAGCAGGTAACTTCAGATGGCGATTCTGATTATGCTTATGATGCCGATGGCAACCGCATTTTGAAAGGCGACACACATTACAGATACGACGCCCTGAACCGTCTCATTGAAACAGAAGGGATTTATTACCAATATGATTCGTTTGGCCGTTTGATGAGCCGAAATGAAGAGTCCTTTATCTATTTTAAGAATTACGATTTAGGGAACATGGACTGCTTACGGTTGATTGGTCAGGGAACGATTGGAATTGAGACATCAGAGGGGCTTTTTTCCACTCGTTGCGATTATCGGGGCAGTGTTTGTGTTGTATTGGATAAAGACCTGCAGAAACGAGCGGAGTATTGTTATTCAGCCTTTGGTGAGACTGAGGTATCGGGAGATTTTCATTCACCCTGGCAGTTTTATTCTCAGCGTGTTGATATCGAGACTGGCCATCTGCACTTTTTCAAGAGAGTTTACGACCCGGTTATTGGGTCGTGGCTGACACCCGACCCTTTGGGATTTTCTGAGGGTCCTAATTTGTATGCGTATGTGTACAACAATCCATTGAGATTTTGCGATCCTTACGGGTTATCTGCGATGGACTTTTTCAAAGGATTTGCTGAAGCTGCTGTTCAGATCGGTTTGGTGACTGTCGCCAGGTATGTTGCGCTGGGGGTGTTGACAACAGCATGTCCTCCTGCGGGGGCTGTTGCATCTGCGTTGTTGACTTCCTATTCGGTAGGGATGACAGCGTATTGTGCGGGCAAGTTTGTGTATGACAATTCAGATACTTTAGGTGAAATAGGCGAAAAAGCGATGGCGGGTGAAGTTGGAGAGCTTGTCGCATGGGGTTGTGATACGATCTGCAATATGCCTCATGAGCAGCTTGGGGAGTGGGCATGCGATGCTGCCATGATGTTTACACCAGTTTCGAAAACAAAAAGTACGAGCAACCTCAAAAACTGTAACAAGGTTTTGGAGAAGAAGGTAGCTGAGGCAGCAGAGAAGAAAGTTGCCGAGGCTGCAATGAAGTCATGTGGTGGAAACGCGGCTAAGAGTGTTCAAAATGTAAGTGTACCAAAAAATCCATTACTTGATAAATTTGATTTAGATGCCTTATCCAAAGCTGGGCAGGCGATGGATCGTGAAGGATTGACAAGAGCTGGAAGGTCTTTGGATAAACATGGCAATCGACTTGGGAGTCCTTTTCCTAAGGCATTTGGGAATCCGAATGCAAAAAATATGCAAGGTCAATGGCATTTAGATGATATTTTAACCGACCCGTTTGGAAAAATTAAATTTGATTCGACAGGATCCTTCCAAATATATTCCCTGGATGGACGTGGAGCATATTTCTATTCCGATGGAACATTTCGAGGGTTTTTAGACAAATAAACAAGGAACTAGATAATGAGTGAATTATCAATTCAAGTATGTAGCGATTTAGATTACGAAGGAATGGTAGTTGATATATGCAGTAAGGATGGAAGAATTGCTACGATCAACTGTGATCGTGGAATCGAAAACCCTGAAATAATCATATTTGACAATGAACGAGAGAGAGTTGTCTGGAAGTTAGACTATTTTCCGTTTAGGAAAATAATGGATGGAGCTTTTGAAAAATTAAAGGAAGTTAATGTCCTTGATGATGGTAAATAGGGGATAAAGGTTCCTTCTTCGTATTTTTTAATCTATTCAATCTTCTATGAGTATGTAAGAAAAAAAATCTCTAATATATGTATGGACTGATTTTTGGGGTGCAGGTCAGATTTGGTGATATGAAAATAACTAAACAGATGATCAAAGAAAAATTTACAGATTTGTTGAGTGAAAAAATTACATTTGAAGAAGCTTCAGTGTGGGCTTCAGAAATAATGTTTAAGGATGAGCACGATGAAATAGAATTTGAACCCAATGAAGATATTTCCAAACTATTTTCAGGTATTACTTATTTGTTGGGGGTTAACCTCGAAATTTCTCCCAATAAATACTTACATACACTGGAAGATGTGCAAATTAAATTTGATCAACTATTTGATTAAAATATTTTTTTAAATACCCTAATT
>CAZWOB010000024.1:0-27715 GCA_964635295.1 uncultured bacterium
CTGCATGTCCGGTTTGATGAGGGGGAGGGGTAACGCCCTCCCTACTCTACTGTTCTCTGTGGTGGTCCAATTCACAAACTTTTAGGTATATCTTTTAGACGTCTCGAAATCTCTTTAATCATTCTTAATAACCCTATTTTATCCTCTTTGCCATGTCTTCGTTAGTATTAGGATCTCATTTTACCCACCGCGTCCCAGAGGAAGTCTCAGGATTTGACAGGGAAGTGCATGGAAAGCTCTACCTCAGCGGAACAGGCTTTGTTTTCCAATCGCAATCGAAACCTGTCCTTTGGGTGAAATTCCTTGGGCTTGCTGTCTCTTTGCCTTTTCGAGCAATGATCAATAAAGTGTGCCAGGCGGTTCTTCACGTGTTCGGACGCAACATCCCAAACGAAGGCGCCTACGATCTTCCCCACCTTTTTTATCTTTCCGGCATCGCCTGGAAAGGGGTGTTCGGCTGGAAACTGACACTGGCCGAACGTGCGTTGCAATTCGCTTTGCAGGAACTGGGCTACCACTACGCTTCGTGTGAGGAAGCGATGGAACAGAGCCGTTCCGATCGCTTGACATCCGGGTATTACGCCGCTCCCTGCATGCACCCTCTGGGCGGGCAGGATGAGTATCAGCAGTCCGCACTTATTTATCAAAATAGACACCGGATAGAAAGGGAACTTGGTGATATCAGATTAGAGCGGGAGTATCGCCAAAAGGCGAACGGATCCTGGACGGATTGGTTTTCCTCAATGAGCATGCAACGTTCAGAGCGATGTCAGGAAATGAGCGACGAGATGGTCGAAGCAAGATATGAAAATCTTCAACGTCAAATCGCACACTTGTCGAGGCTTGAAGGCCGAGTCAAACGGTATGCTGATATCGCTGTCGTGAAACAGCACGGCTGTTTGCGTGCAAAGGCTGTTGCCAATCATGCTCTCGAGTCTACGACCGATACGATCACAAGCGCGCTTGTTGAAGAGACTGCCAGGGTCGATTGCTGTGGTCAGACATGCTATCGGGAAAAGCGGATCTGCTGCTGCGTTCACAAGATCGATTGCTGTGATGCGATCACTTGCTGGGCAATTGACTGTATCTGTTGTATGCTTTGCTTCAGCCCCGCAACAGGAGATTGCTGCATTGTTGCCTGAACCTAAAATCCTCTACGAAGACAACCACCTACTCGTTCTGGACAAGCCGCATGGGATGTTGACGCAGCCGAGCGGTACCGACCAGATCAGCCTCGAAGAGATCGGCAAGGAGTGGCTGAAAAAGACCTATGATAAAAAGGGCAATGTCTTTCTGGAGGCCATTCATCGTCTGGACCAAGCGGCATCCGGCATTGTCGTCTTCGCCAAGACAAGTAAGGCATTAAGCCGATTGATGCGGGCAATTCGGGAGAAAAAGGTTAAAAAGTTCTACCGCGCTCAAGTGGAGTCCGCCCCAAGAGAAGAAAGCGGGCGATTGGTCCATTATTTAGCGCACCGGGATCGCCGTGCGGAAGTTGTCCCAAAGGAGGACCCGGATGCGAAATATGCCGCTTTGACCTACGAAGTCGTTGAATGGGGGGACTACCCCGTCCTTAAAATTGATCTGGAAACCGGCAGGTATCATCAAATCCGGTGTCAGCTTTCTGCAATCGGCTGCCCGATTCTCGGAGATAAAAAATATGGGAGCACGGTCGCGATTTCTGAACCGGGGATTGCTCTTAAACATAATAGAATGGAGGTTCCCCATCCGATAACCGGTGAGGTCATTATTATAAATAGTTAATAATTATTTTAATTAACACTCTTTACGTAATTTTAACATTTATTTGATAGATTCTAACTTATTAAATATTTAAAAGAGGATTTTCATATGCCTTCAACAATTTCTACATTATTAGATTCACATCACGTTTTTCACCCTAAGCAGATGGATGCCATCGGCGAGCGTCAAAAGCCGACATTTCTCCGTCGCATTTTAGGGATTGCACTGGTTGCTTTGAGCGTTCCCTTTACATTGGGTATTGGAACGGTTTTTTTAACTTATTGGGCGCATCGCAAAGTCGTGCATATTGAAAAGGAAAACCGCTCTGATTTGGACCAGCGGGTTCAAGATCTTTTTGGAGAAAGAGTTGATGGTGAAGCTCCAACAGAAGCTGAAGTTAACTTTTCCGCTGCCGTGAAGGGAATTCAAACGGGCGGCAGCCAATCATTCATGTCAGCGATTCAGCAACTTTCTGAAGACTACAATGAATGTGCGTTTGAAGCCAATGCATTAATGGAAGCGGCGATCGCACATGATAATGTTCCTGCTGCAATTGCACTGATGAATCGCTATGAAAATGTGAAAATTTCTCTTTTCGATGTTAAAAGCGCTCGCATGGCAAAGGCGCTCATCAAGCACACAAAAGAAGAAGACCGGCAGGCGTTGCTTGATAAGAAAAATACAGTTGGTGATACCGCCTTGCATGTGCAGCAAAACTTATCTGTTATTAAGGAATTAGCTAAGGCTGGCGCAGAATTTATCCCTAACGGGAAATTAAGTCCTTTGCATACTTGTCGCGATCCTGAGATCGCCAAATTCTTCATCAAGCACTACGGATCAATAATAAAAGCGAGTGACAATATCGATAATATGGCAGACATTGTGGTGGGAGATGGCCCTACTGCATTATTGACCACACCTCCGGCTGTGATGCGGGTGCTGATCGAAAATGGTGCAGATGTAAATCAAAAATTACCAACCGGTGAAACGGTCCTCTTCCGGTTCACTGAAGACCCTTTCTGCAATGACCCTGAGCTGATCAAGCTGATCCTTTCCAAATTCGAAGATGCCGATGAGAAAAAGCAATTTGTCAACCAGGTTATCAATGGTTATTCCATTCTCAAAAAGCTGATCCAAAGCGAAAACGCCAACGTTGAAGTTGTTCAGGCTTTGATCGACGCAGGCGCGAATTATCCAGAGCTTCAAGAAGGTAATTCCCCTCTGATGTTTGTGAAAAAGCCGGAAGTGGCTGCTTGCTTGATCGATGCTTACGATGTTGAGTTATTAGATAAACAAAATAAAGCAGGCGTTTCACCTTTATTCACAGTGAAGGATGCCGAAGTATTAAAACTGATGATCGAAAAAGGTTTCGCCGTCGACGTCAAGGATCCAAATGGCAATACGATTCTTCACCTTTTGTCATCGGACCGATTAAAGAGTTATCCAGAGCTGGCCGAGTTAATCCTTAGTAAGATTGAGGATGTAGATGAGAAAAAAGCACTTGTCAATGTGGCAAACAACCAGGGGATTACTGCGCTGGGTTACGTTCAGCTTTTAGTTGTTGTCAAAGCATTGGTAGAAGCTGGCGCTGAAGCTCCTCAGCAAAACACATGGATCCATTGCAAAGATCCCGAGATTGCTGGATACCTGATGGACAAGTTTGGCGCTACAATCAATGAAAAAGTGGTTGCTGACGAGATGATCAGTCCTCTGCTTTTGGTTAAAAATGCCGAGGTCTTGAGAGTGTTGATTAATAAAGGGCTCGATGTGAAAGCTGTCGATCCAAAAACAGGCAGAACGATTCTTCATCGCGTATCAGAAGATTGGTTTTCAGAAGATTGGTTTAATGAAGATGCGGACTTGGTCACTTTGATCCTTAATAAAGTCGATGAAGCGGAAAGGAGTGACTTTGTTAAGTTGAAGGCGAAGCTTTTTGATGCTGAAAATGCTGCTGAAGCGAACGCTCTTTCCTTCGCAAAAAGTGTAGGTGTTGCCAAGGTCTTGATTGCCGCCGGAATCGATCCAAAGGAGTTAGATACCGGCAATGGAAACGCGCTATTTGGGAACATTTCCGCAGATGTTGCGCAATTCTTGATCGATGAACATGGTGTTGAGAGAGACCACAAGCTTCGGGATGGAACAGAGGCAATCCATTACGTTGGCAAGGACATCGAAATAGCCAAGGTGTTGATGGGCGACCGCCGCAGCGACCACGATTGGGGTCATGGTGTCAAGCGTCCAAGAATATTGGAAAATCCAGAATTTGCCGCATGGCTTGCAGCAAGGGAAGCTCCAGCATTGCCTCCTGCTGATCTAGATGATGATAGTAGCGACAGCGATTAATTTGCTGTAGACTTTTACCATTCTAAAGCTTTCATAAATCCGGGTTGATGTAAATCTTCCCGGATTTTTTTATCGTTTCGTTTACTATTCCTCCAAACTCAGGATTCTATGACCAATTGAACAGGATAAGCAGGATAGCCTGCGGCTGCAGGATGGGTAACTTTTCCTGCTATTGGTACAAAAAACCGGTTTTTAGGAAAAAAATAAGAATATAACAAATATTTTGAAAATTGAAATAGTTATGCTATAATGACCATATGGAGGGAGTTATATGCAAATACTATATTCTATTGTCATTTTTTTGCTAATAGGCATGAATTCAATGGCTTGGGGAGAAGAAAGGGTTGCTGAAACCCTTGAAAATGTTGATTTCATCATTGAAAATTTACGGGATGGAGAGGGCAACATCTACGGGGAGTCCTATTATGCGAAAAATAACAACGACTATCCGATGCGGATTTCCATGGAGCTTGTCCAGGCTGAAAATGTGGATCCAAAAATTATTCCTTATACTGTGATTATGGAGCCTGAAGACCGCATTCTTTTGGGGTCGGTTGTCAAGAACGACTCCGAAAAGGACGCTGTCTGGAAGTATCAGTGGGAAGTGGAGCCCGACCTGCATGACCTGAATGTTGAAAAGCTCGAAATGTGCAGCAAGTATTTATAAGGTATTAAACCTGGTTCGAATACGGTGGCAATATAGGAGAGAGATCAGTATCATTCTAACTTGCTAATTACAAACCAGGCAAGTTTCATGGTCCAGACTCTCTCCACTTTTTTTGATTCCAAGCATTTTTTTCATCCCACACAAAAACCTGAAGAGAAAAAATTCGATCATCCCTCCCTACAACGTCGGATCGCCGGTGTCATTCTGGCGGTTTTTTCCGTCGTGTTTACCTTGGGGATTGCGACCATTTTCTATGGCTATTGGGCGCATCGGAAAGTTGTCCATGTTGAAAAACAGCACCGCTCCGATCTTGAGAAGAGGGTCCAGGAGGTCTTTGGAAAAAAGATCGAAGGGACAGAGTCTACAGATGCGGAAGATAAGTTCGCAGGTGTTGTTAAGGCGATTCAAAGAAACAGCGTAAAGACAGTGGCAACAGCGATCGATCAGCTTCCAGATGACTTTCTCCAGGCAGATGCTTTAATGCGTATGGCGTTCGAGTATGATCATGTCTCCGCCGCCACCGCCCTCATGAAAAAATATGAAGATATCGCAATTCCTCTAACAGAGGTTAAGAGTGTCCGCATGGTGAAAGTAATGATGCGGGAAACACCTGAAGATAAGAAAGCACTGCGATTGAACGGTCGCGATGCCGACGGGAACACCGCACTGCATCTGCAGACAAATTTAGAAGTTGTCAAAGCCTTGGCTGAAGCGGGAGCTGAATATCTACCTAATCATGAAGGTATCTTACCTCTGCATACGTGCACGGATCCTGAAATCGCCGAGTTTTTGATCGATCACTTTGGGGACGGCATTTTAAATTTAGGCCAACATTCTCCACTATTTACCGTACCTCCGTCTGTGATGAGGGTAATGATTGAAAGGGGAGCGGACGTGACGGTTCTTGATGATGATAGAACGATCCTTTTTAGATTTATTGAAGACGCATTTTGCAATGATGTCGAGCTGATGGAATTGATCTTGTCCAAGATTCAGGATGATAAGGTCAAGGAGAGTTATGTCAACTTACCCTATGAATTGGAACATGATGAGGTTTTCCCACTTACTGCTTTGGCTTGTCATCCGAATGCAAACATCGCAATCATCAAACTGCTAGTTGAGGCGGGAGCTAAATATAAATTCAATTCAGAGGACTGGGAACAGCTAAAGGACCCCGACATTGTCAGGTATCTTGTCCAACAATTTAACGATAAAGTGAAATCAAAAATAATACTTCGTAACATGACCAGTCCATTGTTCCTGGTCAAAGATGCCGAACTATTGAAAGTGTTGGTTGAGGAGGGGCTCGATGTCCAGGCGAAAGATAGCGATGATAACTCAATCCTTCATCATTTAGGAGAGCCGCATTATCGAGATCATCCAGAACTTGTTTCTCTAATCGTTGGTCAAGTGCCGGAGTCGGAAAGAAAGGCATTTGTTAATCAATCTGATGATTATTCATCTTTAACAGCTTTGGAAAGGAATCCAGGAATAGAGATCATGAGGGCATTGAAAGAAGCTGGTGCAAAAATTCCCTCTCGCCGATTACATAGCGGGATCGATCTTGAATTATTGAAAAATTTGGTGGCGGTTTTTGGGAATGAAATCCTTGAGGCTCGCAGAGAAGATTATGGAGAAACTCCTATTTTTGGTAATCATACAGCTGAAGTTCTCACTTACATGATCGAGCAGGGTGCAGACGTAAAAGCTCGAAATAATAGCAATGGAACGATCCTCCATCGAATAGCTTGGCGGGATATACCCGATGGCGCCGAGCTTGTCCGCTTAATTGTCAGTAAAATGGATGAATCGGAAAGGGTGGAATTTGTGAACTCTAAAGACAGTTATGGTCAAGCTCCAGCTTCATGTGTTAAAACAGAAGTGGAACTTCTCAGAGCTCTTAAGGATGCAGGTGCTGAGTACCCCGTCAGTACAATTGGCTATACGCCATTGCACTTCAGTAAAGATCTGCGAACGACAAAAATGTACGTGGAAGTGTTTGGGCAAGGGATTGTCAATCAGCAAGATAACTTTGGTCAAACACCAATTTTTTGCGATCACCCAGCTGAAGTGATGGAGTATCTGATCGAGCAGGGAGCGGATTTAAAACATGAACTCCGAGGAAAAAATGCCCTATATTATGCAAAGGATGTTGAGGTTGCGAAGCTTTTCATCAAGAATGGGATTGATCCTCAATCTGTAACAAAGAGTGGTGAAAATCTCTTGTGCGGTTATATTTCAGCAGAAGTTGCTCGGTATTTGATCGATAGACATGGTCTGGATATCCACCAAAAAGACAACTCCAATAAGGAACCAATCCATCACGTTTCAAAAGATAACATTGAATTGGCGAAAGTGTTGATCGGGAACCGTAAGAGCGACCACGATTGGGGAGGGGTTGTTCCTAGAGTGATGAAAAATCCTGATTTTATTAACTTGCTAAGTGAGCGGGAGGCTAATTGATCGTTTCCTTTGCCATCTGAACACCTTTGACCATATTCGTCAGTTTTTTAAAGGCGATGTCCCAGGTGCGTGTGCGTAGGCCGCAATCGGGTGCGACAAGAATGCGGGAGGGGTCCTGCATCACTTCACAAGCATAGAGCACGCGGTCCCGCACGAGTTCTGGCGGCTCGATCCAGTCTGTGTGGATATCTAAAACACCAAGACCGATCTTAAAGGGAGTCTGTTTCAATCGCTTCAACAGCGCATATCCTGGACGCGCCTGATCCGATACGCCCAACTCCCGACTGTCTCGGTTGGCGTATTCGAGATGGATCTCATCCAAATATCCTTCCAATTCTAAAATCTTGGGAAAGAGCCGGTCGTAGACGGAATAGCAGATGTGGACACTGAAAAACGCTTGTCCAGCGAGATCGCCAATGCTCTCTTTCATGCTGTCGATGAAAAGGTCTGTCTCCGCCCGTTTTGTGGTTGCCGCGGGCTCATCGATCTGCAGATAGGGGGCTCCCGCATCCACCAATGCTTTAAGGTTCGGGTAGATCACACGCTTGGAAAGGTCGGACAAGAATGCCTTGCGCGAAGACAACTGCTTGGCAAGCACTTCGCTTCCGCCGGGATGCGTGCCTTGTCTGTAATATGAGTCGTAGGACCAGTCTGCAAGGGTATAGGCGCCGGTCACCGGGATCTTGACCGGGTGGGAAGCGAACCGTTTAATCGTGTGGTATTCTTCCAAGTGATAGGGGACGTTGCACTCCGGCACCGATTCACAAGAGGCGCGGCGGTAGTACTTGTTGTCAAAACTGCGCACATGCCCATGGAATGCGAATCCCTTTGTTCTCCGAATGGGAAATTCATACATCTCGACGCGCTGCTGCTCACCGTCCCAGACAAGGTCCAGACCGGCCGTCTCCAAAAATTTCGTTCCATACAGGGAGGAGGTTCGGACGAGCTCTTCCTTCTCTTTTGGTGTAAAGCCGCTTTTTTTATTCAATAAGTCTGTGAGTTCGGGCAGAGGTTCAATATTTAACGTTTTCCCCCAGCGGATGGCGTTGTTGATGTCCTCATCGTTCAAGGGGACGCCTCGGACCGCTTTCACTCTCCAGGAGGGTTTGGCCAACGAACCGATATCATGGGTGGTCAACGGTTTCATGCGAGCGCCTCCGTCAAGTTGCGCACTTTAGCGTCCATCACCCCCCTTGGAAGCAATTCCGCAGGTCCGCTATGGGAATAGTAGAGCTTCTCTCGAGGAAGAAAAGATTCTGCCTGCTGTCTGAACTCTATTAAGGACTCTTCTTCTTCCAGCAGGGTGGAGTTTGTATCGATCACCCCGGCGATTAAGAATTTATCTTTGGGAAAAGTGGGAAGAACACTTTCTAATGTGTTGTGGTAAAAGTCGATCCCGATCCCATCGACAGGAAGAGAGTAAAGATAATCCAGCTCGCTGCTGATCTCATGAAAGGTGGTCACGATAGCGATGGGAGAGTCAATCCTTTTTTTCAACTCGTCTAAAAAACGATGCGCTTGTTCTTTTTCCGATAGGGGGTTCCATCCAAACGAGGGTTCCACAAAGAGAATGAGCCCTTTGGGAAGTTGTTCAAAAAGCGGGATAAATGATTCGAGAGAGAGTCCTGAACTGAATTGTTGAAAAAGAAACCAAAAGGGGAAGGAGTAGATCGTTCGGTTGGGGACGGTTTGTGGAAACGCGCGGTCGAGCCATGAGGAGCATGTCTTTGGGTCGATGTTCCCATTTCCTTCGATGGTCCGCCAGAAAGTATTCGTTTCAAAAAATCGGGTGAGGGCGCCGGATGAAAACGATGGAGAAAGTTGTGTCAGAGGGCGGATGAGGTCTTCCCAATGCAATTGGCCGGTCGAGATATAGCGGAACCCTTTTTGCAGCGTGATCAGATCGTTGCGGTCGCTCTCCTGAATACGGGACAGCTCCTTATCATCGATCCGATCTCGATCAAAGTCCCTTGTCGCCTGTACCAACTGTTCGGAGCGGGGATACTGTCCCCATAAGATCACAGACATCCGGTCAACCTCTCTTTCATATGCGCGATCAAGCGTTCTGCGCTGGCATGATTGTGGTACATCACCTGCTCGACGTTAAAGCCCAGGTCAAAGTGCTTGAGGGAGATGAAATACTTGAGCTCTTCCAGAACGAAGTCGATCATCTCATCGACCCGCCCTTCGACGCTTGTGTCATCTCCCCCTAAAAAGTAAGAGCGCAGGGCTGTCGGGAACTCCACTCCGAGCCATTCGAGAAATTCGATGTCCGCATGTTTGGCAGCAGGAGCAAGCGAGAGGTAAACGCGGGGCAGGGAGTAGCCTGCGTGCTGGCAGAGCTTTGCTAAATTGAGTAGAACGCATTTCATGTTGGCAGTCTCATAGATGATCTGCGAGACAAAAAATTCAATCCCGCTTTCCATTTTCTGCATGATCCGTCTGTGTTCCCTCATGCGGGTAAAGATCGTGATCCCACCAAGTCTAAGATCGGGATAACGGGCCTTGATCGATTTCGCAGCTGTCGCGACAGGAAGTCCGGGATAGGTGATCGTGGATTTTTCCCCTCCGACAAGGATGAGATGACGGATCCCTTTTTCATAAGCTCTTTCCACCCAGTCCAACAACTGAGATTCTGTTCTGTGGACAGTAATGAGGTTCGGGATGGGAGTGATCGAAGGATTTTTTTTGAGCAGTTGGTCGATAAATTCCAACGTGTCGACCTTTTCCAGCAGAGGGACGGTGCGCTCCTGTTCTTTGGACTCGCTGACAACTTCGGGGAGATTGATCGAATGGATTCCCTCTTTCTTTAAGAGGGTGAGTATGCTGTCCGTCCACTCCTCAACCTGCCCCTGCCTCCATTTCAAAGGCGGAGGGATCACTTCATAGAACAGCTTATCCATCGCTCTCTTCGTTCTCGGGCTCTTCCTCCGTTTCCTCAACAACCTGTTCCATCTCCTGTTTTTCTTTTTCCATTTCAGGCATGGGTGGCATGGTATTGAGCACCGTCTCCAGTGTCGCGAACTCATTTAGAACCTGGTCGATGTTGGCAATGATCACCGGCGCATCCTGGTGCGAGGCGGCTTTTCCTTTTTGGAACAGCTCTTTTAACAGGTATAACGGCTGGGTCAGCAGGCTGATATTGGTCGACTTGTCATTGCGGAATGATTCCCGGGCGATTTCATGCATATTGTTGACAACGGTCAGGAAGGTTTCCTTGATGTCGACATACTGGAGGTCGACCTCTTCAAGAATGATTTTGCTGATTTCCAGCATTGTGAGCGAGGCGCGGTTGCCGACCTCTTCCAGATTGTTTTTTTGGGCGGCGTTAGTTAGTTTTCCAAGATAATGGAGTGGGTAGTGCGCAACGGAAATATCAAATTCCGCGCAATAAATGGCCACTTTTCCCAGCATGGTGATGATATAGCTGCAGACCGGTTCCAATTTTAACCGCAACGCGCTTTCGTAGATCATTTCTATGCGTTGGAAGAGATAGAACAAGGTGTAATTGACGTGATCTCCTTTTTCCTCTTCATCGTTAAAGTGGATATTCATCGCCTGGGCGAGATAGCTTTTCGTCAGAGACCGCATTTTGTCGATACTTGTCAGGCATAAGGAATTGTTGTGCTTGGCAAGGGCTTTCATCCCGATTTCAGAAAATCGGTCGTACCAATTGCACACTTCTTGAAAATCAGACTTTCTGACGCTTTCTTCCGCTTTTGTTCCAAAGTACTCGATGACGTGCTGGGGATCTAAAAAATTCATCACGCGATGAAGCAGGTGTCGAGTGACGTCGACTGTGACACCTAAAACGATGGTCCAGGCCATCAGAAGATAAGTGGGGTTGAGGTTCTGAAGGAACAGGAGGTCGATAGCAAAGACATAACTCAGGATCAGAAATGCGATGATGAGCGAAGAAGTGAGTTTGAGCTGTCTGTCCTCAGTGAAAATCTTGATCACTCCCGGTGTGGTGGTCTGCTCTGCCTGTTGGAGAGGGCTCCAGGCAAAGAGGGTGATTGCAAGGGCTGTGAGGAGTGTCAATGTCCCGATCAGGAACAGAATAGCGGAAAATGTTCCCGCGTGATCAGCAACATTTTCGGGAAGGGGGTTGAAAAAGAGGTAAATTGCAACGAGAATGGAAAAAATTGTACCGACCATGATCAAACTCTAGTTTTTTCTTTACAGTAACATAGAGTGTAAATTCTTGCTAGACGAGCTTTCCGGCGACGCTGGCAAGATCGAATAGTTGTCCGGGTTCGGCAACATAGGCTTCAATCAGACTGCTTATTGTGTGTAAACTTTTGGATTTCAGTGTTTTCCAGTTGTCGATCAGATTTGGTTGCGAGAGGTATTTTTCCAACAAGGTCGGGTCGGCGGCAGAATACCCTAAGTGGTGAAGGTCTTCCCCCGAGAAAATTCCCACGTCTTGCCAGAATGTGGCGCCTGATTTCAACAAGAGATCCTGGGGGAGTTTGTCAAGGTCGACTTCAACGGTTTCGACAGGAGCCCTGAGCTGATCGAGCCGTTGGTAAAAATCTCTAAGGGCCGTTCGGTATGATTTTGACGACTGTCGTACTTGTGGAATGACGAGCCAAAAGGCTTCGTTTGAAAAATGGGGGTGGTGCGAGCAAACGCTGACGAGAATGGTCAGACTGTTGTTGAAGAGTTGGCCGATCTTTCCCGACTGTCTGGTTAATTTCCCAAGCAGGTCATCAATAACCTCTTCTTCGGGACGTTCCGCATCGGCTTCCAAATGGGTGAGCCGTCCCCGAATTTGAAAGTTAGCCTGTCTGACCGTTCGAAGGGTTCTCCGACAAGCTTCGACCTGATGTTCAGCATACTGCCTGAGAATATCCGGCTTCATATGCTCAAGGACAAGTTTGTACTGGTCGGCCATTAATTTATTCGATAATCGAGTGATGAATGTAAAGTCATGAGCAGTCAAGGTTTTCGCGATCGCCTTCAATTGATCGTCAGAACAAAAAGGAGCCGCCTCGACGATCCATATCCGGTGGGCGGGATAGGTCATCCCAAGCCCCAATAGCAATGGCGGAAGCTTTTGAAAATCGTCTTTGATACGGCCCAATCTTGCAGTAAGGTCGTCGGCAGTGATTCCTGCCCTGACCTCTTTGGCAAAATCGATAAATGTCATCCAGCGCCCAAAGCTCTCGCCTCCCACCTGCATCTGTTCCTGGGAAGCGATGTCCAGCGTGCAGACGGTGAAAAGGTAATTGATCCTGGAGCCGTTGCGGCGACAATGGGCTGTATATTCGGCAAAATCGTCCATTTCTGTCAGGGTACCGATTCTCATCAGGTTCGACCGCAAACTGACAGTTGTGGGATCGGTGGCAACAAAGGCGAACGCTGCATCAGATAGGGCCGGCCACACGTAGCGGGCGGCTGGTGAAAACCTGTTTTGAAGTTCTGTCAGCCAAGCTGTCAGAGTATCCTCATCCTGAATTCTTTCCAGGAAAAAACTGACGGCGCGCGTTTTCGCTTCAACAGTAGAGGGACACGAGAGGATTTTTTCCATGTAGTCGATAAGGATCTCCCTGTCTATCATGGGATCTAGGTACTTGATATATTCATCAAGGGATAGGGGAAGCAGGCAGGACAAGACGATCCCTTGTTCTCTGTCAGATAATTCCTCGAGATAGTCCAATGCGGTCCGGCCGGTGTCGATCTCTTCACCCTCATAGCTGAGAAGCTCTGTGAGGAGAGGGGGGATTAAAGGGCCTTCGCTGTGATAGGCAATAATATAATGGATGAACAGACAGAGTTCTTCATGGTAATCATCGTCATAATCGTTAAAATCGCCCCATGAAGTGATAAACTCTTCGGCGTGGATAGCATTGGAGAGAAGGGTTGAAAGCCGTGCCAGCTCGTCTGTCGAGCAAACCTCAATACAGTGAATAAAGAGCGATTCTCTTTCATCGCTGGTCATTGACGCAAGCAGAAGCTCCAGAGGTTCGGATTTTTGAGAGGGGTCGTCCCATCCGCTTGCCTCGAGTAATTTCCAGCATTCCATAAGGGAGTCATTGCCATGATGATCTTTCAATAAAAAGTCGAGAACGTTCCTCTTGAGCGCCATGCTGTCGAGGGAGCTGATCATAAACAGGGCAGTCAGGGGATCTTTTTTAAAGACTTCTATCATCGATTCTGCAAAGGCAAGATGGGGGGCGATTTTTTCGATGAGGTTTGTTTTTTCTTCATGTTTTCGGTTGGGATGGTTCCAGATTCCGATGATCAGGTCTTCCATCGTGTCGTCGGAGGCGAATGAACCTAAAATATATTCTACGTTATCTGGATTTGAAAAAAGATCATGGACGAGGTTTAAATCCCCGGTCAGTCGAGGAACTTTCACAGGAACATCACTTGAACAGGCGGGGGATATTGACATAGAAGACTCCTTTCTGTCAGGGCGATAGCATAACATAATCAGCAATTTTCCCCGAATTCCTTGACCCAAAAAGAGAAGAAGGGGAAAATGGCGCAAACGTCTTGATAAGGAAATCAGCAAATGAAAGAGCTTATTACGCGATCGGTGGAAGACTGTGTTGCAGCAGCGTTGAAGCTGCGGGAACCGAAGGCTCTTTCGTTTATTGAACAGTCTGCCGAGCTTCTGGCCCAAGTCTTCAGCAGCGGGCATAAGGTGATCATCGCCGGTAACGGGGGAAGCCTCTGCGACGCGGCGCATTTTGCCGAAGAGCTGACCGGTTTTTTCCGTGGTCCTCGGCGCGCTCTGCCAGCAATCGCGCTCTCGGAGCCTGGCCATATCACCTGTACAGGGAACGATCTTGGATTCGACTGGGTATTTTCAAGAGGAGTGGAAGCGTTCGGCCAGCCTGGCGATCTGTTTGTGGGATTGACCACGAGCGGCAATTCGCCCAACATTGTCAATGCCGTCGAGGCTGCGAAAAAACAGGGGCTTTACACCATCCTTTTCCTCGGAAAAGATGGAGGGAAGTTGAAAGGGGAAGCTGACCTCGAGTGGATCGTCGATGGATTCCCTACGTCCGACAGGATACAGGAGGCGCATATGGCCGCTATCCATGTTATGATTGAAGCTGTTGAACAGCAATTGTTTGCTTCTAAGTCGGTTGAACTGGCTGAAGTTTAAATCACCCGTTTCCACATGATAAACGAATTACAATTCTACTACATCCAAGTGATCAGGGGGAAGAGGACCGGCTGGCTTCCGACGTTGATCAAGGGATTCGCCTGGCTCCTGAGCCTGCCCTATCGCTGGGTGATGTCGATCAGGAACTGGGCGTATGATCATGAGTGGCTGCGTCAGTATGACGCTCCCGTTCCGGTCGTGATGAGCGTCGGCAATCTGATCATGGGAGGCTCGGGTAAGACTCCTGTGACAAAGCTGTTGGCGGACTTTTTCTACGATGATTATAAGATTGCTATCCTTTCAAGGGGCTACCGCTCTCCGGCAGAAAAGTTGCGCGCTCCGGTGATCCTCTCATCCGGCAAGGGACCTTTGCACTCTGCCGCTTACGCGGGCGACGAACCGCGCCTGCTGGCGGAAAACCTGCCAAAAGCATGGGTCGTCGTCGGGAGGGACCGGGTCCAGTCAGCTCATCTGGTCGCAAAGCAAGGGGTTGACCTCGTTTTACTTGATGACGGCATGCAGCATCGTCGGATGGCCCGCGATTTTGAGGTTGTGGTCCTTGATGCCAAAGACCCTTTTGGTCAAAACTACTTTTTTCCCCGTGGGCTTTTGCGCGAGAGCCCTGAAGGTTTAAAACGGGCGGACCTCGTGGTCCTCAACCACGTCCGCGATGCTGATAATTATGAGGAATCTCGTAAACTGGTGGAGCGTTACACTCATGCACCAGTCATCGGGATTCACTATGATGCCTTCAAACCGATGGACCTGGAAGGTAAGGAGCTCGACTCACTTGAGGGACGGAAGATCGCGATTTTTTGCGGGATTGCCCAGCCCGAGCAGTTTGCCTCGACGATCCGTGAAATGGGAGCGGAGGTTGTCGCACAGAAATACTATCCTGATCATTTCCATTATTATGCTGAAGAATTAAGTGAAATCGCCGCCAGATGGAAGGAAATGGGAGCTGAAATGATGGTCTGTACAGAAAAGGACAAAGTCAAGCTCCCCGAAATTCATCAACTGGCCCTTCCGATTGTTTGGATCAAAATCCAGCCGGAAGTGGTGGAAGGTGCGGATGAATTAAAATCTTTTATTGAAAGAGTTAAGGCGAAGATCGCCTAAAACTGTGGAATGTGTTATCATATTCATTTGTCCTCATTGGAGAACGTATGAAGTTATGGGTTAAAATATTAATTGCGCTGGCGCTCGGGATTGTAACCGGGTTGATCTTTGGCGAGCGGGCGGTCGTTTTGAAGCCGCTAGGCTCGATGTTCCTCAGCTTGATTAATATGATCATCGTATTGCTCGTTCTTTCTTCGATGACATGCGGTATTACAAGCATTCACGATCCGCAAAAGCTGGGAAGAGTGGGGTTGAAGTCGTTAATCCTGTATCTCTCGACGACGGCGGCGGCGATTGTGATCGGTCTGGTCTTTGCCCAGGTCTTCCATCCCGGGTCTACATTGACGATGGCGCAGACAACCGATGTGGTGGTGTCCAAGGCACCGGGGCTTGGGAGCATCCTTCTCTCGGTCATTCCTGAGAATCCGGTGAGGTCGTTGGCAGAAGGAAATGTGCTCCAGATCATCGTTTTTGCGATTTTTCTAGGAATTTCCATCAATTTTGCCGGTCCGAAAGGGCGTCCATTGCTCGAATTTTTAGAGTCTTTAGCAGATGTGATGTACCGTTTGACCTCTATCGTCATGGAATTTTCCCCGATCGGAGTTTTCGCGATCATGGCCTCGACGACAGGGGTATCCGGAGCGCAGGTCCTGTTCCCATTGCTAAAATTCTTGCTGACCTTTTATTCCGCCTGTTTTGTTCATGCGGTCGTTGTTTTTTGCGGGCTGCTTTGGTTTCTTGCGAAACTCAATCCCTGGCCGTTTTTCAGGGGAATGGGCGATGCGTTGATGGTGGCGTTTTCAACGTCCAGCAGTTCGGCGGCCCTGCCCGTCACTATGCATTGCGCTCAGGAAAACCTCGGCGTTTCTAAAAATATTTCCTCCTTTGTCCTTCCATTGGGATCGACGGTCAACATGAATGGGGCTGCAATTTTTCAGGGGATGGCGGTGATGTTTATTGCCCAGGCCTACGGGATTGAGCTGAGTTGGCAGAGTTTGTTGACGATCGTTGTGACTGCGACGTTGTCAGCTGTTGGCGCGGCAGGGATTCCCGGTTCAGGCTTTATCATGCTTTCGGTCGTGTTCAGTTCGGTAGGGCTGCCCATTGAAGGGCTGGCATTGCTGGCGGGAATCGACAGGATTCGCGAAATGGGGTCCACTGTGATGAATGTCATGGGAGACGCTGTTGTTGCCCTTTACATTGCGAAAGTGGAAGGGGAGCTTGACGAGCGGCAATACTATCATGAAGAGCTTGTCGAGCTGGAAGGCTCCGATATTTAATCCTGGAGTCAATTCGGTATAAATCGTCTTCTTATAATGTCAAATAGATCTATCAATTCATCCATTGGGATAAAATGGACTTTTGTTCCTTCTACCTCTATAGACCCTGTTTGATTCTTATTTAAGATGACACCCTCAGCAGGCCTGTATGCTTGTAGAAAAGATCGGTACCCGCGAGAGATGGCAGGCTTTGCAAAATTTTGATATTTGACTTCAATTGGGAGTAGATTGTCACTTCCGCTTTTTAGAACGAAGTCTACTTCAGCTCCTGATGTTGTTCTCCAGTAGTGGATGGAATAGTTTAAAAATGACTGCACTTTAAATTTTAGCAACTCTTGAAATACAAGACTTTCAATTAACAGACCTGCGTTTTGTCTTCCGAAAAGTGAAGTAAAGTTGTCCAGTACATAGTTCCGAAATCCATTATCGATAAAGTAGTAGACAGGGTTGGATGTCACTTCTGACCTTTTGTTTCCGACAAATGGTTTGATTTTTGATAGAACAAATGTCTGTTCGAGTATTGAAAGATAATTTTGTACAGTTTTAATGGTTACTTGGCAGTCGGTTGCCAACTGATTGTAATTGACGAGCTGTCCTGAGCTGTGCGCGATGAGCACAAGAAGGGTTTGAAGAGTGTCCGGTTTGCCTACTTTTAGAATTTCAATAATATCTTTTTGGATATAACTGTCGTATAATTGTCCAAGCTGCAGCTGTTTTTGTGTGCTGGCAATGATTTGAGGGTATCCTCCCCATATGGCATGATTCTCCCAGATGTATTCACTTCCAAGTTCTAGAATGCTCATGGGGAGGATGGTAGCTACGAACTGTCTTCCTGTTAGAAACTCCTGAACCTTGCTCTTAAGTTCAAGTTGTGATGATCCACTGGCAATCAGCTTGTAGGGAAGTTCCAGATCTGCAATTGCCTTCATTAATAACCCGGGATTTTCGATGCGTTGAACTTCGTCGATAAAAATCACTGGATTGTCCAATTTGAGATGCTTCGCAAGTTCAACAATTGCTAAGGGGTCTGTAAGATGTTGACGAATGAGAGTATAGTCGCAATTCAGGTAAATTAATTGCTGATATCTCCCTGAATCGACAAATTGTGTTGCGAGATGTTTTCCAAGCGTTGTTTTGCCGGCACGCCTTGGACCGATCAAAACAAGCCATTGCCTATCCCATTCTTCTGAAAGTAATAACTCCCCTTGCAGTCGTGGGTGATATTCAGCTTCCTGAAGGTAAGAAATCGATGGAGTATCAAACCAAGGATTCGTGAGTTTTATCAGAGAAAGGAGTTTTTTATCCATTTTAACCCTGTTAATTTATACTTAACAATAATTTAACAGGGTTATTTTGTATAGAAAAAGGTTATTGCTCGTCTTGAGAGACCGTATATCCGGGCTGTCCATCAAAGGTGCATAGATGCTCAGTCTGCACAAAATGCACATCGTTGTCTGCCAGCACAGTCAACAGCTCGGCGATCTGCTTCCGCGACACAGGCTTCCCCTTTTCCGGTGACATGAATCGGCAGCGCCACGTATCGCTGCAGCTGGTTTCGGGCATACTGCTTGGCCAGACCGTCACACCGCGGTTGGCGATCATTTTTAACTTGAGGTGGCTGTTTTCAAGCTTAGATAGTTTTTCCTGCAAGGTTTGAGTGTCTTTGACGTCTTCAATGAAAATATCGACGCCCACCAGTTCCTTCTTCTTGGTTCTTTCCAACTCCAGTTTGTCGCTGTTACCTATGGAGAGTTTCTTTGGGGTTGAATAGGAAACCTCTTTTAAATGTTCGGGCTTTTGTCCCAATCGTTTGGCAACTGCCTGGGCAAATTCTTTGGTTCCCACTTTCTCCCTGGACACCCCTTCTTTGAAAATGTCGTAGGTGTGGATGCCGTCTTCGATCGTTTTCAACCAGGCATTGTGAATTCTGGCGGCGACTTCCGGCTGGCCGATATGGACCAGCATCATGACGCTTCCAAGAAGAAGTCCGGTCGGGTTGGCCAGATTTTGCCCGGCCCTTCGAGGGGCAGAACCGTGGATCGCTTCGAACATCGCGCCGTGGGCGCCAATATTCGCTGATCCCGCAAGACCGACGGATCCCGCAATCTGTGCGGCGATATCAGAGATAATGTCTCCATATAAATTCGGCATGACGACAACGTCGAACACTTCCGGCGTGTCAGCAAGTTTGGCCGAGCCGATGTCGATAATCCAGTGCTCATTTTCAATATCGGGGTACTCGGGGGCGATTTCGTCAAAGACCTTATGAAACAAACCGTCGGACAACTTCAGTATGTTGTCCTTAGTGAAACAGGTGACCTTCTTACGACTGTAGGCGCGGGCGTATTCGAACGCGTAGCGGATGATCTTCTCGCATCCGGTGCGCGAGATGATTTTTAACGCATGGAAAGTTTCCGGAGACTGCCGGTATTCAATCCCTGTATAGAGGTCCTCTTCATTTTCCCTTACGACGACCACATCCATTTTTGGATGTTTCGTCTCGATGAACGGGTGATACGCAACACAAGGGCGGACGTTTGCGTAAAGCCCCAATGTCGTCCGAACAGTGACGTTCAGGCTTTTAAATCCCCCTCCCTGAGGAGTCGTGATCGGCGCTTTCAGGAAAACATCGGTATCGCGGATCACATCCCAGGTTTCAGGGGCGATCCCCGTGCGGATCCCTTTTTCATAGACTTTTTCTCCGATCTCGACCTTGCGGATCTCTAACTGCGCTCCTGCTTCTTCCAGAATGTGCAAGGTCGCTGCCATAATTTCCGGACCGATACCGTCGCCTTCCGCAACCGCGATGGGTGTTTTCCCTTGAGCCATACCAATAATCTCCTTAACTCATCTGTTAGTTGGCTTGAGGTTAATCGTTCGTTCAATTAAAATCCATCCTCACGATGAATACTCCCTGATGGTCGCAAATATGAGTGTTGTTATGGCTGATTCCGTTATTACCGAGCTGTTTGAGAAAGAGCGCAGCTATCTCAATCATTTTTTTGATAATATTGATTTAGAGGCGATGGACCGGGTTCTTCACGAACTGTTGAACTGCAAGGGGATTATTGTCTTTACAGGTGTGGGCAAGAGCGGACTGGTCGCAAAGAAAATGGCTGTGACAATGACCTCCACCGGTACGCGGTCTCTTTACTTGTCCCCGACGAACGCTTTGCATGGCGATATGGGAATCCTGAAACCAAACGACATATTTATCGTTCTCAGTAAAAGCGGTGAAAGTGACGAGCTGATGAACCTGATCCCTTTCGTGCGCAATCAAGGGGTAAAAGTGATCTCGATGGTGAATAATCGAGACAGCAGGCTGGCAAAAGCATCGGACATCGTCCTGTATATCTCTCCCGAAAGGGAGCTTTGTCCCTTCGATATGGCTCCGACGACGAGCACTACGATCCAGGGGATTGTCGGCGATGTGCTGGCGATCGCGCTGATGCGTATGAAAGAGGTCAGCGTGGATGACTTTGTCAAGTCGCATCCTGCGGGAAGATTAGGAAAGAGGGCAACCATCATGGTGCGCGATCTGATGCTCAAAGGAGATGCGGTCCCCATTGGAAGACCGAGCGATAAATTGGTCGATTCCCTCGTTGAACTTTCCAATAAGCAGTGCGGTTGCATGATCATTGTTGACGATGACCATCGCATGCTAGGGATTTTCACAGATGGGGATTTGCGTCGCGCGTTGCAAAAACACGGTGTTGATGCGTTGGAATCTCCCCTGGAGATTCTCATGACCCGAACCCCTCGTTCGATCAGGCCGGACATGCTGGCGTATGCCGCTGTCAAGGAGATGGAGTCCAATCAAAAAAGCCCGATCATGGTTCTTCCCGTCCTCGACGAGGAGAATAAAGTGATCGGCATCATCAAGATGCACGATCTGGTACAAGCGGGAGTATAGCGTTAAAGCTTCTCTTGCTGAAATAGGGGAAAAACAGGTCGCAGCCATAATTTTTTCGACTGGCTTTTTCAAACCGTTCCATCGAGAAACGGGGGTCGTGTACCATCACTTTCTCTTCCGGGGAGTTTTTTAAGTGCAGTTTGATCCCATAGATCCCGCTTGATTCATAATATCCGATGTTATTTATCGCGCTGAATGGGACTGTCATGGTTTTTTTTCCCAAATGGTCGTAGCAAAGAGAATGCTCATCGATCAGGTGGATTTGATTGGGGTGTTTCTGGAGTTCTGCCACTCTTTTATAGGGGAGCATGCCGAACATGATCAGCGCGATCCCGGAGAAGAAGAGGGGGATCCCCCACACTGAGAGGGCCTGCGCATCCATCCATAACGAACCGTAAATGAGTGGGAGAAAGCCTAAAAGACTTAAAAAAGAGCCTCTGAACAAGATCTTTTTGTAGAGCGAGCTTTTGATCGAACTGCGGAGAGTCAAAATATCTGCGCTCATTGGCCGGCTCTCATTGCAAAAAAAGAGTATATCATCATAAATTTTCCCTTATGAAACTTAAGACACCTGCCCTAAATTTTCGATTCTGTAGAATAGGCGCTCATCTCATTTTTTTGGCAGTTTTTTTAATTGCCGCGCAATTTCTCAATGGGGCGGAAGCTTCATTTCCTCTTCCGCAAACGATCAAAGATGCGGAAGAAGCGTTGGAATGGGACGGCTGGTTCACGATCGTTGTTTTCATCTTCACGTTCATGGGGTTGATCTCGGAAGTGAAACCTCCGGACATCACGATGCTGGCAGGAACGAGCATCCTATTGATTTTCGGAGTCCTGACACCAACAGAGTTCCTGAAAGGGTTTTCGAATGGGATTCTCATGACGATCGCGATGTTGTGCATCATCGTGCGGGCGATGGAGGTCAATGGAGTTCTGGAGGTGATCGCTAAGCGGATTCTTGTCTCGTCGAAAAAATTCTTTGTACAGATGCTCTCGATGTGTGTTCCAGTCTCTGTGGGGTCTGCATTTTTGAACAATACTCCGATCGTCTTGTTGATGACCCCGATGGTAAGAAAATGGGCGTTGAAAAATAAACTTTCCCCTTCAAAATTTTTGATCCCTCTTTCCTATGCCGCCCTGTTTGGAGGCGCGTGCACTCTGATCGGAACGTCGACAAATCTCGTTGTCCACGGATTGATGCAGCAGTATACCGATGGAGCGGGATTTACTTTTTTTGAACTTTCATATGTCGGCGTCCCTTGCGCTCTTGCTGGATTTTTGTTCCTTTCGCTGTTTAGTTGGAGGCTGTTGCCGGATAGGACCGACCCGACGACCGCGATTTCAGAAGAATCGAGGGAGTTCACCGGCGAGTTTGTCGTTGGTGAAGACTGCCCGCTTGTCAATCGCACCATTCACGAGGCATCCAGAAGGTATTTCCGAAAGGAAACATTGATCCAGCTGGAAAGGAATGATCAAGTGATCGATTCACCTCCGGCCGATCTGGTGATCTTTGTCGGCGATCGCCTTGTGTTTATCGGGGATATCCACAGGATCGCGGAGCTGCACGATATCCCAAACCTGAAGTCCGCGGCCGATCCTCATTTCAAGCTGGATGTAAAATCATCCCATTTTTCGGAAATTGTGATCCCGACAACCTCTTTGCTTGTAGGGAAAACGCTTCGTCAGATCAATTTCAGGTCCGCCTATGGCGCTTCCGTCATGGCGGTCTACAGGCAGGGATGGCGGGTGCTTGGAGATGTAAGGGATGTCACACTGGAGGCTGGGGATACGTTGATGCTCCTTTCGGGAGAGCCATTTGAAGCTGACAATTACTCCAAGGATTTTTACTTTATTCGCAACTCGGAAAAATTGGTCACTTTCAATCCCTGGCGCGCCGTTTTTGTCACGGTGGTGATGGCTGTCATGGTTCTAGCAGCCAGCATGGGAGCTTCGATCATGGTCGCAAGTATGGCGGCAGTGTTCATTCTGCTGGCAACCCGCTCCATCTCGATACGGGAAGCACAAAATAGCGTGATGTGGAACATTTTGCTTTTGATCGCCTGTTCATTTGCGATGGGGACGGCGATGGAAACGACGGGGGTGGCCGCGTATTTCGCGGAGATTATACTGACCATTTTTGGTACCGAACCTCAGATGTTTATTGGAGGGATCCTTTTAGTTACCATCATTTGTACAGAATTGATGACGAACAATGCGGCGGCATTGATCCTTTTCCCCATCGCGATCACTGTTGCCAAGCTTGCCGGCTTTGAGTCGATCGAGGCGACCCGGACGATCGGCGTATGTGTCGCCATCGGGGCATCATGCGCCTATGCGATCCCTACAGGGTACCAGACGCACATGATCGTGTATGGACCCGGGGGATATAAGTTTACCGACTTTCTTAAAATCGGATTGTTTATGGATTTGATTATTTGGGTGATCAGCTCGTTGACAATCCCCTATGTGTGGCCATTGAAATGATAGTGTTTCATCTGATTCTGGGAATCGTTTTCCTGTACTTTGGGGCTGAATTTCTGATCAGGGGAGGGGCAGGGCTGGCGTTGCGGCTTGGACTGCCTGTTCTTGTGATTGGACTGATCATCATGGGATATGGGACCGGCGCTCCGGAACTTGTCGTGAGCACGCAAGCGAGCCTTTCCAATAAAGGGGACATCGCCTTGGGCAATGTCATCGGGTCCAACATCGCCAACACAGGTTTAGTCCTGGGGTTTTCATCCATGCTGTTTCCGATGCCGATCCATAAACGGCTGCTGGATACGGATACACCCTTTATGATCCTGATCGCTTTTGGGTTGTTCGGCATCTTTGTTGTCTCGCCGATCTACACGAGACTTGCCGGCGTTATGCTGTTAGCCGGGTTGATTGTCTACACGGTTTGGTCAATTGATCAAGGAATGAAGACCCATATTCCTGCAACCCAACCCTCGCCGCATGCCATGCGCCACTGGACGCTGGAAGTGGGCTGTGTGATTGCCGGATTGGCAATACTCCTTCTTGGCGGCCATCTGTTTTTGAAAGGGGCAGTGACGATGGCCAAGACTTTCGGACTTTCGGACCGGGTGATTGGATTGACCGTTGTCGCGATCGGGACAAGTTTGCCGGAATTGGCAGCTTCTTTGGTCGCTGCTTTTAAGAAACAGGGAGACATGGCGATCGGCAATGTGGTAGGGTCTAATATTTTCAATATGTTGGGAATTGTTGGAATTGCCGCAGTGATCAACCCGATCCATGTACAAAACATTAATTGGATCGATTTTTCCTATATGATCGCCCTGTTTATCGGGCTGTGGTTGATCATTCGACAAGGGACCCATGTCACTAGGTGGGAAGGGGCATTGATGTTCGCTTCTTATCTTGCCTATATGGGTTATCTAGTCTATTTCGGAATCAATGTATCGTAGTGGTCTGTCCATCTGAATAATGTGATTGGATTTCCCTCGGCATATTCATGTCCAAATCCCCTCAATCTCTCGTTTTCAGCGTCCATCGATCCGCAAATCGAAATAGGGCAGATCAATTCGTTTAGGACGGCGATTTCAGGAGGTTGGATATCGGCCCCGTTACCTTTTTGATATTGACAATAGAGCCATCTTCGATCATCGGGATTTGTAGCTGATGCAACGGCTCTTCGCAAATTTTCACTCATCTGGATATAAACCTCAATGGCTTCGGGATCCCACTGCAGACCAGTTTTTTGGGGGTTTTCGATGGTATTGATGCCGTGAATCGCGATCTCTCGAAAGCACATGGTAAACCGTCTCATATAATCCTTATCTTGAAGAATAGAATATAGTGTGTCTAGTGAAGGATCCGCGTTCAATTGGTTGAGACAATCGACTACAAATGCAGTATAAAAATTAGGAAACGAACGAAGAAGTGTGACGGCGTCGTTAATTGCAGTCGTGTTATCTTTGACTGTCTGTTCGCGGAGAAGGTGATGCAGCCAACCGGAGGTAAAGCCTAAATAAAAACAATTCCCGCCCCAGCAGTTGCTTTGAAAATAATATCGCCTGGCAAGTTCTACTCCCTGAGAGTGGACAGCTGGCAATTGATTTCTTTTTTCTCTTAACGCCTGTGCTGGATCGTGCAAGTGGCTGACTGTTGTGATTTCGTGAAGCCTGTTGTTATCAAATTCGGTCACTTTTTCGGCTAGGGGGAGCCTTGGCCGGGTTGAGGGTCGTGTTACTAATGGAGGAGTGCGGCTTGCTACTGAGGAAACAGCGTCTGCTGTTGAGTCATCGCCTTTTCTCAGTTGTTCGACAGCAAAACGGAAAGCTGCAACTCCGCCGATGAGAAAAAAGATGGTTCCAGCTAATGAAGTGATGACGACCGCCAGTTTTTCCCTTCTGGAAAGATGATGAAAATTGTGCCTGGCTTCATTAAATCCTGTTGATAATGGATTAAAATAATTAACGATTTGCATTTGAATATTAATTGGGTTGTTTGGTTAAAAAAAAATATAAATTATTAATGATAATTAATTTACCGTATAGAATACCCTAATGAAAAAATCCTTCACATGTGAACGCATTTATTGTATGTTGAGCTAAAATTCAGTCCTGAAATGCGATGAGCCAGCGTTTAAAAGCCCTATTTCTATTATCTTTTTACATCATTCTGATCACCGGAATTGCCCGATTTGTCTTTGTCGTTTGTGAGGAAGGGTGTGAAACGCCTCCCGGACAGGAATTGATCCTTTCCCTGGACGCTTATCAAGATGAAGGTTACCAAAGCACACTAGAACAGCTCCTGCACAGGGTTCATGTGCAGCCTTTCAATTTGATCTCTTTGATCTTATTCGTTTGCGCCATTATTCATACGTTTTTCGCGCACTATTTTACTTCCCTCTCAAAAAAGTGGAGAATGAGGAATGTGCGTTTGGGAAAGGATCCCGTCGATTCCTTTGGGGTGGAAATGCTTCGGTTCATGGGAGAGGTGGAAGTGGTCTTCGGTCTTTGGGTGATCCCGCTTTTTCTCGCGATCGCCTTTTCTTACAACTGGGATACTGCCGTCCATTATATTGAGGGGATCGACTATTTAGAGCCGATGTTTGTCGTGGTGATCATGGTCCTTGCCTCATCGGCGCCAATCGTCAAATTAGCGGAAGATTGTCTTCGGCTTTTTGCAACCTGCGGGGGAGGTTCTGTCAAGGCTTGGTGGTGGGCGATTCTAACGATAGGACCCATTTCAGGCTCGTTGATCACCGAGCCGGGTGCAATGACGATTTCCGCTTTATTGCTTTCGAAACAGTTTTACGAGCTGAAGCCCAGCCCTAAATTTGCTTATGCGACCTTGGGCCTTCTGTTTACAAATATTTCAGTTGGGGGAGTATTTACCCACTTCGCCGCTCCGCCTGTGTTGATGGTCGCGAAAAGCTGGCATTGGGACACTCCTTATATGGCGTTTCATTTTGGCTGGAAGGCGATTGTTGGGATCTTGATCTGTAATTTGACATACTATCTGCTGTTCAGACATGAGTTCGACAAAATACAGGAAAACAGCAAACTTCGAAATGCCTGGGAGGATAAAGAGCATAAAGAGGAAAGAAAAATCCCTGTTTGGATCAGTTTTGTGCATCTGTTTTTCTTGGCCTGGACAGTCACGCACAATCATTATCCCGTGATTTTTCTTGGAACATTTTTGCTGTTCTTAGGTTTTTATCAAGCAACTTTGTCTTATCAGAAGCAGCTCGACCTGAAGCCCGCGATTCTTGTTGGTTTTTTTCTTGCCGGCCTTGTTGTTCATGGGAATTTGCAGGGGTGGTGGATCGCCCCCGTTTTAGGCAACGCTACAGAAGGGGCGCTTCTTGTCCTATCTGCGTTCCTTACATCGTTTAACGACAATGCGGAAATCACCTTCCTTGCAACATTGATCCCAACATTTACCGATACGATGAAATATGCTGTGGTTGCCGGTGCGGTCACCGGCGGCGGTCTGACAGTGATCGCCAATGCTCCCAATCCTTCCGGTCAGGCAATTCTGGGAAAATATTTTGACGACGGCATCTCTGCTGTCTCTCTTTTGGCATCAGCGATCTATCCCGCTGTCATTATGGGAATCTGCTTCTATCTTTTTAGGGGAATATAACCTATATATAAGAGGTTGTTAGTGAAACCATTTCCGGCGGTTGGCAAACCAGGCAAAAAAGAGGTTCCAGGCTAAGAAAGTCATTAATAGAAATGGGCCCTTTTTACGTAAGTAAGATGGAAAAGCCGAATCCTGCTTGATCGCTGCGATTCTAGAGATGTTGAAAGCGAATAATCCATCAGCCACTTGTCTTTCGAAAATACTCTGGTCGTTCGAAGGTTCTTCGTCTACCCATTGATCAATCAGGTAAAGATGCCACCCATTGATCAGCTGCTCCCGTTGATCGGAGATACTGTCAGCTAAAGGGACTTTAAGATACTCTTCAAATATTTCTTTTTCGGTTGGGAACAAAGCGTGTTCTTTCAGATTTTCTGGAACAGCGGGAAAGGTGTACTGATTGGCGATAAAGACAAGGGTAATGATTGGAAGGACCCATGCAGCTCGATGCGCTCCGTCGATTTTCATCAGCATCAGGATCGGAATGATGATGGAGAAAAAGATCCACGCTTTTTGAAATGGGGGAAGTTCGATCAAGAGGATTCTGGCCGACTGGCTCATCTTTGTAGAAAATGGCAACTGCATACTGTCAGCCAGTTCCTTGTAACCTTCTTGGATATTTAACTGTTGCTTATAGGTAAGTTGTTGGAGCCTGTCATTCTCTTGAATAATGGATTCATATACCCCTTTGAGCCGTTTCTGCTCGAACAGTTGTCCCATAAAGGGATGGCCCATGTCATAAAGGACAGCGGAAAATGCAATGCATAATTGGATGATGGCAACTATTCTAAGAGGGGTCGGGATGAATGTCCCTGGGGGAAATGTGCGGGCTTTAGTCTTGAACATAGCGTCGAATTTAGCCGATTTGATTTTTTTTCTGAAAGTAAGAAAAAAAGGGTTGTGAAAATATCGAACCATTCTGCATAATGGTGCCATCTTCAACAGAGCGAAAGAGTTAA
>CAZWOB010000025.1:0-5556 GCA_964635295.1 uncultured bacterium
GCATTAGGCCTACTTCTGTATCTGTATTACGATGATATCCATACCATGAATAACCCCAAATTGGCGAGGGATATCTAACTATTAAAACACGATCCCCTACACTCCAATTGTATGTAGATCTGTAAGCCTTTTCATCTGTTGTGATCCACACACTGGCATTGTCAAGATAGAAGATTCTGGAATGATCCGCACCATCAGGGTCATACCAAATCTCTTCCTTTATATCCACAATATGTCCTGTAATTTGATCTTGATCCGTTATCTTCTCGGTCGAATATGTTTCAAATCCCTCTACATTTGTAATGATTAAAGATATTGCTAGTAATCCTAAAATAAAGGAAGCTTTTATATTTAAAATATTCATGATATCCCCAAGATGTTGTTTATTCTTAGCACTATTTAATCGTGCTCTTGCCATTTTCCATCCCAATTATAAATGGGATCAGAAATAACGAATGGCTTTTTATTAATGAAATTTTCTACTGCCAGAGCTCTTGCATTAACGTGGCTCAGTTTTTCTTCGGATAATGTTTTTGTCGCTCCTTCAGGAAGAAAGTAAGGATCAAAACCAAAACCATTGTTCATGTTAACAGGACGAACTATTTGTCCAATAATTTCCCCTTTATAAACATAAACTTCATTTTTAAGCCGATGCGCTAGTAACACTGTCCAGATTGCTTTTCGTCCAAGGTACTGCTCCAAATCTTCGATTAACCAACGTACATTCACGCCAATATCAGCACCTTCAACATCAAGGCTAGTATCTTCGACTAGAATCCCCTCATCCATTTGACTTGCTTTGTGAACGATTACTGTAAGAGGATCTGCATCCACTTCATCTAAGTCGACTTTAGAGACTTCAAGTTCTAGCCCATGCTCACTAAAGAAACACTGAAATTCTTTTAGCTTCCCGGGATTACTGGTATTTAACTTATAATTTCGACCTTTGTTATCTAAGAACTGGCATTTAAATATAAATATTGTAGATGTTATTATAAATAAAAAAGAAAATACTCTCATTTTTTTTACTATCATTTAATTTAATTATTTTAATAAATATTTATAATATAAAAAACAATTAATATAAGTCAATTTAAATTTAAAAAAAAAGTGTTAAAAAAATAGTCAACTCCTAGAAGTTATCCAACTACATTTTTGTTCATCCGGAAAATGAATACCTGATCAAAAATTAAAAACATGATAAGCAGGATCGCCTGCGGCGGCAGGATAATTATCCTTCAAAATTCTGGCGTTCAATACGGATTCGACCGGTATTTGAGTAAAACGAGGTTGGCGTTGAAACATTTTACCTAAATGAGTTTGACGATGTAGGCAAATTGAAATTCAGTTGCAAGTCAATGACGTCAAAAATTAAATGATGAACTCACCGCAGATAATCTTTCTTATCCTGCCGCTTGCGATCCTGTTATTATATTGAATCCAGGTACTCATTTTCCGGATGAACCGCGAACGGGCGTTTAAATCGTTAAAGTGTTTAAAGTCAGGCGAAATGTTCCATCTTAACATAAATTTAAAAAATTATTGATATTTTATTCTTTTTTATTTATAATGATAGTGATACTATAAAAGATGAATAATACGTGAGGAAGAGATAATGGCGACACCACCAGGAGATGCAACAGGCTCGATCAATTGGCAGCAACCAGCCACCACAGGAGGCAACGATGCAGCACGAACGACGAGAACTGCAACGTTTAACGCCGATGGCCGTGAATTTACAGTGACTGTCTCTTACAGCCGACAAGCTGTCATGGCGAAATACGGGGTTAGCGATGCAGAAGTCGATGCGACGATGGAGCAGGTGATCACCAGGATTGGGGCCGATCAACTCAAAAACCTTGCTGGACACTCGATCAGCACATCATTGCAAAATGTGGACCAGCTTCAATATAGATCTTCTACCGAGTCCAGTTATCACGCATTTTCACCTGATCTTCAAAGATCAAATCTTACTCTGTTCAACACCATTAATGCTGTTCAATCTGTTTTTAGAATGAATAGGGAAACCTTAAGATCTGTTCCGTCTATGTCTGGCGAAAGTTCCAGAGGGGTGCCAGTAGATGGTGATCAAGAAAGAAGAGCTCCGGTTCAAGATGACTCACTATTGGTAGATGTTCAAGAGAGAGGTGAAGCAACGGTTGAAGATGATTTTGACGATGAGTATACCGACGACGATGAATTTGATGTTACACCACCTGTTCAAAGTGGAACTAATCGAGCTGAATCATCTTCAGCGCCCACCGTTCGTTTTGCCGAGGTGAGCAGAGGGAAGACGACAGGTTTTGTCAGCCCTGCTCAACGTTTTGCTAGAGATCTTTCACAAAGAAATCCCATCGTAAACCGGCTTGATGTGATCGATAGTATTTTGTACGCGCATTCTTGTATAACCTCTCCTTCTGGTGCTCTACCTACAGACTTAATTGATGAACATATTGGTAACATCACAGAAGCTTTGAGAAATCCAGATTTAAACCTGACACCGGACAATCAAAATGATGTGTTGAAACAGTTGGCACCACCTGTTGCCGATGCGGTACGGGTGGGACTTGGTTTACAGAATGAAGACGACGTATTTCTGGATATCTCTCAGGGCGGTTATCACATCCAAGGATTGCCTGATAATGTTGGAAGAGAAGCTTGCGCATCTATTTGCGGTGAAGCGATTCTGCATATGGTAAGGAATGTAAACTACATAGAGACCAGAGAAAATCTTCAACAGGTTTTACACCAAGGAATACTAAGGCATGTGGGGTCTCGAACAGATTTGACCGAGGTACCAGAGGCTAAACCTTTTAATGAAGTCTTTGACGAAATTTCAAGTGAATACACTAGTGAAACTAAGCAATTGGTAAAAAAGGATTTTACAGCTGATGATATTCCTGAGGATGAAATTGCTGGGATGACTGCAGATGATTACATCGTTTTAACAGCACAATCTCGAAGGGGAGGGGGTTTAAACGAAACAGTCTTAATCTTTCTCCAGGAAAACGATGATTATGGACCGGATCCAATTTCTGATCGATGGGCGATTATGGATTCTCATGGGACTCAAGAAAAGGGAGCAAACAGGGGGGCTTCTGTGAGATGGTTCAATAGTCAAGAAGATGTCATGGTCTACCTAAAAGATCATTACAAGATGGAAGCTGATGATCATATTTCTATGTCAAAAGTTTCTGTTGTCGATAAAGCCTAATCAATAAAGTCGATAACGTCGACCTCTTCCCCATCCGAATGATCGATGGCGATCAGCTCGGCCCAGAGCTGATGCCGCCACTCTTCATACACGCAACCGCCAGCTATCAACTGCACCTTGTAGGTTAAAAAACCTCCCGTCTCACAATACTCCTCGTTCAACACACGGAACAGCGTGGTGCCGCAAGACCTTCTCAAGGGGACTTTGCGTACGATCTGGTCGCGGTTCCGATACCGCAAATGCAGCAACAGATGGGGATCTTCTAATTTGAGTATTTTTCCGGGAACCGACCAAGAGATCACCAAACGTTCCCCATAAGGGGGACAGTTCAATAGTGGATCAGGGGTGTCCACATAAAAACTTGCCAACGACTCGCGGGTGACATAGTCGGAATGTACAGTCAGCATCTTCCCTGAACAGGAGGTCAGCAGACTACAAACTGCAAACGTGAGTAAGATTTTTCGTTTTAAGTGTATGATCAACATCTTTGATTAGGGATTCCGTCGTTTTCCAGTCAAGGCAAGGGTCGGTGATCGATACGCCGTATTTCAGCTTCGACGCACAGTCGGGGATCGGTTGATTGCCTCCCTCAATGTGGCTCTCAAGGATAAACCCTTTGATGGCGTCGTTACCGACGACAAGCTGGTCCATCACAGCGCATAGCACTTCCCGCTGACGATAGGGGTTTCGTCTGGAATTGTCATGCGAGCAGTCAACAATGATCCGCTGAGGGAGCTGGGCGTTTTTTAAATGGGCCATCGCTTCGGCAATCGAAGAGGGGTCGTAGTTGGAACGCTGTTCACCGCCGCGAAGGACGATGTGCGCGTCCGGGTTTCCCCTCGATTTCATATACACGGGCTTTCCTGATTCATCGAGATACAGGAATGTATGAGGGTCGGTACTCGCGACCGCTCCGTTAACTGCGATCTCAATGTTGCCGTCCGTATTGTTCTTGAATGCGATCGGCAAAGGTAAGTGGGAGGCCATCTGCCGATGGATCTGTGAGGACGAGGTGCGCGCGCCGATGCAGCCCCACGTGACCAGGTCTCCGAAATAATGGAACGATAGGGGGTCAAGAAACTCGGTGGCCAGAGGCACTTCCATCTCCGTCAGCCGTAAAAACAGCTCGCGCGTCCACTGGACGCCTGTTGCGACGTCGTAGGAACCGTTGAGGTGGGGATCGTACATAAATCCTTTCCAGCCCAGAACCGTGCGCGGCTTTTCAAAATAGACGCGCATCACAATTTCCAGTGTCTCCTCCACTTCATTGGAGAGCTCTTTCAATCTCTTGGCGTAGTCAATGGCAGATCTGGGATCGTGCAGGGAACAGGGGCCGACAATGGCCAGCATCCGCTCCTCTTCCCCATTCAATATCGACCGCGCCCGTCCTCGGGACTGTTCAACGAATTCCCTTTGTGATAAAGTTGCAGGCAACTTTTCTTTCAGCTCCGCCGGGGTCGGGAGAGAGTCGGAACAATCTGCGTTGAAGGGTGAGATTTTAGACATACGCCTTTGCCAATTAAAGGGTGAAAAGTGGAAACCATAGCAAATTCTCAATTTTTTCAGATAGCTTTTGAAGAGAGAAAAGACGCTTTTTCTCTAGATGCTGCCATCATTCGTTCGTTGCCTCGAGATTATTTTCGTTTATCTCTGGATCAGGGAAAAGTAAAACTCGAAGGGGGAAGCGAAAGCGCTCTCTTGCAAGGGATGGGCCTTCTGGATGCCGTTGTCCCAAGCGGCCACATCGCTGATTACCTTGGCGATCATCAGGCAGAATGCTCTTGCCGATGGCTCTACCCAATGGGCGACTATGATGAGGAGGCGCTTTGCAGGCGGCTGCTGCAATTGGGCTATAATGGGGTGATCGTCGATCATATCCCCTCTAATATTCAGATATTTAAAGAGTTAGATATTCAGATTGTCCTAACTGTAGATACGCCCGAGGCGACCCCTTTGGACAACGAATGGGATCCTGGTCTTGAAGATCTTGAAGGAGTGGATGCCGTTTATTGGAAAGGGAGCTATGGATCTGAGCGCTATTTGCATCATCCCAATGCCAGAGATGACTTGATGATCGATCTTGCAATGCGGGAAGTGCAGGCGTTGGAGGAGGCGATCAAAGGTAGGTGCGGGCTTGTCTATGAGCTTGACCCTGTCGCCCCGATCCACTGGGTCCCTGAGTTGATGGATGCGGTGGGGGAGAAGACCATGATCAGTTTTTCCGCTCTCAACGGAAGTCCGACCGAAGACCATCTGGACCACCATCCGCTATGGAAGCTTCTGCGCGAACTTCCCGATACCAGCGCAACGCGGCTGCTTCCCATTTTGAACAGCGGCGGCGT
>CAZWOB010000025.1:5656-8138 GCA_964635295.1 uncultured bacterium
GGTGATCCTGCTCAAAAGAGCTGTGTGACCGAATATTTTGTTACTGGACGGATAGGCTATTGGTTCGATGCCTGTGGATGTCTGTCGACAGGCTTGTACACGGGGTTCGGATGGCATGAGCTGGAAAATTGCCAAAATCCCGATATGGCAGCCCTTTGCTATCGCTACGATAAATTATTTATTCCTCTAGGGGTTTCTATTTGCGCTCCCTTATGCGGCAATGGATCAGTTGGTCTTCAGGTAGAGTGGCGGCCCGATGTGTATGCCTCTCTGGATTTTGAATCGGATAGTCTGGACAATTGTAAAGAGCAGGGGTACCGGATTGAAATTCCTTTCAGCTGGTGCTGTGAAACGGCGTGCGGCGCTTTTTTTACTTCTGTCGTTCCGTTTTATGATTGGGCGCGGTTTGGAAAATATTCAGGAGAGAATGAAATCCAGGTAGAGTTTACGGTTCCTTCGACAAAAAGATGGGAAGCGGGTTTAACCTGGTTAATCGGATATAATTTTTAGGGGGTATCATGCGCAGCGTTCTTCAAATCTTGGCGATCTTCGTCCCGTTATCATGCCAAGCCATCAGTTCGGAACAGATCTTTCAATCAAAAAGGGCCGTCAGACAGATAGATGCTCAAAGAGTGAAGGCCTATGTGATGGAGTACTGCGCTGACAAGGTGCAGCCCGGGGTGAGCAGCAATGGTGATGAATCCCTCTATTCAGATTTGAGGGGGACGTTTGGAAAAAGCTTGAACCACCAGGCGAATGGTTATATTGACGTCACATCGTTCAACTCCCTCAAATATGCCCTGCTGGATGGCAGTCCGACCACGTTTGATCAGATTCAAATCGGGACAGGTACGCTGAAACTCGCCAATCCTCAGGGGAGCTTGTGCTACTCTTTGGCGGGGAACGATGGCTGGTTCCACACGATGCCCGCGGCACCGGCATTCGCTTCAGCGGAAACTGCAGGCGAGATGGTCGAGCTTTATTGGACCGTTCTTTGCCGGGACGTTCCCTTTAATGAGTTCGATTCCAACGCGATTGTCGCAGATGCAGTAGCCGATCTGAACACTCTTTCTAATTTCAAAGGTCCGAAAGTCGGTGGTGTTGTGACGACAGGAACATTTCTGAGGGGTAACACCTCTGGTGACCTTGTGGGACCGTATGTTTCCCAGTTCCTGTATCAGAATATTCCGTTTGGATCGACAACGATCCCTCCTGAACAGACCGTCCCTACTCCCGGGACAACGAATGACTTTTTGACAACATTCGCCGATTGGTACACGGTGGTGAACGGAGGGGCGACTGGTGACTCAATTACATATGAAGGGACACAGCGTTTTATCTCTACTCCCAGAGACCTCGGTGAGTATGTTCATAGCGATTTTCCCGGACAACCCTTCTTAAGCGCGCTTTTGATCATCAACTCCTACGGCAGCGATGCAGTGGACCCCGCGAACCCTTACCTGAATAATGCCAACCAAGGAGGCTTTGTCTCATTTGGCATTGGGCAGTATGTCGAGCTGCTCAATGAAGCGGTCGAGGAAGGCTTGAAAGCTGCCTGGTTTCATAAGTGGCAGGTGAACAGAAGGTTGCGCCCGGAAGAGTTCGGGTTTTATGTCCAACGGCAGATCGTCGAAGGCGATTCTCTTGGGATCAATGCGGAGCTGATCGATTCAAACGCGTTGACCCAGATTTTCTCCAACTTTTCCTCTTATTTTCTTCCGCAGGCTTATCCGGAAGGGTGCCCGACGCATCCCTCTTATCCGGCAGGGCATGCGGTGATTTCGGGAGCCTGCGCGACGCTGCTAAAAGCGTTGTTCAACGAGGACTTTGAAATTCCTTCCCCACTTCAACCAAACGCAACAAATACTGCGTTAGAAGCTTATGGAGGTACGCTCAGATTGGGCGACGAGCTCAACAAGCTGGCGGCCAATATTTCCCTGGGCAGGGACCACGCCGGCGTTCACTACAGAAGCGATGGAATCGAAGGGATCCTTCTTGGGGAGAAGATTGCCATTGACATCCTCAACAATTGCGCGTTTTTGAATAATGAGAATTTTGAGGGGTATACGCTTACGAAATTCGATGGCACAACCATTAAGGTGGGAACAGCACAATAATGTACTGAAGAGAATTCAACTTTTTGGCATAAAAGAATTTGATTCAATACTTATGCGGTTGTTTTGCAGATTCCAATTGGTTATTACTTACTGATCCTCTTTCTTTTAGGTCCTGTCGCGATGCTGACAAAACAGCATCTCGGGAAATGGGCCGGATGGATTTACGCCATTGTGCCCTTTTACGGGGTGTTGGAGTTCCTGTTCATCATGCCGGACCTTGGGCGGGACCATGTCATCCTGGAGTCTTATGAATGGCTGCCGCAGTTTGGGATTTCTCTTTCGTTTTACGTCGATGGCCTGAGCGAGTTTTTCAGCCTCCTTGTTCTTGGAATAGGGACTTTGGTGGTCATCTACGGCGCTTACTA
>CAZWOB010000025.1:8238-11576 GCA_964635295.1 uncultured bacterium
TTGGCAGGCTTTATTTTTATGGGGATGGCCTACCATGATTACGAGTTTACGACGATCCTCTCAAATCCCGAGATGCTGCAAAACTCAAGTTTTTATCTGCCTGCATTAATCCTGATCTTGATCGGCGCGTTTACAAAGTCCGCTCAGTTTCCCTTTCATTTTTGGCTCCCTGATGCCATGATCGCTCCCACTCCCGTCAGCGCGTATCTGCACTCGGCGACGATGGTCAAGGCCGGTATTTTCCTGTTGTTGAGATTCAGTCCCGCTCTTGGGGGGACCGAAAGCTGGCATTATATTTTAACCGTTTTCGGGGTGACCACCATGTTCGTCGGGGCCTGGAGCAGCTTGACCCAAACTGATTTAAAGAGAGTGCTTGCCTACTCCACGATCAGCGCTCTCGGAACAATTGTCCTGCTGATCGGGACGGACACCGAGTATGCGCTCAACGCGGCGATCCTCTATATCCTGGTGCACGCTCTTTACAAGGGAACTCTCTTCATGCTTGCGGGAGTGATCCAAAAACAGACGCATACCCGGGAGATCCCTCAATTGGGAGGACTGTACCGCTATATGCCCTTTACGGCTTTGGTCATGTGCCTTGCGCTGGTCTCCATGGCGGGAATTCCGCCCATGCTAGGATTTATCAGCAAGGAACTGGTGTATGAAGCGAAGGTGCACGCTCCAAGCGCCTATTGGTTCATTTTGCCTGCCGGCATCATCACAAATGTGATCATGGTCTTCCTCTCATTGCGCCTCTCGCTGGACGTGTTCTGGGGAAAGGAGGGAAATTATACGACCCATCCTGAAAGGCCGGCCGTTTCGATGATCCTCGGGCCTCTGGTCTTGGTCTCGATCAGCTTATTACTAGGCCTTTTCCCCGGAAGCATCGCAAATGAACTGACGGCAGAGGCGATCAGAGACATCAATCCTGAGCTGGGGGTGATCGAGCTCAAGTTGTGGGCAGGATGGAACATTGTGCAATTGTTAAGCGTGATCACTGTTGCGCTTGGTGTCTTTCTATATATAAAAAAGAAACCTCTCATCCATTTCGCGAACACGGTCAACATCAAATATTTCGCCAGTCGTTTCTCTTATCAGTTCTTTAAGTTGATCGACTGGTTTCTGGTGTTCACCAAGGAGAAAACACAAGCGATCCAGCACGGATATCACCGCTTTTACCTTATGACTGTCTTCTCAGCAGCCGCAGCGCTGGTCTGGGTCCATATTTGGCATTCGCATGCCGTCAGTATTTCTTTGGACTTCGATAAAATACCGATCAGTCAAACAGCGATCATCTTATTGATCATTGTCGCCGTTTTCTTTGCTGTCTCGGCAGCATCAAGGGGAGTCGCTCTCATTTCCCTGGGAGTGATCGGCTTTGGAATTATCATGGTCTTCATCGTTCTGAGCGGAGTCGATCTGCCGATCACGATGATTCTGGCAGAGATATTGATGATTATCTTATCCATGGCGCTTCTGTATTACCTGCCCCACTACGTGAAGAAATCAGACCAGGGGGAACGGATGCGCGACGCCATTATTGCAACAGCGGTTGGCGCGAGCATGACGATATTGATCCTGCAGGCGGGGGCGATTGACCTCGGAGCGCCGATTTCGAATTTTTATAAGGAAGCGAGCCTTTCCGAAGCATTCGGTCGCAATATTGTTAATGTGATCCTGGTCGATTTCCGTGCCTTCGACACTCTTGGAGAGATCACTGTGCTTGCGATTGCGGCGCTTGGGGTCTTTGCGTTGATGCATGATGACACGATTATCGGCAAGATGCGCGGGAAATCGGCGATCCTTCAGATTGCGGCTAAAATCCTGCGCCCTGTATTGATCACCCTTTCGATTGTCGTTTTCCTGCGAGGGCATAACGAGCCTGGAGGCGGCTTTATCGCTGGCCTGATGGTTGGGGCAGCAGATATCCTCTATGTGATGGCCTTTGGGGTCGATAAGGGGAAAAAAGTGGTTTTTCTCAGTCCGATCAAAATGATGGGGCTGGGGTTGACGTTATCTTTGATTTCAGGGATTCCCGGCATTTTGACAGGTTCCCCTTTTATGAAAGGGGAGTGGATCAATTTAGGAATGGGCGTAAAGTTAGGCACTCCTATCCTGTTTGATCTTGGCGTGTATTGTACTGTAATTGGAATGTTGACGCAGGCGGCGTTTTCATTGATGGAGGAATGAGTTGACGTTTCTATTGGCAATGGTTGTAGGGGTTTTGTTCGGTGCGGGCGTCTTTTTATTGGTGAGGCGCAGCTTGTTCAAGCTGGTGATCGGGTTGATCCTGCTTGGCCACGCGACCAACTTGCTGATTTTTGTATCGGCGAAGCTCATTCCCGGCCAGCCGCCCTTTATCGAACCTGATGTAGATCCGGCTTTGCTGGCTGACCCGCTGCCGCAAGCGTTGATCTTGACTGCTATTGTGATCAGTCTGGGGGTGACGGCGTTCGCGCTCGTCCTTGCCTATAAATTTTATGGAGCGACTGAGATCAGCGATCTGGACGACTTAAAAGAGGGGGGGCCATGATCATCACACCTGCCCTTCCCTTATTGATCCCATTGTTTGCAGCTGTTCTCTTGATGGTGACTTTGAGCGATCATAAAGCGCAAAAATGGATCAGCGGCGCAGCGGTGCTTGCTATGCTGTCCACTTCGTTCTATCTCCTGTATCATATCCATCACACAGGAACAGTCGCCTTGCAATTAGGCGGTTGGAAAGCTCCTTTCGGCATCAGCCTTGTGCTGGACATGCTCTCCGTTATCATGCTGACAGCGACTGCTTGCGTGGCTGCTGTGATCATTCTCTATTCCTTTGGATCGATTGATAAAATAAGAGAGGAAAGCGGGTACTATCCCCTGGTCTTTTTCTTGCTGACCGGTGTGAACGGCGCTTTTATCACAGGAGATATTTTCAATCTTTACGTTTGGTATGAAGTGATGTTGACCGCTTCTTTTGTTTTAATGACGCTGGGAAGCAAGAAAGACCAGCTGACGGCGGGAATTAAATATCTCACGATCAACTTTGTCGCTTCGATCTTTTTTGTCGCCGCGATCGGCGTCCTGTATGGAATGGTCGGCTCGCTGAACATGGCTGATATCGCCGACCGGTTGCGGAACGCAGGGGAAGTCCCCTATATCAACGGTGTCTGCATGCTGTTTGTGATCGCTTTCAGTATCAAAGCCGCCCTGTTCCCGTTTTTCTTTTGGCTGCCGGCTTCCTACCACACTCCGCCGGTTGTAATTACAGCCTTATTCTCAGGTACCTTGACAAAAGTGGCCATCTATACCCTGATCCGTTTTCAAAGTTTGTATCTTTTTTCAGAAACGGCGTT
>CAZWOB010000025.1:11676-14962 GCA_964635295.1 uncultured bacterium
AGGAACATATGAGATCAGAAAGCTTGGCGGATTGTATTCCTCTGCTCCCTATATCACCTTTCTATTTTTTATTCCTGCTCTTGCGTTAGCGGGGATTCCTCCGCTTCCCGGTTTTTTTGGGAAATTCTTATTGGTTAAAAGCGGATTGGAAGAGGGGAACTACGCCATTGCGGCAACTGCGATCTTCGTGAGCCTTGTCACGCTGTTTTCCATGGTGAAAATCTGGAATGAGGTGTATTGGAAGAAAGAGCCCTCTGATGAGCCTCCGGGAAGGGTGAGCCGAAGAGCGTTTCTCGCGACTTCGCTTTTGATGCTGGGGGTCGTTTTAATGGGTGTGTTTGCAGGGCCAGTCATCGGTCTGTGTCAAGAGGCTGCTGAGCAGATCCTCGACTCTGACCAATACATTCAAGCAGTCATGGGAGGTTAAAATGCGTCTGATAAGAATCTTTGCGTTTCTGGTTTACTATCTGAAAGAAATTATTGTAGCCAGCCTGTTCATCGCCTGGGATATTCTCACGCCGACCAACTATCTCAAACCCGGGATTGTTGAGGTTCCTGTCAGTTTGAAAAAGGAGATTTCCATACTCACCCTGTTCAACCTCATTTCGATGACGCCTGGAAGCTTGAGCCTTGATATTTCCCCTGACAAAAAGAAAATTTATGTTCACGTTCTTTATCTTCATGATAAGACCGCGTTCATACGCAAAACCACGGGGCAATTGGAACGAAAGATTCAATTGATATTTGAACCATGATGAATTTTTTTACATTCGCGCTTTTTTTTAGCTCAACTTGTCTGACTTTCTCTCTTTTCCTTGGACTTTACCGGCTTTTAATCGGCCCGACATTGCCCGACAGGATTATCGTTCTTGACCTTGTGGCATCCTTAGTCATGGGGTTGGTCCTGGTGTTTGCGGCGAAGTCGGGCAAAACGGTGTATTTGAACGCGGTCGTTGTGATCGCTTTGCTTTCTTTTATGAGCAATATCGCGTTTGCTAAATATTTGAGGAGGCAGATCAATGATTGAGTGGATTTCCGGCCTTTTATTGATGAGCGGGTCATTTTTTATGCTGGTTGCGGCAATAGGGGTGGTGAAGTTTGCCGATGTCTATTCCCGCATGCATGCGATCACCAAAGCGGCCTCTCTTGGAATGATTTTAATGCTTGCCGCAGTCATCCTTCTTTTTCCAACTGCAATGGTTGTCATCGAGGCGATCTTAACGCTGTTATTTGTCGTGATGACAGCTCCAGTGGGAACGCATATGATCGCGCGCATTGCCTATAAGATGAACGTTCCCAAGGGGATGCCCTATGTCGTCGATGAGATGGATCCCGATCTTTGAGTATTAATGCTCGCAGGGGCCGCAAAGTGTGAATATCAGTCAACGATAAAAACGATACAGGGATATTTTCTCTGGTTGAAGTATTTAACAAGATAAGCAGGATCGCCTGCGGCGGCAGGATAACAATCAGAGTGAACCTATCCTGTTCAATTATTTTTAATTAAGTGCCACGCAGTCAGTGAAATCTGAGCTCGTTGTTTGGAGGGATACTGCTTTGAGAAGCCAAGCTCTCCTTTACTTTAATTGGGTGATCGGGTAATATCTCATAAAGAAAATTTTAAAAACTTATCTAAAAATCCATTCTTATGACTACATTCAACCAACTTATTGACACAATACGCTCTATGATATGGGGAGCTCCTCTTCTCATCCTGATCATTGGAACCGGTGTTTATCTGACTTTCCTTCTGAAGGGCGTCCAATTCCGCTATCTGTGGTACGGACTTAAACAGTTGTTTGCCAAAAGGAAGCGAGGGGCTGTCGGCGATATCAGCCACTTTGAAGCAGTGATGACTACTCTGGCCGGTGCGATCGGAACCGGGAATATCGTCGGTGTTTCCACTGCTCTTGTCATTGGCGGTGTCGGGGCATTGTTCTGGATGTGGGTCACAGCTTTCTTCGGTATGGCGATCAAATACTCGGAGTCGCTCCTGGCTGTCAAGTACAGGGAGGTCGATAAACGGGGAGAGATGATCGGCGGGCCGATGGAGTATATGGAAAAAGGTCTCGGGTTCAAGTGGATGGCCGTCTTATTTGCCGTCTTCGGGATGGTAGCGGCTGTCGGCACGGGGAACCTTGTACAGGTAAACTCCATTGCTGATGCCATGAACGCTGTCTGGGATGTTTCGCCATGGGCCACAGGAACAGTTCTCGCTGTCTTGACGGGGTTCGTCCTTATCGGGGGTGTTCGCAGCATCGGACATGTCGCAGGAGTCCTGGTTCCGTTGATGAGCGTGTTTTACCTGGGAGGTGGAATTCTCATCCTTCTTTTGAATTACGATAGGATTCCCTACGCCTTCATGACAATTTTGGAAAGCGCATTCACCGGGCAGGCAGCAGCGGGCGGTTTTGCTGGCTCCACTGTATTGGCCGCCATACAAATGGGGGTGGCCAGAGGCGTGTTCTCGAGCGAAGCCGGGCTGGGGATCTCATCGATAGCAGCTGCTGCCGCGAAGACCGACTCTCCCGGCCGACAGGCGATGATCACGATGACCGGTACTTTGCTTTCGACAATCATCGTCTGCTCGATCACAGGGCTTGTGATCGTGGTCACGGGGGCATTCGGAGCGCTTGACGATTGTGGTAATGTCCTTAACGGGGCTTGTCTTGCGATCAACGCTTTCGGATCTGTGATCGGAGTCGGCGGCTACATCGTTTCCATCGGATTGATCCTTTTTGCGTTCTCCACTGTTGTCGCCTGGGCATATTACGGAGAAAAGTGTTCCGAGTACCTGTTTGGAGAGTCTGCGGTCATATATTACCGTATTTTCTTCTCATTGATCATTATTCCGGGAGCAGCGTTGGAGCTCGACCTTGTTTGGGCGATCGCAGATATTTCAAATGGCTTGATGGCGATTCCCAATCTGATCGCTTTGATCGGCCTTTCAAAAGTGCTTTCTAAAGAAACAGGGGACTTTATCAAACAGATCCAAGCCGAAAGCTCAGAGGGATAGATCCATGGCATGGCTGGAAACGGTTTATCATTGGGTATGGGGAATTCCCATGCTCATTCTGTTAATTGGAAACGGCTTATTATTGACCGTCCTTCTTAAAGGACTGCAGTTCCGTTATCTTCCCTATGCCTTACGCTTGATTGTCTACTCAGATAAAGAACAAGGGAAAAAAGCCAGGGGAGACATCTCAAATTTTGAATCGTTAATGACCGCCTTGGCAGGAGCGCTGGGGATCGGCAATATCGCCGGTGTTTCCACAGCGTTCGCTGT
>CAZWOB010000025.1:15062-27396 GCA_964635295.1 uncultured bacterium
CCGTTTATGGCAGCGTTTTATATCGGAGGCGGGTGTATTATCCTTCTCAAAAGTTATGACCGCATTCCTGATGCCATCATGTCGATCTTTCAACACGCCTTTACTGGTCAGGCCGCCTTTGGCGGGTTCGCAGGATCGACATTGCTGATGACAATTCAAGTGGGAATGAGCAGAGGTCTGATGACGAGCGAAGCGGGACTTGGGACTGCCTCAATTGCAGCTGCAGCTGCAAAGACCGATATTCCGGGACGTCAGGCGATGGTCTCAATGACGGGAAGTTTTATAGCGACCATCGTTCTTTGTACAGTGACAGGCCTCGTATTGGGTGTTACCGGTGTTCACGGAATGCTAGGGCCTGGCGGGACACAGCTCAATGGAGCTTCGATGACAATGGCCGCTTTTGAATCCGTTCTGCCTTGGGGAAACTATATCGTGACAATCGCGTTGATTCTCTTTGCCCTGACGACATTGCTCGGGTGGGCATATTACGGTGAGAAGTGCATCGAATATCTTTTTGGGACCAGGTCAATCCTTCCATTTCGGTTACTTTTTACTCTGATCATCATTCCAGGCGCCATATTAGATCTCGAAGTTGTATGGAAAGTTGCAGATATCACCAATGGGCTGATGGCCTATCCCAATCTTATCGGACTGACGGCCCTTTCGAAAGTTGTCGTCGCTGAGACGAAGAGGTTTCTTGATGTTGTCAAAGAAGAACTCGCAGTCAGTTAGACACCCTCTAATCTTTTTTTCTGATATAGATCACCTTGTCTACGCTCACATGCACGATCCCATTTTTGTCCACCAGGTCTATCGTGTAATGGCGGTCGATCGCTCTTTCTTGTTTAAGCAATTGTTTGATGGTTTCAATTTCTTTGTCGCTGATCTGAAACGTCGCATAAAGGGTTGATCGTCCGGGCTTGAGAAAACGGATCGTCGCAGCTTTGTCCCAAACGATGTAGTCTTCCCCCAGGATCTTGATCAGCATCAGCATATACATGGGGTCGACGACGCCGTACATACTTCCGCCATAGATGGTTTTGACATAGTTCCGCGTCCGCCAATTGAGCGGGAGCCGGACCTTGACTGTTTTCCAGTCGAAAGAAATTGCGTCTACGCGGCCGCCTGTTCCTCTGAATGCGGGAAAAAAGTTGAAAAGGTGCTTATAAAACCACGATTGCCACGATTGTCTCATGATTTTCATTGTGCATAATTTTGAATATTCTTTAAGATTTTCCCTTATTATTGATCGTTTAAATGGAGGAAACAATGTCATACATAAAAAATCGGATTTTCGTCCTCTTGGCCGCGGCGGCTTCTTTGACTGCCTCCATTGCCGGAGCAGCTGAAATTTGTGAATGCGGCTTTATTGTCGGGGGCGATTATCTCTACTGGTCTCCGTGCCTGAGCAATATGCATTTTGCGGCGGAAGGGGAATCCCTCTTGACTGATGAACAAAACGACGTCACCTACCATTTTATCGGTTCCGACTGGGATCCCGGATTCCGCGTGTTTTTGGGGAAAGAAGACCTGTTTGGCTGTTTTGATGTGATGGCGACCTACACCAACTTTAATTCAACGCACACTGCCGACGCGTATAATGAATCGCCCTTACTATCGTCAACATGGCCTACACCTGTGCCTGTGGAAAATAATGCTTATGCAACCGCTTACTGGAAGATCGATTTCCAGAGGGTAGAATTGACTGCCGGATATTCTATTGAGTTTGGAAGAGGGTGCGGACTTCATTTACAGCCTTTTGCTGGGGTGGATTATGCCACGATCTCCCAGGACCGCATTGACGAGATGTTAGATGTTATACCAGTTGAAACTGGCGACAACCAAGTTTCTCCGACTTTGAGCAATACCATGACGCGGTCGCTGGATTACAAAGGGGTGGGGCCGATGGTCGGCCTGGGCTATACCTTCGAGCTTTGCGAAGGACTGGCAACCTTTGGCCGCGCAAGTATCAGCGTTTTGGTTGGAGAAGCGGATATTAAAGATAACCAGGAAATTTTTGATAATCGAGGCGAAGTTGCTGAAACAATCACAAATATCCAAAATTACAAGGATGACTGTGTCTGCGTTCCTGGTGTGCATCTCCAGACAGGGTTTTCTTACCGCGCCTGCATTTGCAACAGTTGGCTAGTTCTACGTGTGGGATATGAGTACCTTCAGTGGATAGACGCTCCATCCTTCCTGCTATACAATACAGCCAGCCCGGGATCTTTCACAGGGCTGAACCGCAACTCTGTCACATTCCAAGGTTTCTTTGGCGGGATTGCCTACTCGTTCTAACTCATAGTTCGTCAAGTGCTACAAGGCGCTTGACGAACGATTTTTTAGTACACGTCTCTTTTGTTAATATCTCCACCGAACAGGTGTCTGTCTGGATTAGGTTGAAAGCAGGGAGCGAGGAGACTGTGTCCATACTGTGCACGCTCCAGAGACGCGTACAGCTTTCGTCCGTCGTAGGGCCTGAACACTCCATATATTGCTGCAAGTTCCAATCCAACCATGACGATAGGGTGAATAGCGACTTTCAGCAGATCGATAGCGGCATCTTTTACTCTTGCCTTGAAGTTGTATTTATCCTCTCCAGCTTTATCGATCCATAGATGCGAAAGGGTTGCTAATTTCAATATTCTGAATGCCACGGTGATCACGGCGGCAATTGAATGAACGAATGGGGTTCCCAATGTAAGCAAAAAAGCTTTGAATCCGACAGTACCTCGACTTTCATTTAAGTAGGAACGACCAGTTGTTTTATCAATAATGTAGAAAGGGATTCTTTTTCCATTCGGACCGGTTTGATAACTTGGTCCATTGTTATCTTGAATCCAGCTATTGACAGGTTGGAAATCTTTTAATGTTATATACATTACTAAACTTTTATTAAATTAATTAAAAATAATAATAAAAAAAGTGTTTTAAGTAAACCTTGGTTTTATTTGATAAAAAAACTGTAATAAATTTTATTTTGATAAATAATAAAGAAGGAGACGAGAAATACTATATCGTTCCTATGACAATAGGTAATCGCGCGCGCAGATTGCTTCGCTGTTTATTTTTGAAAGAGTTGAATCTGCGATTGTGACCTAATTCGCTTGAAAATTAAAACTTTGAATTGTGATCGGTATGGGATGATATATCTTCAAGAGGTTTGGATTGTTTCCAAATATATTGAGTGATAGCAGGTTAAAATCAGACGATGTCAGCGCCAAATTCAATTGGATATTTTAATTCGGATAGGTTCAAATGTCGTCATCCATCGGAAATGCTAAAAAACTCTGGAGCTGTCTTTCAACGTTATTCTTAAATGCATCGGGTAAATTAGGCTCATTTCCTAATTGGATAAGTTCATTTACGATTTCATAGTGGAGTAATACCCCTTCTCGTTCCTGAATATTCATTAAAACCATAAAGTACCTTGCTAACCAACGATACTGATTTGAAAGATGCACACTATCTTTAACTTCTACAAGATGCTGATAAATTTCAAAATCAGAGTATCCCTCAATATCATGCATATAACCTAGATTGGCCATATAAAATTTAACCTCCGTTGCTACCTTAGCGGGGGTATTTGGCTCATCAATAACCGCTTTGAATTTTCGGAAAGCATCATTTGCCATTCTTGCATTGATTTTATTTGAAGTGATCATGCGCGCATACATAAAACCTGCAGGGATCGTATATTTACGTGCGATCAAAGAGGATTCAGACACTTCTTTCAGGTACGATCCAAGCTCTTGAACTTCATTTAAAGATATCTCTAATTCCATTCCGATCTTAGCTGCAAAATACTTAGCAAGCATACGGACCTCCGGCATGCTTGCTTCATCAACGACTACTTGTTTCAGTAAATCGAATGCCTGTCCAAAGGTCATGTGTTGGAAAAATCCCTGTTCACATAAACTGGCAAGGGATAAGTTGATCTCTTGCCTGATACGTGAGGGGAGATTTTCATTCTTTAATATTTCATTTAACTCAACAATCAACTCCTGCCCCCAAACTGCATTGGGTCCATCATTGATCATCAGTAAAATTCTGAGTACTGCGCCCTCATGGGCCTGATCAACGTTTTTTATGTTGGCTGTTTCTGAAAAATAGATGTAAGCTTCATCCACCATATTAAAGAGTTCATCATCTGGATCGCTAGGAGAATAGTAGATGTAAATACGGGCCATTAAGAAACTGGCTTGAAGCCTCACATCCTGGGACAGTTCCTCATCATTTATGATCTGGTGAAGATGCTGCAGTACCGGAGTATATGGATCAGGATCAGGGGAATATCTGACTTTGAGAAGAGCAATCTCCAAATCAACGTTAGCTTGCTCTTCTTTCGTTTGAGAGTTCGTACGTATCTTCTGCAAAAAGGCAAGCGCTCTATGAAAATCTTTGTCGACGACATTCCCCTCAATGTATAAATCTGAACACGCTCTCAAAGCTGAAGGGTCATCAGCCGAAACCTTTTCTGAAAATTCTGTCATAGGCTTACTTCCAAGAAGATTCAACTGGTTCTCACGGTTTAATTTCCGCCAAACACCTTGCCACTCCACTGTTTGAAGAAGCTGTCTTGAGGCTAAACCCAGTCGGACCCAATCAGGCAAGGTCAAATACGAACATACCTTCTCCATTATATCAAACGGCATTGTGTCGAGCTTGACAGCTTTTCTTATCTTTTTGCATGGACCCTGTTCAATTTGTAGCATTGGAGTCCGAGGCCTTTTTCTGGCCCCATTTGATTTGTCCGGAAGAGCTGGATGATGTGAATATAAGGAAGAAGATGAAGAAATGTTATTCATAAAAAATCAGTTAATTAAATAAAATTAACATGAATAATACAATAAATAGCATTATAAGTAAATCGTTGATTAGTTAATTTTTAAATTTAATTTATTAAAACAAGCATAGTGATACGCAGCTTGACGCAAACCTCCCGCTCTCTGGGGTATGAAAATTTGCATAAAACTGCATCTCTCAACAAATGACTCTATAATTGGATTGATGCTCAATTATGCAACGGTTTCAGATTGCTACCGAAAACTTATTTAGAACCTATCCTGATAAAAATATTCGATTGAATTCGGATAGGTTGTCCAATGACGCAGATTGCTACCGAAACCTCGTTTAGAACGGATTGAAAGGTTCCAGGATATTTAGGAGCGCAACACTTCCAACTTCCTATTGACCTCTTGCAGCTCGCTCTCTGTTTGCTTGAGCTGGTCCCTGGTCTTCTCTATCAAAGCCTCGGGGGCTTTGCTGACAAAATTTTCATTGGCTAATTGTCCCTGAATCCTTTCTAATTGCTTTGCCAGACGTTCCTTCTCTTTGTCCAGGCGAACAGCTTCTTTTTCTGAAAATTCCTTAGGCATTGGGATGATCACTTTAAGATCTTCCACGATCCCCACAGACGAGAACCCCGTTTGCGGCTCTTCTCCATGACAGGTCAGAGAACGGGTGCGCACCAATGCCTCGATAATGTTGCCATTGTCGCGAACAGTTGCGAAATTGTTCGACTTGTCGCTTCCGACAATGAAAACTTCTGTTTCCGTGCTGGGAGGAATCTTCATCTCTCCGCGAATATTGCGAATCGTGTAAACCACTTGCCCCATCAAATTGAAGGCATGGTTGATTTGAGGGCTGATCGCATCTTTATGGATCAAAGTCGGATAAGGAGCGGCAACACAGGCGATGCTGTTCAGCGCGGTAATCGCTTCACGCGTGTACGGATCTGCGCTGTCTTGCTTGACGACAGCTGAAAACCGCTCTTTCAACTTTTGGAAGAGCTCTTCAGTGATAAAGGGTGCCATTGGGTGGATCAGTCGAAGTGCCTGCAGCAATACGACCACCAAGAGCTTCTGTTTGTTCTTTCTCTCTTCAGGAGTTCCCTTTTTGCCGAATAATACGGGTTTTGCAATCTCCAGATAATAAGAGCAAAACTCATTCCAATAAAAATCGTAAGCGCGGGTGGCTGCTTGATCAAATTGATAGTTTTCCAAATTCTGATTCACGTCATGCACTGTTCGTGACAGTGCTGACAAAATCCACTTGTCTTCCAATGCAAATCGGGATTCGTCCAGCCCTTCTGAGAACTGTTCGGAAGAGAGAGGGTCGCCCTCATCGAGGTTCATAAAAATAAAGCGAGCCCCATTCCAAATTTTGTTCGCGAAGTTTTTAAATTCTTCAAACCGTCGGCGGTCCAAATCGATCTGCCACGCCTGCGAGGCGCTCGAGCACAGGGCCATCCGCAAGGCATCCGTTCCATAGTCATCGATAATTTCCAAAGGATTGATGGTATTTCCTTTCGACTTAGACATTTTTTCCCACTTGCTCTCAACGTCCTTGGGAATAGGGGTCGTTCCAAGGTCGAACGCTATCCTTTCCTTTTCATCGCAATAGTGGATGCCGCCCTCATCATCTTTTCTCCAATACGATTTTCCAAAGATCAGACTGTGAAGGTAAACTTCAGGAAACGGAGCCTGTTCAAAAGCGTATTCACCCATCATAATCATGCGGGCGACCCAGAAGAACAGGATGTCGTGGCCGCAGACCATCGTTGCATTGGGGTAGAATTTTTCCAGTTCCGGAGTTTTTTCCGGCCAGCCCAATGTAGCAAAAGGCCATAATGCCGATGAGAACCAGGTATCGAGAACGTCTGGGTCCTGCTCCCAACTGTCAGGGTCGGATTCGACTTCCGGAGGGAGTCCTTCGCCTTCATAACAGATCACCTTTTCAGGGTCCTCTTTATGGTACCAGATGGGAATGCGGTGCCCCCACCACAGTTGTCGGCTGATGCACCAGTCTCGAAGATTGTCGATCCAGTGGAAATAGGTGCTTTGCCAGCTGCTTGGTACCAATGAAACAATTTCTTCCTGGACCACTTCCCTTAAGCGAGGGGCAAAGTGGCTCATCTTCACAAACCACTGCTTGGAGAGATAAGGTTCGATCGTTGCTTTGGAGCGATAGGAGACTCCAACCCGATTGACATACGGTTCGATTTTTTCAAGGTATCCAAGCTGTTTCATCTCTTCGACAACGGCTTCACGCGCCTTTTGCATGGACATCCCCTCAAACTTACCGCCGTTCTCATTGATCTTGCCGTCAGGGGTCATGATGTTGATAAAAGGAAGGTCATTCGACAGTCCCATCTCGTAGTCATTCGGGTCATGCGCCGGAGTGACCTTGACCATGCCGGTCCCGAATTCCGGATCTACATGGTGGTCTGCGATGATCGGAATTTCCCTGTCCATGAGGGGAAGTAGAAGCGTTTTGCCGATCAAGTGTTTGAACATAGGATCATCGGGATTGACGGCAACCGCAGTGTCGCCAAGCATTGTTTCAGGTCTCGTTGTCGCGATGCGGGCGTGCCCGGAACCATCGCTCAAGGGGTAATTGAAATACCAAAGCGAGGATTGCCGCTCTTCATATTCCACTTCGTCATCAGCGACTGCCGTTTGAGTGACAGGATCCCAATTCACGAGGTAATCCCCGCGGTAGATCAATCCTTCATTATACAGCTTCCTGAACATGGCACGGACGGCTTTGTTGTTGCCTTCGTCCATTGTAAACCGCAGCCGGTCCCAGTCGCAGGAACATCCCAATTTTTTTAACTGTCCTAAAATGCGGCCTTCATTTTTTTCCTTCCATTCCCATACAAGCTTTAAAAACTCTTCTCTCTGATAATCGCCTCTGCGTTTCCCTTCCGTTTTCATCAGGTGACGCTCGACAACTGTCTGTGTTGCGATCCCGGCGTGGTCAGTCCCGGGCACCCACATGGCTTCGAATCCGCACATCCGCTTCCATCTGATCAGAACATCGTCAATGGTGTTTCCAAGAGCATGGCCCATATGCAGCACACCTGTGACATTCGGGGGGGGGATGACAATGCAGTAAGGGGGTTTTTCAGATTGTGGATCTGCATGAAATAATCTGTTTTCTTCCCAGAACTGATACCAGCGTTGTTCGACTTCTTTGGCGGAGTAAGCTTTTGGGAGATCGGTGGGCATTTAAATAGATCCTTTTAAATGGGTTAAATTTAGATGATAATACACGTTCATCGTAAAAAATACCAGTTGATCCTTTTCGATAACTAAAGATGTTTGTTGTTGTTCAAACCGTTGAAAAACAGTAGATAAGAAAATGATTCCGGAAAATTTTTCTCCATTTCAGAACAGGGGGAAAACTTTTCCGATCCTGTAAAAAAAAAGTTAGCAGTAATTTATGACATACAAAAAATATGTTATATTAAAGATAGAGGGAAGAAGGAAAAAGAACGATGAGTAGGAGTTTTAAAAGTGTTTAACATCAAGAATCATTTACCTACTTTTGTATGTGAATTAAGAAGGGGAACTCCAATGAGAGTTTTCTCCAATGGAGACTTCTACGTTCTAAACTTTGTACAGAAAGAAATGTGCCATCTATTTCACTTGGATTGCGGTCGCTTTGTCAAAACGGCAAAAGCTTTTATTCGCCAGCTTGAGGATCTTGAATCTGTTAATGTGTTGTTCTCGAATGAAAATGTGCAGGAAGTTAACTTCAGGCTCTACATAGAGGCTGGAGAGCTGTTGATCGAAAAATTAGCCGTCTATCACAATCGCAATGCCAGAAGGGCGCTATTGGATCTCAGAAGGGCGACAATTGCTTTGAAGTATCGACTTGAAAGTTTCAACGGCGGTTATGATCCCGAAGCTCCGAACGAAGAGATGTACCATCAACTGCTCCATGCAGCCCAAGTCTGGAAGCATACTCAAGCGATTTTCCCTGAAAAGCGTTTGACCAAAGAAGATGAAAATCAGCTGAAAGAAGCTTCTCGATACACTTTTTTTATCAAGCTTTTATTAGATGATGAAGAGTTGGCCGATTCCTTTTTCTTGTGGGCTTTACGCGATCACATAGCCGTGCGTCCGTTCATCGAGTTTCCCCACAACCAATGGAAGATGAACCGCTATGCCCTCAACGGACGTTTGTCCAGAAGAGGAGGAAGGGATCTAAGGGTACAAAAAATTCAAGGCGAGACCGGTCTTGAAAAAGTGCTGACTCTTCCATTTGAAGGAAAGCCGGTGAACATTTTAGATGAATCAAGAAGTATTATGTTCAAAGGCAATTATGGCCTGACCATCAAGGAAGTTTATGAAATCTTCGATCATAAAAGGATTGAAGCCGGAAACCTTGAGTACATGGAAGAGGGGATTATCAACTGGAATGCCCACCACTGGGGATATTGGGATGCAGACCTTCAAGATTATCAACGGATCGATTTCGAAAAAAACAATTGGTGGAATGACTTGCCAGTTCTTGAACGCCTCAGCCTTCAACAGGCTCGCAACACGTTTGGTCATCATCTGACCGGTGTTGAATGGAATCTCGCGCTGACTTCCAGCCGAGTGCATCAGGATTTAAACTTCGTCGATGCCCATGGATATTTGTCCATTTCAATTCCTCAGGGTGATGGCTCATATCTCGTTTATACGTTGGGAAAATTTACATTCACTTTCCCTGAGACATTAGTTCAGGCATTATTAAATATCGGTGAAACTGCGGAAGCGACTGTCGCATACCCCGATGAAAACGTGTACTACACTCATCGAAGAAAAACTCGCTACAGCTACGCGATCAATGAAAAAGAGGGACGACGCTTTTTCGAGTCGGTCAAGCGGGATATGCTTTTATCCCGAGAAGGCAATCTGATTTATCAGATCGAATCTGATAACTGCGCGAAATGGGCGTATGACAAACTGGTCGAAGCTGTCGGACAGTTCCGCGTTCCGGAGATCTACACGATGCCGTTCCTCGATTCCGAACCTGATGGCATCTTGAAAACAGTCTTCAAAATGATTAAATCCTTACCTGAAGGATGGCAGATCCCGGTGACAACATGCATCCACTTTTTTCTTGGGGGATATAAAGGTCGCCTGATCATTGAAAATAGCCAGGCAATATGGAAATCGCTTACCCATCATTCATTTTGGGAGGATACGGTCATTTTTCACCCCTCAATGCTCTATAAACAGCAGGAAGTGGGTAATATTGGCCGATTTGTCCCCTCGGGGATCACTTTGGCGGTCCGAACCATTCTTCGTTTTGTTTCACAGGGGGAGACTTTTTATAAAAAATTCATAAGTTACTTAAAATCAGTAACTTACAAATTTTCTCTATGGGAAGTTCTTTCCCAGTCATCTCTTACTCTTAACGAGTATTCTAGATCTAAAGATCTTCAAATCGCTGGGAATCAGCAATATAGATAAAAACATACTCAGGTGGAGAGTTGGCATTCTAATTGCACTAGTATAAGCTTGGCCTTAAATAAAAGGGAATAATCTGCCTGAGCTCTCCTTTTTTACTACAGCTAAGGAGCTTGTGATCGGTCGATCCGGTTCACCCGCATGATTTAAATGCCTCATTTTATCATCAGGGGACCTTGCCATCATTTGCGATGAGCCCCCGCCATCGAGATTGATCGCGTGGGTACAGCCAAGTCCTTTCATAAAGCCTGCGAGTTCCTGGCAGGTGACGCCTACACCGCCGACATTTCTCCCGTCAACGACGACCATGTACCAGGATCCTTCTGCATCTTTACCAAAGCAGGTGCGAGGATGTCTTTCATTATAATGTTCAATGAAGTTTCCTGGGGAGTGGTAGCTTTTGTTTTGAAAAATTTTCCTCTTTGAGACGATCGATTGCACGTTTCTGGAGATTCTTTGCACTTTTCCATCTTCAACAAGCACCGGTCCAGAGCCTAGAGCTTCAAATGTATGCTCATCAAGCTCTGTTTGTTCATCAGGGCTTGTAGAAGAAATAGAAACGCTTCCATCTTGAGAAGTCTTTACTACTCCCCATAAGGGAGTTAGAGGGTTTGCTGTCGGTGTTCTTTGCCTGATCATTGCGTCGCGTCCATTTGTTCGGAGGAACCCTACGGGATCGCTGACATCAAATTTTTCTAAATCCCAAAAATATAAATCATGGGAATAGTGGTAGTACCCTCCGTTAACAATCGCCATTGCGTTTGGAAGGGCGGCTGCTGCACTTGAAAGGGGCATCCGTTGGTCGATGAGGTCTGGGTTGAAGTCATCTTGTTCTTTATGCAGCTCTCTGTGATCAATGACACGTAAATCATATTTATCCTGTTGTGCCCTGTCGATTTTCATCACATGGATCGACTGGGGCTGACCGCTCAATAAATGGGAATAGTGATAGTGGGTGATCCCTGGTGCGATTGTTTCCCCTTTTTTAAACCCAAGCGCTCTAAATTGACTTGGATTGGCCAGACGTTCATCCCGCAGAGTTTTGAAATTGGCGACCAGTTCTCTTGCGACAGCATGAGGTGGTAGTTTTTCGAGGAGTACTTTACGAACAATTGTCTGCTCAAAGAATGACGTTTCTGTTCGCATGCCGTTCAATGTAAAGGGGTCGTCTCCATTGATGTAAATACTCGCGATCTCATGCAACGAGAGTCCCTGTCTCACACCCTCTTGAAGAAGGTATGTGGAGATTTCCATTCGTGCGATCGCAGCTTCATCAATGCCTAATTTTAATAATTCCTGAGCGTCTTTTTGAGGATCAAGCGCGAGGATATAGCGTTTGCACTCTTCTGTTAGTTTCAGTTTCATTTGAGGGAATTTCATCCAATTGAAGACAAGTCTGTCAGCTTTATTCGGAAGGATAAAGCCATGATCGATTGGGACGACTCTGCCGTCAGGGTCCAGGAGTACATTGCCGAAATGGCGGTCGGCATTCAGCCAACGCAAATCCTGGATAGCCAATCGTTGCAGATCTTCTGCAGGAATGCCTGCCAATTCCCTTTCATCCAGTTGGTCAAATGATCGCGCTCCTTGAATCCATTGCTGGAGAGATCCCGTTGTGTAATTGCGTTTTTTTCCTTCTGTATTGATGCCACGCAGGGTGACTTTTCGCGTTCTGGGAACTCTGGAGAACCCTCTGTCGAGCAGATAGGCAGCTTCTTCCCTAACAGACATTTTTTCAGGCTGGATATTTGTAAGATCAACCATCCTTCTGTCAGGTCCATGAGCATTGTTGACTTCACCGGTTGTTTCTTCATCCGGCTTATAAATTGCACAGGGTGTTCCTTTGTTGTCCTTGAGGATGTAAGACCCCGAAAGTCCAGCAGTAATCCCTTTCCCTTTATGCAGGTCTTTTCCTCGGTCGATTTCATGCAGTTCAGGAAAGGTCAGCAGCTCGATCAGACTGTTGACGCTGGAGTCGTGAATTTTGATACGGCGCGCGTGGAGCAGGATCGATTGACGCTGCGATTCATCAATCACAGGGTCGCTTGTCAAAGGCTCGCTGTACGCTGCGATCACATCTTCGATCT